>NZ_JBEJGX010000003.1:3600000-3900000 GCF_040253635.1 Streptomyces sp. Edi2 | reverse complement strand
GCACCACCAGATGGGTCACTCCGACGGTCGTCTCCAGCAGCCGGAGCACGTCGTCCGTGCGGCTGTCGGGGGCGATCAGACGTAGATGCAGCACGGTGTGCGCCTTCCTAGAGCTTGCGCAACGACAGCCGCTGCACCTTGTGGTCCGGCCCCTTGCGCAGCACCAGGTTGGCGCGGCCGCGGGTCGGGGCCACGTTCTGCTGCAGGTTGGGCTTGTTGACGGTGCGCCAGATCATCCGGGCGTAGTCGAGGGCTTCGTCCTCGGAGACCTGGGTGTACTTGCGGAAGTACGAGAACGGGTTCTGGAAGGCCGTCTCGCGCAGCTTGCGGAAGCGCCCGAGATACCACTTCTCGATGTCCTCGGTGCGGGCGTCGACGTAGACGGAGAAGTCGAAGAAGTCGGCGAGCCCGAGGCGGGTGCGGCCGTCCTTGCCCGGCAGCGCCGGCTGCAGGACGTTCAGGCCCTCGACGATGAGGATGTCCGGGCGGTGCACGGTCAGCCGCTCGCCGGGCACGATGTCGTAGATGAGGTGGGAGTAGACGGGGGCGGTGACCTCCGCCTTGCCGGCCTTCACATCCGCGACGAAGCGGGTCAGCGCCCGCCGGTCGTAGGACTCGGGGAAACCCTTACGGGACATCAGGCCGCGGCGGTGCAGCTCGGCGTTGGGGAACAGGAAGCCGTCGGTGGTGACCAGCTCGACGCGCGGATGCTCGGGCCAGCGGGCCAGCAGCGCCTGCAGCAGCCGGGCGGTGGTGGACTTCCCGACCGCCACGCTGCCCGCGACCCCGATGACGAACGGGGTGCCGGGCTGGGGGCCGCCGCCCGCATCGCCGAGGAAGGTGTTCAGCGCGCCGCGCAGATTGCTGGTGGCGCCGACGTAGAGGTTGAGGAGCCGGGACAGCGGGAGGTAGACATCGCGCACCTCGTCGAGGTCGATGACATCGCCCAGGCCCCGCAGCCGTTCGACCTCGTCGGCCGTCAGGGGCAGGGGGGTCTTCTCCCGCAGGGCGCTCCACTGTGCGCGCGTCAGATCGACGTACGGGGAGCTGTCGGCGCGGCGTCGTTGCTGCGGATCGGTCGTCAGGGGCACGCGCCCATTGTGCGCAGCCGCCACCCGCCGTTCATCTCGGGGTGTCACGGTGGGCACCCCGGGCTGCTCGCCCGGGTACCGCGGAGGCCGGTCTTGTGGACGTCAGGGCGGGCTTGGGGGCTTCTCTGCCCGGGTGTCTGTACCCGAGGGTTTTTGCCCGGTACGGTCGGCAGCGGGGAGAGGCCCGGCTGCGGGCCGAGGACGATTCAGGGGGTGCGTGTGGGAGCGCGTAGGGCCGGCCTGCTGGGACAGTGGCCGTGGGGGAGGACCACAAGCGCGACCGGGGGCCGGGCGGCGGATGCCGCCTCGGACGGCTTCGCCGCGCGGGTGTACGCCGAGCTGGCGGAGGAGCTGCCCGAAGAGGACCTGGGGGAAGATTTACAGGACTTCCTGGAACGCTACGAGCCGGGCAGCGAACTCGGTGCGGACGCAGAGGCGGACGAGGAGTTCCTGGAGACGGTGCGCGAGGCGCATGCGCGGATAGCGCGGGGGTTTTGAGGCGAGTTGGACACCGTCAACCGGTGTCCGGCTGCGGGCCTCCGTGATCGCTGTGGACCTGTTCTCTTACGTGGTCCTCCGATCTCCCGGGTCGATCGCCCGGGTCTCCGTGCTCCGTGTGCTGCCGGACCGGCCAGCACACTCCCTGTCGGGCTCCTGGTCGGCGCGCACCGCTGATTCGGTACACCGCGGCTGAGCGGGAGGCGTTGACGCTCGGCGCCCGTGACGGCATGTTCCACCTGCACTGGCCCCCGCGGGCTGTAGCCCCGCTCCGATACCTTGGAGCGGGGCACAGCGCGTCAGGTCAGTGGCGCACGGCGGGGCGCCGTGGGCTACTCGTCGAGGTAGAGCAGCGCGGTGATCGTCTTCGTGCGCACGTCGCAGTGCATCGGCGCCTCGATGCCGGCCAGGTCGCACTCGATGACGTGATCCGCCTCTCATCAGCCCTAGCCGAGCAGATAGGCAACCCGCTGCTTCAGTGGCATCTCCAGCTCCAGGTTGTTGCCGCGCTGCATGCCTTGTAGGAACTCAGACGCCACCACCAGCTCAGAGAAGCGTCCAGTCGGCGTGTCCAGGACACTTGCGAACTCCTGTCGGACACGAGCAGCGGTCTCCGGGACCGTCAGGCTGGAGATGAACAAGGTCGCTGCGTCGTACCCCGCAGGCGCCTTACCCCAACGCTCCCAGTCGAGGATGCACAGTTCGGGGCTGATGAGGTTGCTCCACTGGATGTCAGCGTGCGCGGTGGACCACTCCGGTACCTCAGTGTCCAGCTCCGTCCCGAGGAACTTCGGCATTGCCCAGTGAAGTCGTTCCTGGCGGATGGCGACGCGATCTGTCTTCGCTTTGGTCAGGGAGTCCAGCGATGTCCGCAGATCCTTCCACCACGTATCAGGCAGGTCCGGAGAAGTGGACAGTAGCGCCCCGTCGCTCAATGGCTGCCGGGTTACCCGGTCGTACAGCTCCGCCCGGTAGGCGAACTCGTCTGCCCTCCACTCGCTGATCTCATGGAGCCTAGGGCGGGGGATGCCGTCGGGAACAGCTTTTTCCGCTGCCTCTGCGCCATCCCATGAGGGCGTGCGGTCGGCAGGAATACAGCTCAGTCGAAGCCAGAGAGCCTTGTCGGCTGGACCGCTGATGCCCTTTCCCTCCCACCCCCAGATGGGTGGACCGGCGAGAGTCACATGGAGGACAGAGGCAGCGTGGCGCAGAGCCTGTTGCAGGCGTCCCGCAGTGACGTCATCAGGAGCTGAAGGCATCGACAATCCTCCGGAGTTGAGGCGACGTGATGGGCCGCGAGACAGCGGCGGCGGCATCGGCCCAGTGTTCCGGCGTGCTCGCGGAGAGCAAAATCCTCGTCACGCCAGGGGATGAGGCCAGAGTGCCGAGAACCGCTTCCAACGGCGTCATGCCCGGCACAAGCTGTTTGGCCACGTCCGGTGTCACGATGCTCATCAGCTCCCCTCCATGCAGTGGAGCGGAGGCGAACACTTCAAGGCCCGCCTCGTACGCATCCAGGAGTACGCCCCGGCCACGAACCGCTTCCGCGAGCGGCGAGAGCTGCACCAGGGATAGCGGGAGCTGGATGGTTCGCAAATGGTGGCGCGGACCACCGGCCCGGTGGGCGAGGGCCAACAGCCGATCGACTGTCATCAGGTCGTCGTGCAGACCGGACCAGGTTGCAATGCCGTACCCCCTTGTAATCCCCCGAGCACAGGACTCCTCCAGGGCCTCGAATGCCGGAAGGAGGCTTTGCTCCAGTTCTTTGGGAGTACGGTGCCCGGTTTCCGGGTTGTGGAGAAACACGATGTCGGCCGCGCGGCCTAGATCCTCCTTACTGCGGGCGGTTTGCCAGCTCAGGAAGGCCGGCTTAAGGCTGTGCCCTCGGTCTGCCTGTTCCTGAGTCAGGACGCCGGCCTCCACAGCTTCGGATGCCCGAGCCTTCGTGAAAAACCCCGCCTTCGTGGAGACCCGCATCCCTGGATAGGTCGCCAAAACTGGTGCGAGCTGCCGTTCCGCTTGGCCCTGCTGGTAGTTCGGCGCGGTGTCGATCCAATCAACGTCCGCCTTCACCGCGACTTCCGCTGATTCTGCTACTCCTCGGCATCGGTAGGTACCCAGAGCCAGCGTGGCGGTCACAGTTCGCTCCCTACCGCTGCAACCTGTCCCTTGACCAACTCTTCCACCACTCTGGCGGCCTGTTGCAGGGTGAGGTCCGTACCATCGGTAAGGCCATTAAGCGTATGCGGCTGCCCATCAGTGAGCCGTTCCAGCAACGTGCGGGCAGCATTGGCGAACGTCCAGCTCTCACCGCCTGCGGTCAGCACAACGTTCCCTTCCTCATCAGACGCGAGCGTGTGCCTTGTCGTCAGCATCTGAACAAGCTGTTCAGGCTCGGTGGGTATGGCCGCGATGTGAGGGAGAGAGGTGCGGAACCTAATGCGCTCTGTGGCGTCATGATGGCCGGCATAACGGTCAACGAGGCTTCCGCTGTCCAATTCTTTGGTCAGCAGATCGCGGAGCGCGTCCACGAAATCCTGCTTCTCCTGCGCAGTGCCGAAGCGCGGCAGATCTCTCCGTACAACGTCGTCCCTACGAAGGATCTCAGAGAGCCAGATGATCAGGTCGGAGCCGGTCATGGAGGTTAGCCCACATGTCAGATGGAGGGACCGTTCACCCTCGGACGCCGCGACGTTGTGCCACCAGCCGCGCGGAAGGTAGAGCACGTCCCCGGCCTTGAGGACGAATTCGGCAGTAGGCACGTCAGGAGGCTCGTCCGGAAGCTGCACATCGCGGTGCATCGGCGCTACGCGTGTCGGGCCGTAGAGCTTCCACCGCTTCGATCCGTCGAGCTGGACGACCACAACATCGTGATCATCCCAATGTGTCCCGAAGCCCTCGCGACCGCTCCACGAGGCGTACAGGTTGACTTGGACCTGGGTGCGAAGCCAGCGTTCAAGGTCGCCTGCCAAACGCTGTACCCCAGGGTGTAGCTCGTCGATCGCATCAATAACCAAGGTCGCGCCCTGGTCGATCTGCTGGTGGAATGCTGCGGGGTGAAGGCGGTGCCACACCGTGCTGCGCCGTGTCACGAACGGGAGCGTGTAGGCGTCCTGGGGGACCATCTCCCCGTCCTTGGAGAGCCGCAGGCGCGGTACCTCCATGCGATTCCGGCCGAGAATCCAATTGAGGTCGTCCCACGTCAGCAGGTCCGAGACCGTGCCGGCGTCGCCGCGTACCAAATGGTAAGTGCGGCCGAACGCCTCGGCGAGGAATAAGTCCCCGCCGAGGCGCGCGACGACCGCAGACGTATCAGCGGTCATGTTGAGTCCCGTCAGTCGTTGCCGTCGGACTTACCGGCAGTGGTGTCGGACGGGGTCTCCATTCGGGAGCGGGCGGCGGTCACCTTTTTCTTGGCGACCAGCAGATCGTCACCCTTACCGGCCGTGCCGGTAACCGGTGTTGCAGCCATGGTGTTCTCCTTCTTGGAGCTGCTGAACTCGTGCGGGGGAGGTCCCCGTACGACCTGCATTTGCTACCCCGTTCGGGTGACACTGAGCCGTTCGTTTCTGGTCACCGAACAGGGGGCTTAAAAGCTTCGGCGGTCGCCTGGCTCGCTCTCTTTCCGGGCGACCGCGTCGCGTACCCACTGCGCCCCCGCGTGCGGAGGGGTGGGAGTCAACGGGGGTTTTAGGGATGTCCGCGAAGAAAAGCTCATGGCCCTTCCGGGCGGTTGATTGCAAGGTGTGCCCACACCGTCTTGCCGGGGTTGCGCGGCCGTACCCCCCCAGTGCTGGGAAAGGGTGTCCACGATGAACAGACCGCGGCCGGAGGGATCGTCCGGGGCGGCCTTCTCCAGCTCAGGCATGTGCCACTGGTAGGAGTCGGCGACCTCTAGGACCAGGATGCCGTTGCGGCGGCGTAAAGCCAGCTCGAAGTAGTCGCCCGTGCCCTTGGCGTGGTTGACGGCGTTGGTGGTCAGTTCGCTGGTGATGAGGACGCTGTCCTCGATGAGGCCGCCGAGTTTCCAGTCGGTCAGGGTCGTCCTGACGTGGCGTCGAGCGGCGGCGACGGAGTCCTTCCGGACCTGGAACCTCTTGGTGCGTGTGCGCCCGGACATGTGTCCCCCAAGGGTGGTGGGCAGGCGTAACCATGATCACTCAACGTCCTTGAATGGCGACAAGGAGTGACGTGCCTGACGCTAGGGCCGCGCGGGCGCAAGTTGCAAGTCCCCAATAGTTGTAAATTTGCGAGCCACTGGGAGTCTCAATTACCTGGTGTGCGTGGGGGGTTACTGTGCATCCTGGATGTGTACGACAGGGAGGTGGCATGCCCGTAGGTGGGAAGCCCACGGTGCGTAGTCGGCGGCTCGGTGCGGCACTCAAGCGGTACCGGCTCGCCGCTCGGCTCGACCAGGAGCATGCGGCCGAGGTGCTGGGCTGCTCGATCGCCAAGATCAGCCGCGTTGAAGGAGGCATCAGCGCGTCGCGCGTCGGGGACGTCCGTGTGCTGTTGGACCTCTACGAGGTGTCAGACGAGAATGCAAGAACGCAGTTGGAGCACCTCGCCCGGGTGAGCAACAAGCGTGGCTGGTGGCTCGACTATGCGGGAATGGTGAGCGAGGAACATGCCGACCTGATTGCGCTGGAGGTCGACGCCTCGTACATCCGGACATGGCAGCCGCTGTTCATTCCCGGACTGTTGCAGACGCCGGGCTACCTCAAGGCGCTCGTCGACGGCAGCCACACGACGTATTCCGCGGAAACCGTCGAGAAGGCCCTGGCGGTTCGGCGAGAGCGAAAGCGAGTCATCGAAGAGGGCGGGGCGCAATTCGCCGCGGTCGTGTGGGAGCCGGCGTTGACTGCCCCGATGCCGTCACGGGAAGTGCACCGGGAGCAGCTGACACACATCCATGAGCTGGCCCAGCGGAAGAATGTCACGCTGCAGGTTCTCCCGTACTCGGAATGGGGTGCCGCGCATATGGCGTCGCACTTCTCCATCTTCTCGTTCGGCCCGGAGCCCGCACCGGAAGCTGTTGCGTTCGACAGTACGACCAGCACGGTGATCATTGAGGATCTGGACGATGTCGCCAAGCATGCCCGCATCTTTGAAGCGCTCCGGTCTGCGGCGCTGAGCCGTAAGCAGAGCCTCACGTTCCTCGACAAAGCGATAGCGAACATGCCGGAGGGTGAGAAGTGACCTCGATAGAGAGCCGTGAGATCGTCACCGAGTTCGTCAAGGCCAGAGCCTCGCAGGGGATCAACCAGGAGTGCGTGGAGGTAGCGCACACCGCCGACGGCGGCCGGGCCGTCCGGGACAGTAAGGACCGTGAGGGCGGGACGCAGTTTCACGCGCCCGGTGCATGGGCGGCATTCGTTGGCGCTGTGAAGGCCGGATCCTTCGATCGGTGACTCGCCGGTACATGCCGGCGGTGGTCGTTCAGGGCCCCGGCGTACCCTGCCCCCATGTGCGGAATCGTGGGATATGTGGGCGGGCAGAGCGCCCTTGACGTTGTCCTGGCCGGTTTGAAGCGGCTGGAGTACCGCGGCTATGACTCGGCGGGTATCGCCGTGCTGGCCGATGGCGGGCTGGCAGCGGCCAAGAAGGCCGGCAAGCTCGCCAATCTGGAGAAGGAGCTGGCCGACCGGCCGTTGCCGGCCGGCTCGACCGGTATCGGGCACACCCGGTGGGCCACCCACGGCGGGCCCACCGACGGCAACGCCCATCCCCATATGGACAACGCCGGCCGGGTCTCCGTCGTGCACAACGGCATCATCGAGAACTTCGCCGGGCTGCGCGCGGAACTCACCGACCGCGGACACGAGTTGGCGTCCGAGACGGATACCGAGGTCGTGGCGCATCTGCTGGCCGAGGCCTACTCGTCCTGCGGGGAGCTGGCCGAGGCGATGCGGCAGGTCTGCCGGCAGCTGGAGGGTGCGTTCACGCTGGTCGCGGTGCATGCCGACGAGCCGGACGTGGTGGTCGGGGCGCGTCGGAACTCGCCGCTGGTGGTGGGGGTCGGGGACGGTGAGGCCTTCCTCGCGTCGGATGTGGCGGCGTTCATCGCGCACACCCGTGAGGCGATCGAGCTGGGGCAGGACCAGGTGGTGGAGCTGCGCCGGGAAGCGGTGACGGTCACCGGCTTCGACGGGGCGCCCGCCGAGGTGCGCGAGTACCACATCGACTGGGACGCCTCGGCCGCCGAGAAGGGCGGCTACGACTACTTCATGCTGAAGGAGATCGCGGAGCAGCCGAAGGCCGTGGCCGACACGCTGCTGGGGCGGATCGACGCCTCGGGGGTGCTGTCCCTGGACGAGGTGCGGATCCCGCCCGCCGAGCTGCGCGAGGTCGACAAGGTCGTCATCGTGGCCTGCGGGACGGCGTACCACGCGGGGATGATCGCCAAGTACGCGATCGAGCACTGGACGCGGATTCCGTGCGAGACGGAGCTGGCGAGCGAATTCCGCTACCGCGACCCGATCCTGGACCGGCGGACGCTGGTCATCGCGATCAGTCAGTCCGGCGAGACCATGGACACCCTGATGGCGCTGCGCCATGCGCGCGAGCAGGGCGCGAAGGTGCTCGCCATCTGCAACACGAACGGCTCGACCATTCCGCGGGAGTCGGACGCGGTGCTGTACACGCACGCCGGGCCCGAGGTCGCGGTGGCGTCGACCAAGGCGTTCCTGACGCAGCTGGTGGCCTGTTACCTGGTGGCGCTGTACGTCGCGCAGGTGCGGGGCACGAAGTGGGGCGACGAGATCCGGGACGTGGTGCGCGAACTGGCGGCCATCGGCACCCAGGTCGAGCAGGTGCTCGGCACGATGGAGCCGGTGCGGGAGCTGGCGCGCTCGCTCGCCGACAAGAACACGGTGCTCTTCCTCGGCCGGCATGTGGGCTATCCGGTGGCGCTGGAGGGTGCGCTCAAGCTCAAGGAACTCGCGTATATGCACGCGGAGGGCTTTGCGGCCGGGGAGCTCAAGCACGGGCCGATCGCGCTGATCGAGGACGATCTGCCGGTGGTCGTCGTCGTGCCGTCGCCGCGGGGACGGTCGGTGCTGCACGACAAGATCGTGTCGAATATCCAGGAGATCCGGGCCCGGGGGGCGCGGACGATCGTGATCGCGGAGGAGGGGGACGAGACGGTGGTGCCCTACGCCGATCACCTCGTGCGCATTCCGCGGACACCGGTGCTGCTGCAGCCGCTGGTCTCCACGATCCCGCTGCAGGTGTTCGCCTGCGAGCTGGCCACCGCCCGTGGCAACGAGGTCGACCAGCCGCGCAACCTCGCCAAGTCGGTGACGGTCGAGTGATCATCGGGGTCGGGATCGATGTCGCCGAGATCGAGCGCTTCGGCGAGGCGCTGGAGCGTACGCCGGAGCTGGCGCAGCGGCTGTTCATCGCGGAGGAGCTGATGCTGCCCAGCGGTGAGCGCCGCGGCATCGCCTCGCTGGCGGCCCGGTTCGCCGCCAAGGAGGCGCTGGCCAAGGCGCTCGGGGCACCGGGCGGGCTGCACTGGAGCGATGCCGAGGTGTACGTCGAGGACAGTGGCCGGCCGCGGTTGCGGGTACGGGGCACCGTCGAGGCCCGGGCGAAGGAGCTCGGGGTCAGGTCGTGGCATGTGTCGCTGAGCCATGACGCGGGGGTCGCCTCCGCCGTGGTGATCGCCGAGGGATGAGGACCGCTGCGGCGCCCGCCCCTCCCGTTCGCGGGTGGGGGCGGGCGCCGTCTTTGCGTGAGGGGCCCGGGCTGCCTCGCGGGAGGAAATCCCCCGCGAGGGCCCGCGGGAGAAATGCCGCGTACCCCGTGGGCGAGGGGCGAGACTTGTCGGCATGAGGACTGCCTACAGCGTGGAGACCGTGCGGGCCGCCGAGCGAGAGCTCATGGCCCGGTTGCCCGAAGGGGCCCTGATGCAGCGGGCGGCGGCCGGACTGGCCGTGGCCTGCGCGGACTTGCTGGGGCGGGTGTACGGAGCCCGGGTGGTGCTGCTGGTGGGCAGCGGTGACAACGGCGGGGACGCGCTGTACGCCGGTGCCCGGCTGGCGCGGCGGGGGGCCGGGGTGGCGGCGGTGCTGCTCTCGCCCGACCGCGTGCACCAGGGCGGGCTGGCCGCGCTGCGGGCCGCCGGGGGGCGCGTCTCGGCCGATGCGCGGCGGGACATCGCACGGGCCGCGCTGGTCGTGGACGGGATCGTCGGGATCGGCGGACGGGGCGGGCTGCGCCCGGAGGCCGCCCAACTCGCCCAAGCCGCATGGGAGTCGGCGCCGGTGGTGGCGGTGGACCTGCCCAGCGGGGTGGACGCGGACAGCGGTGAGGTCGCCGGGGACGCCGTACGGGCCGACGCCACGGTGACGTTCGGCGCGTACAAGCCGGGGCTGCTGATCGATCCGGCGCACGAGCGGGCGGGCGCGCTGCGGCTGGTGGACATCGGGCTCACCCTGCCGCGGGAGGCCGACGCCGAGGCGCTGCAGCACGCGGACGTGGCCGGACTGCTGCCGCGCCCGGCGCCCGAGAGCGACAAGTACCGGCGGGGCGTGGTCGGGGTGGTCGCCGGGTCCGCGCGCTATCCGGGGGCGGCGGTGCTCGCGGTGGCGGGCGCGCTGCGGGGCGGCGCGGGGGCCGTGCGCTATGTCGGGCCGGCCGCCGAGGCGGTGCTGGCGCACTTCCCGGAGACGCTGGTGCATGCCGGGCCGCCGGACAAGGCGGGCCGGGTGCAGTCGTGGGTGATCGGTCCGGGCATCGGCGAGGAATCGGACGCGCTGGAGGACGTGCTGGCGGCGGAGGTTCCGGTGCTGGTGGACGCGGACGGGCTGCGGTTCCTGACGCCGCGCCGGGTCGCCGAGCGCCCGGCCCCGACCTTGCTGACGCCGCATGCGGGGGAAGCCGCCGCGTTGCTCGGGCGCGGTCGCGAGGAGGTCGAGGCGGCCCGGCTGGCCTCCGTACGGGAGCTGGCGGCGCGGTACGGCGCCACGGTGCTGCTCAAGGGCTCGACGACGCTGGTGGCGGAGGCGAACGGGCCGGTGCGGGTCAACCCCACGGGCACCGGCTGGCTCGCGACGGCCGGGAGCGGGGATGTGCTGTCGGGGGTGACGGGGGCCTTGCTCGCCGCGGGACTCACGGCGCGGGACGCGGGATCGGTCGGTGCGTATCTGCACGGGCTGGCGGCCCGCCGGGCGGCCGGGCCGACCGGCGCACCGATCCTGGCCTCGGAGGTCGCGGACCATCTGGCGGCGGCCTGGCGGGATGTGACGGACTGACAGCAGAGGGCCGGCAGCAGATGACGACCGGCTGCGGACCGGCGACGGACCGGCGGCGGAGGAGGGACCGACCGCGGCCGGCCGGCTGACGGCAGGCAACGGAGCGGCGTTACGCCCCGCGGGGGAATGGGGCGGGCACCAGGGCGAACCTGGCGCCCGGCGGGCCGAACGGCCGCGCCGCCACGGCATGCGTGAGGGCATGAAACGCACTCTTCCGGCGCTGCTGGTCTGCGCCTCGTTGCTCGTTGTCGCCGGGCCGCCCGCGGTGGCCGTGGCACCGTCGCCCACCGTGGCCGTGAGGCAGGCGTCCGTGCGGGCCGTGACGCAGCCGTCCGAAGTGGCCGTGACGCAGCCGTCCGCCGCGTACGGACCGTCCGGCCTGGTCCCCGGCATCCCGCGCACGGCGGGGGAGCCGGGGCGGCAGCTGCACATCGAGTACGTGCCGCGCTCCGAGGTGCAGCGCCCCGCCACCCGGGCGCTGCGCTGCAGTGCCGCCACCGGGCCCTACCAGCGGCAGGCGGAGCGCTATCTGGGGCGCGAGGTCGACGGGCGGCAGAGTGCGGGGGACTGCCGGGCGATCCGGCGGTTCCAGCAGGCGCACCGCATCGCGCCGGCGTCCGGCTTCGCGGGGCCCGTCACCGGGGCGATCGTGCGGGTGATGCGGGCCAAGAAGGACCCCAACCGGGCCGGTCACTGTCCCGACCGGGCCGAGCGGACGGTGTGCGTCGATCTGAACCGGCAGCTGATGTGGGTGCAGCAGGACGGGCGGGTGATCCTCGACCCGGTGGCGATCCGCTCCGGTGCGCCGACGATGGAGACCCGTACCGGTACGTACCGGATCTATCTGCGGCACCGGCGGCACATTTCCAACCTGTACGGCACCTCCATGCCGTACGCCCAGTTCTTCGACCGCGGCGAGGCGCTGCACGGCGTCTACGAGGACATCTTCGCCGGGGCCGGCTCGCACGGCTGCGTCAACCTCACCATGACGGACGCGCGCAGGGCCTGGGAAGTGCTCAAGAAGGGCGACATCGTCCACGTCTGGGGGCGGAAACCCGGCGTGTGAGCGCGGTTTCCCCGGCCGTCCCCCGGGGCTGCGCAATGCCGCCTGCGACACTGAGGGGGATGAACGAGACAGTGAAGCGTGCCCGTGCCGCCATTGACGTCGCCGCCGTGCGGTCGAATGTCCGTGCGCTGCGGGACCGTGCACCCCGGGCAGAGCTGATGGCCGTGGTCAAGTCCGATGGCTACGGGCACGGGGCGGTGCGCTGCGGGCGCGCCGCCCGCGAGGCCGGTGCGGGCTGGCTGGGCACGGCACTGCCCGAGGAGGCGTTCGCGCTGCGGGCGGCCGGCGACACCGGGCGGCTGCTGTGCTGGCTGTGGACGCCCGGCGGCCCCTGGCGGCGGGCGATCGAGCAGGACATCGACGTCGCGGTGAGCGGGCTGTGGGCGCTCGACGAGGTGCGGGCGGCGGCGCGGGCGTGCCGCCGCACCGCCCGCGTGCAGCTCAAGGTCGACACCGGTCTCGGCCGCAACGGCTGCCCGCCCGCCGCCTGGCCGGAACTGACCGCCGCGGCCCGCGCCGCCGAGGCCGAGGGCACGCTCACCGTCACCGGCGTCTGGTCGCACTTCGCCTGCGCCGACGAGCCCGGACACCCCTCGATCGCCGCCCAGCTGGACGTCTTCCACGCGGCGCTGAAGACCGCCGAGACGGCCGGGCTGCGCCCCGAGGTGCGGCACATCGCCAACACTCCGGCGCTGCTGACGCTGCCCGAGGCGCACTTCGACCTGGTCCGCACCGGCATCGGCATCTACGGCATCTCGCCCAGCCCCGAGGTCGGCACCTCCCAGGACTTCGGGCTGCGGCCGGCGATGACCCTGGAGGCCTCGCTCGCGTCGGTCAAGCGCGTCCCGGGCGGCCACGGCGTGTCGTACGGGCACCACTACACGACGTCCGGCGAGACCACCCTGGCGCTGGTCCCGCTGGGCTACGCCGACGGCATCCCGCGGCATGCCTCCGGCGCCGGCCCCGTGCTGGTCGCCGGGGCGTGGCGCACGGTCGCCGGGCGGATCGCGATGGACCAGTTCGTGGTCGACCTGGGCGGCGAGCACGCCGAGCCGGGCGATCCGGCCGTGCTGTTCGGCCCCGGGGACCGCGGTGAGCCGACCGCCGAGGACTGGGCCCGGGTGGCCGGAACCATCGGGTATGAAATCGTCACCCGGATCGGATCCCGGGTGCCACGCGTCTATGTGGACAGCGGCACAGGGAGCGAAGCCGAAGGAGACAGCGCGCTCACGGGGGGTACGGCATGACCGAGGGACAGGAAGCCGCCGTGCAGGCGGTCGAGACCGCGGCCGAGGTGGCCGGCAACTGGGCCAAGGCGGGCCGGCACGCCGGTGTCGCCGGCGCCGCGATCGGCGTGGTCGCGGCGGGTGCCGCGGCCGGTGTGGCGATAGAACGACTGACGGTCGGCCGCGGGATGCGGCGCCGCGCCCGGCTCGCGCTGGACGCCGCGGGCCCCTACGGCACGCTGCGCGGCACCCCGGGCGCCGCGGTCGCCGAGGACGGCACCGAGTTGTATTACGAGGTCGACGAGCCGGGCCCGCCGGAGAAGGACGGCGCGGCGGCCAAGGGCGCGGTGAACGGCAAGCACGGCAAGAGCGACCGGTCAGCCAAGCCGGTCCGCGGCAAGGAGGCCCGCGCCGCGCAGGAGGCTCACGGCGGCCTGCGCAAGCGGCTGACGGCAGCGCTGGGGCGGCGCTCCGCGGCTCCCACGGTCGTCTTCAGCCATGGCTACTGCCTGAGCCAGGACTCCTGGCACTTCCAGCGCTCCGCGCTGCGCGGCACGGTGCGCACCGTCCACTGGGACCAGCGCAGCCACGGCCGCTCCTCCCGCGGCCACGGCCAGATCGACGGCACGGAACCGGTCACCATCGACCTGCTGGGCCGGGACCTGAAGGCGGTGCTGGACGCCGCGGTGCCCGAGGGGCCGATCGTGCTGGTCGGGCACTCCATGGGCGGGATGACGGTGATGGCGCTGGCCGACCAGTTCCCCGAGTACGTCGCGGAGCGGGTGGTCGGGGTGGCCCTGATCGGCACCTCCGCGGGCCGGCTCAGCGAGGTCGGCTTCGGGCTGCCGTCCATGGGCGTCAAGGCCTTCCACTGGCTCGCGCCGGGCGTCCTCAAGGCGCTGGGCTGGCAGCGCGAGATCGTCGAGCGCGGGCGGCGGGCCACCGCCGATCTCTTCGCGGGGATGATCAAGCGCTACTCGTTCGGGACGCCGGAGAAGGTGGACCCGGGGATCGCCCGCTTCGGCGAGCGGCTGATCGAGGCGACCCCGATCGATGTGGTCGCCGAGTTCTTCCCGGCGTTCGCGGTGCACGACAAGACCGAGGCGCTGGTGGCGTACGACGCGGTGCCCGCGCTGGTGCTCGCCGGGGAGAGCGACCTGATCACTCCCGCCGACCACAGCCGGACGATCGCCGAGGTGCTGCCGCACGCGGACCTGGTGTGTGTGCCCGGCGCCGGGCATCTGGTGATGCTGGAGCGGCCCGAGCTGGTCAATGAGCATCTGGTGTCGCTGGTGGAGCGGGCGAGCGTGGCGGCCCGCAGCTCGCGGCACGCCCGCGCCTGAGCGGCCGGGGCCTGCCGGGGCCTGCCGGGCGGCGGCCGGGGCTGCCGCCGGGCAGGGCGTCGTCCGAGCGGCGGCAGCGGGGCGTCGGGCGGGACGTACCATTTGCGGCATGAGCACCACCGGAGCCATTGCGCATGTCACCGTCAAGTCCCCCGCACAGATGCAGGAGTTGGGCCGCCGGCTGGCCCCGCTGCTGCGCCCCGGCGACCTGGTGCTGCTCACCGGTGAGCTGGGCGCCGGCAAGACGACGCTGACCCGTGGCCTGGGCGAGGCGCTGGGCGTCCGCGGCGCCGTGACCTCGCCCACCTTCGTCATCGCCCGGGTGCACCCCTCGCTGACCGGCGGCCCCGCGCTGGTGCACGTCGACGCGTACCGGCTCGGCGGCGGGCTGGACGAGATGGAGGACCTGGACCTCGATGTCTCGCTGCCGGAGTCGGTGGTGGTCGTGGAGTGGGGCGACGGCAAGGTCGAGGAGTTGTCCGAGGACCGGCTGCACGTGGTCATCGGGCGCGCCGTGGGTGCGGATGCGCCCGGTGGCGCGGGCGGGCATCCCGAGGACGACGTGGACGATGTGCGCGAGGTGACGGTCACCGGCCTCGGCGCACGCTGGGCGGACGCCGGGCTGCTCGCGCTGGAGACCTGCTGACGGCCGTCCGAGTCTGCTGACAGCCGTCCGGGGCCTGCCGGCGGCCGTACCGAGGCCTGCCGGCCGCGGTGGCGGGGGCGCCGGGGGCGGACCGGAGGGCGCCGATCCGGACAACACCGATCCGGACAACACCGCCCGGTAGTTTCCGACAAGCCGTCGGTAAGATGTTGCGTACCTGGTGCCGGGCGTGGTGACATGGGAGGAGACCCCAGTTAGGTCAGCCTAAGTAGCCAGCTTAAGTAGCGAGCCTAGCTTCTGTCGCTCGTCCCAGGAGCCCCGGGAGGCGTCCATGTCGGCCCACCAGCCCTCCACCACGCCTGAAGGGCGCGGGGGCACCCCCGTCGCGGCGGCCGCGTGCGGCGCGCGCGAGACGCCGAGCATGAATGAACTGCTGGCGGCCGGTGCCGCGGCCAGCGCCGTCTCCACGCCTCCCGACGCCGCCGAGGAAGCCCGCCGGGGCAAGCCCGCCGGCGCGCCGGAAGCGGAGGACGAGGACCAGGACGGGCCCGGAGCCGCGTCCACGCCCACGTCCACCCCGGGCCGCGACGCGGCGTAGCCCGTAGGGGCGAATACGGAGGCCTGCGGAACCGGCCGGAGTCGCCACCGCTGGGGTCGCCACCGCTGGGGGTCGCCACCGGCCGGAGTCGCCACCGGCCGGGGCCGTGCGGGTCAGGAGACCACGACGACCTTGGTGCCGTGCAGCGCGAAGTCCCACATCGCCTTGCCGTCGGCCCGCGACTCCCGGATCCCGCCGGTCCGCTTCGACGAGCCCGGGTCGGGCATGGAGCCGTCGACGGCCGCGCTGAAGCCGACGGTGACGCCTTCCACGCTCGCGAACCGCACCACATGCTCGATCGCGATGCCGTCCGAGCCCGTGACGCTCACCGAACGCGAGCGGACGGCGTACGCGCCCAGCGGCGGGCCGACCGTGCTCGGCGTGACCGCGTACGTACGCGCCGCCTTGCCGTCCGCGCCGACCAGCCAGACCCGCTTGGCGTCCAGCGAATAGACGATCCGCCGGCCCGTGCCGGACGACTGCGGGACCGGGGCCGCGGTGGGGGCCTTGTCCTTCTTGCCGCCGTGCTCCGGCGGGCTCTTGGGCACGCTGTGGCGGGTGTCCTTGCGGGTCTGGGTGAGGGTGTCCGGAGCGGACGCCGCGGCCTGGTAGCCGAGCACACCGACCACGACCACGGCAGCCGTGGTCAGCGCGGTGACGATCGTGCTGCTCTTAGCGGGCACCGCTGTGCCACCTTTCCTCCCTCTCCCTGCCCTGTGGCGGGGAGCCCCGGGCCTGGGAACGCCGGGCTGCTTGCTGCTGGACTACGGGGGCGACGGTAGCACCGCGACAGGTACCTCCGGCCGAGCCGTAGTCTTAAGGACGTGCTGCTGCTAGCTCTTGACACCGCCACCCCCGCCGTCACCGTCGCGCTCCACGACGGCACCCGGGTCCTCGCCGAGTCCCGCCAGGTGGATGCGCGCCGCCACGGCGAGCTGCTGCTGCCCGCCGTCGACCGGGTGCTGGCCGAGGCCGGCCTGAAGCTCGATGCCGTCAGCGACATCGTGGTCGGCGTGGGACCGGGCCCGTACACCGGCCTGCGGGTCGGCCTGGTGACCGCCGCGACCTTCGGGGCGGCGCTGGGCGTTCCCGTCCACGGCCTGTGCACCCTGGACGGCCTCGCCTACGCCTCCGGGCTCACCGAACCCTTCGTCGTGGCCACCGACGCCCGCCGCAAGGAGGTCTACTGGGCCCGTTACGGCGATGCCCGTACCCGCCTGACCGAGCCCTCCGTCGACCGCCCCGCGGACATCGCCGACCAGGTGGCCGGCGTCCCCGCCGTGGGCGCGGGCGCCGTGCTCTACGACACGGTCTTCACCGGTCTGCGGCGCGAGGCCCCCGAGCACCAGTCCGCCGGGGCGCTGGCCGCGCTGGCAGCGGACAAGCTGGCCGCGGGCGAGGAGCTGCCGCCGCCGCAGCCGATGTACCTGCGCCGCCCGGACGCCCAGGTGCCCGCCAATTACAAGGTGGTCACTCCCCGGTGACCACCCGCCCGTCGCCCGACCGGCGCCCCGCGGCGCCCCCGCCGCCCGGCGGGGCCGCTGAGCCCGGCGCGGTGCTGCGCGAGATGCGCTGGTGGGACATCGCGCCGGTGCTGGAGCTGGAACGGGAGCTCTTCCCCGAGGACGCCTGGTCGCCGGGCATGTTCTGGTCCGAGCTGGCCCATGCGCGCGGCCCGTACGCCACCCGCCGTTACCTCGTCGCGGAGCTGGACGGCCGGCTGGTCGGCTACGGCGGGCTGGCCGCCGTCGACGGCACCGGCGACATCCAGACCATCGCCACCGCCCGCGAGATGTGGGGCACCGGCCTCGGCGCCCGGCTGCTGACCGAACTCCTCGGTGCCGCGACGGACTTCGAATGCCACGAGGTGCTGCTGGAGGTGCGGGTCGACAACGTGCGCGCCCAACGCCTCTACGAGCGCTTCGGCTTCGAGCCGATCGGTTTCCGCCGCGGCTACTACCAGCCCGGCAACGTCGACGCCCTGGTCATGCGGCGCACCACCCAGACCTCCTCCGAAGCACCCTCCGTACAAGGAACTTGACACTCATGGCTGACTCACGCGGCGGACCGCTCGTCCTCGGCATCGAGACCTCCTGCGACGAGACCGGTGTCGGCATCGTCCACGGCCACACCCTCCTCGCCGACGCGGTCGCCTCCAGCGTCGACGAGCACGCCCGCTACGGCGGCGTGGTGCCGGAGGTGGCCTCGCGCGCCCACCTGGAGGCGATGGTCCCCACCATCCAGCGCGCGCTGAAGGACGCCGGGGTCGCGGCCTCCGACCTGGACGGGATCGCGGTCACCGCCGGACCTGGCCTGGCCGGTGCGCTGCTGGTCGGTGTCTCGGCCGCCAAGGCGTACGCCTACGCCCTGGGCAAGCCGCTCTACGGCGTCAACCACCTCGCCTCGCACATCTGCGTCGACCAGCTGGAGCACGGCCCGCTGCCCGAGCCCACGATGGCCCTGCTGGTGTCCGGCGGCCACTCCTCCCTCCTGCTGGCCCCGGACATCACCTCCGACGTACGGCCGCTGGGCTCGACGATCGACGACGCGGCGGGCGAGGCCTTCGACAAGATCGCGCGAGTGCTGCACCTCGGCTTCCCCGGCGGCCCGGTCATCGACCGCTACGCACGCGAGGGCAACCCCGACGCGATCCGCTTCCCGCGCGGACTGACCGGCCCCCGCGACCCGGTCTACGACTTCTCCTTCTCCGGCCTGAAGACCGCCGTCGCCCGCTGGATCGAGGCCAAGCGGGCGGCCGGCGAGGAGGTGCCGGTGGCGGACGTCTCGGCGTCGTTCCAGGAGGCCGTGGTGGATGTGCTGACCCGAAAGGCTGTCCGGGCCTGCAAGGACAACGGGGTGGACCACCTGATGATCGGCGGCGGGGTCGCGGCCAACACCCGGCTGCGGGCGATGGCCGAGCGCCGCTGCGAGGACGCCGGGATCACCCTGCGGGTGCCGCGGCCCAAGCTGTGCACCGACAACGGTGCGATGGTCGCCGCCCTGGGCGCGGAGATGGTGGCACGGGGCCGGTCCGCCTCCGCCTGGGACCTCTCCGCCGACTCGTCCCTGCCGGTCACCGAACCGCACGTGCCCGGGGAGACCGGCGCGGAGCCGTCCGCCGCCCCGCACCACCACCACGACCACGATCACGTCCACGAGACCAGCAAGCAGAACCTCTACTCCTGAGGCCGGGCGAGGGCTCGTTTTGTCGTTCTGCGAGTCCTCGCGCCTCCCCTGACCCGAGGTCCGGCCCGAGGTCTTACCCTGGCAGGCAGCACCGGGCGCGCGCGTGGGGAGGCGGCAGGCTGTGGACTGGTTCTGGTGGGTCTTCATCTTCTTCATGGCGGGCGGCTTCGCGAAGGTCGCCGACACCGCCCGTACGGCGCTGCGTACGCGGCACGAACGCAAGATGGAGCGGCTGGAGACCGCCCGTGCGGAGCGGCAGGAGCTGGCCGCCGCGCACCAGCCGCCGCAACCGGTGTGCGGCTGCACCCACCACCTCGCCAAGCATGACAAAAAGGGCAAGTGTCATGAGCTGGTGGAGGTTGCGGTCGCCTGGGACGCCGACCACAAGCCGGTGCAGTACGAGGCGGGCCAGTGCACCTGCCAGCAGTACATCGGCCCGCAGCCGCTCTCCCAGATCTACGCCGAGGACCTGACCGACCTGGCGTGAGGCCGGTAGCGGCCTGGCGTGGGCGCCGGCACCGGCCTGGCGTGGGCGCCCGTCAGCCGGCGTCCGCCGCCGGGTGCCCCAGCAGCATCGTGGGGGCGCCGGCGACCCGGGTCAGGAAGATCGTGCAGGAGTTGCGTCCGCCACTGAGCTTCAGCTTCTTGCGCAGCTCCTCCGGCTCCACCGCCGAGCCGCGCTTCTTGATCACCGCGATGCCGACCTCGCGCTCCCGCAGCAGCGCCTTGAGCCGTTTCACGTGGAACGGCAGCACATCGGTGATCGCGTAGGCGGTCGCGTACGGCGTCTCGGTCAGCCGGTCGGCGGTGAGGTACGCGATCGTCGGATCGATCAGCCGCCCGTCGATCTGCCGGGCGACGTCCGCGACGAGATGGGCGCGGATCACCGCCCCGTCCGGCTCGTACAGCCAGTCCCCGACCGGCCCCGGCTCGGGATCCGGCAGCCCGGCGCCGAGCAGCGAGTCCCCGGCCGGAAGCAGCGTGGCCCGGCGGCCGCCGGGCGTGATGCGCCCCGCGCCGTCCTGCCCTGCTCCGTCCTGCGCCGCGCCGAACCACACCACGGCCTCCTTGACGTCGCCCCCGTCCGAGATCCACTCCGTCTCGGCGTCCTCGGGCAGCGCCTCGTGCGGCACCCCCGGCGCGATCTTCAGCGCCGCGACGGGGGCCTTGCGGGCCGCCTCGACAGCCCATGACAGCGGCGGCGAGTACGCCTCGGGGTCGAAGATGCGGCCGCCCCTGGCCTTGCTGCGTCGTGCCGGATCGACGAACACCGCGTCATACTCCGCCGTGTCGACGTCCGTCACGTCCGCACAGCGCACCTCGATCAGCTCCGCGAGCCCCAGCGCCTCGGCGTTGGCCCGGGCCGCGGCGCAGGCCAACGGGTCACGGTCGACGGCCAGCACCCGGATCCCGGCCCGGGCCAACGCGATCGCGTCGCCGCCGATACCGCAGCACAGATCGGCCAGCGTACGGACCCCCAGCGCGGCGAGCCGGGCCGCGCGGTGCGCGGCGACCGTGGCCCGGGTGGACTGCTCCACGCCGTTGGGCGTGAAGTACATCCGCCCCGCGTCCGCCCCGAACTTCGCCACCGCCCGCTGCCGAAGCTGGGCTTGGCCCAGCGCGGCCGAGACCAGTGCGGCGGGGTGTGTGCGCCGTAGCCGGGTGGCTGCCGCCAGCTCGTCCGACGGGGTGTGGTCCCGCAGCTCGGCCAGCAGGGTTTGCCCCTCCGGGGCGAGGAGGGCGGCGAAAGCGTCTAGGTCGTTCACGGTGCCATTGTCGTCTCACGTTTTTGGCTTTCCCGCCGTGGGGGTTTCTCTTGTTGCGCCTGGCGGCGGGCCGGGTCCGCTGCGCTTTGCCTTGCCCCGTTTTCGGCTTTCCCGCCGTGGGGGTTTGCCGCCGTTGCGCCTGGCGGCGGGCCGGTCCGCTGCGCGGGGCTGTGGGTGCGGTGACGGGCCTCCGGGGCCGGTGTGTGGCACTGCTTCGCTTTACGTCCCACACACCGGCCCCTCCGGCCCGTCCCCTCCCGTGGGTGAAGAAGTGAACGTGGGCGGGGGCGGGCGTCGATCACAGACATTTCCCCGTGCCGCAGCCCATTCCCCGTGCCAGGGCCATTCCCTGTGCCATAGCTACGTCCCTGTGCCTACGGGCGTTCCCTACGTCCACGACGCGCGCCGGACCAGTCACAGTCACCCCCACCGGCCTTCTTTCCACCCCTCAACGGGAGGGGACGGGCCGGAGCGGGTGGGGTGCCGGACGTAAAGCGAAGCAGTCCGGCACCCCACCCGCGGAGGCCCGTCACCGCACCCCGACAGCCCCGCGCAGCGGACCCCGCTCCGCGCAGCGGCACCGCCCGCCGCCAGGCGCAACTGCGAGAAAGCCAAAATCAGGGGCGAGGCAAAGCGCAGCGGACCCGCACCGCGGAGCGGGCGACAAACGGCGAGAACCTTCACGGCGGGAAAGCCGACAACGTGGGAAAAGATCAAGCCGGCTCACGCCGGCGCTGCGCATGGTCGCTGATCCGCAAGAGCAGGGCCACCATCACCCAGTTCGCGACGAGGGACGAGCCGCCCTTGGCGAGGAAGGGGAGGGCCTTGCCGGTGAGGGGGATCAGGCCGGTGACGCCGCCGGCGACGACGAAGACCTGGAGGAGCAGGGCGCCGGAGAGGCCGACCGCGAGCAGCTTGCCGAACGGGTCGCGGGCGGTCAGCCCGACACGGAGGCCGCGCTGCGCCAGCAGCACGTACAGCATGATCACGACCATCACGCCGGCCAGCCCCAGCTCCTCGCCGACGGTGGTGAGGATGAAGTCGCTGTTGCCGGCGAAGCCGACCAGCTCCGGGTGGCCCTGGCCGAGGCCGCTGCCCGAGATGCCGCCGCTGCCGAAGCTGAACAGCGCCTGCGCGGCCTGGTCGGAGATCAGCCCCGGCGGTCGCTGTTTCTCCGGCAGGAAGATGTCCATCGGGTGCAGCCAGGCCATGATCCGGCCCTTGACGTGCGGTTCCGTGGAGCCGACGACCGTGGCGCCGACCGCGGCCATGGCGAGGCCGCAGAGCACCCAACTGGTGCGCTCGGTCGCCATGTACAGCATGATCACGAAGACGCCGAAGAAGATCAGCGACGTGCCCAGGTCCCGTTCGAAGACCAGCACCAGCAGGCTGATCACCCAGATGGTGAAGATCGGTGCGAGCTGCCGCCCCGGGGGCAGTTGGACGCCCAGGACGCGGCGTCCGGCCAGTGCCAGGGCATCGCGGTTGACGGTCAGGTAGCCCGCGAAGAACACCGCGATCATGATCTTCACGAACTCGCCGGGCTGCAGTGACAGCGGCCCGAGCAGGATCCAGCGCTTGGCGCCGTACATGTCGGCACCGAAGAAGGCCGGGGCCATCAGCAGCACCAGCGCGACCACCATCGTCAGATAGATGTAGCGCTGCAGGATGCGGTGGTCGCGCAGCACCAGCAGGATCGCGATGCAGACCGCCACCCCGATCACCGTCCACACCAGCTGCCCGCTCGCCGCCTCGGCGATCTTCAGCCGGGGCGTCTGCGCATAGGTGACGTCCAGGCGGTGCAGCAGCACCAGGCCGAGCCCGGTCAGCAGCGTCGCCAGCGGCAGGATCAGCGGATCGGCGCGGGGCGCGAAGCGGCGCAGGACCAGGTGCGGGACCAGCGCCACGAAGAACATGCTGATGGCGAAGCCGGCCAGCCCGCCGGGCAGCCGGCCGGTCATCGACAGGCCGGTGGAGGCGTACCCGAAGTCCGCGATCAGGACGGCGAGGGCGAGCAGCCATGCCTCGGTCCGCCGGCGGTCCGGTGCCTGGGCCAGCGCGGCGAACGTCATAGTGCGCTCGGCGTCGCTCTCCCGCTGCCGGGCCGCCCGGGGAACGCTGGTCTGTCCACGCACGGGTCTCCTCCGCCACTGATCGTCGAGGCCGCGGGCCGGCCGGGATGTGCCCGGTTCGTCGGCCCGGCAGTCGGGGAGGTAGACGAGGCAGCCCATGGCGTGGTTGCGAGGGAAGGGAAGGTGTGTCCGATTTGATGGGAAGGCGCCCGTCGTCCGGCTTCTGTCCCGTCCCCGTCTCGTCCCGGCCCCGTCCTGGTCTCGCCCTCAGCCCGTCCCGACCCGTCCCGCCCCCCGTTCCGGCCGGGGGCTGATCGGGGCCTGGCCCCGCCGTGGAAGGTGCGGGCCGGCGGGTTGCGGCCCGCGCCGGCCGCGGCCCGGGGCGGCCGGTCAACCCGAGCGGAGACAAGCGCACCCCGCCGCGCTGGCACTCCGCTTGACCGAGTGCTAACCGCGTCATAGTCTCAGCGTTGGCACTCTCCAGTGGGGAGTGCCAGACACACAGCGACGGGCAGGTCCGGCACCCGCGACGACGGATCGACCTGGTCGCCACCTCAGACAGTTAACCCCGTGAGATCTCCGAAGGGGGAGGTCGGATCGTGACGACCACCAGCTCCAAGGTTGCCATCAAGCCGCTTGAGGACCGCATTGTGGTCCAGCCGCTCGACGCCGAGCAGACCACGGCCTCGGGCCTGGTCATTCCGGACACTGCCAAGGAGAAGCCCCAGGAGGGCGTCGTCCTGGCCGTGGGCCCGGGCCGTGTCGAGGACGGCAAGCGCGTCGAGCTCGACGTCAACGTCGGCGACGTCGTGCTCTACAGCAAGTACGGCGGCACCGAGGTGAAGTACAACAACGAGGACTACCTCGTTCTCTCGGCTCGCGACGTGCTCGCGATCGTCGAGAAGTAAGTCACCCAGTTTTGCCGTGATCTGCGCCCCTGGTTCCCGCGTCTAATCAACCCGGGGCAGGGGCGCAGTTCGTTTGAGCGACAGCGGTCCCCACGTCGTGGCCGAGGATCGCAATGAGAGGACTTGAAGCAACCCATGGCGAAGATCCTGAAGTTCGACGAGGACGCCCGTCGCGCCCTTGAGCGCGGCGTCAACAAGCTTGCCGACACGGTCAAGGTGACGATCGGCCCCAAGGGCCGCAACGTCGTCATCGACAAGAAGTTCGGCGCGCCCACGATCACCAACGACGGTGTCACCATCGCGCGTGAGGTCGAGGTCGACGACCCGTACGAGAACCTGGGTGCCCAGCTCGTCAAGGAGGTGGCGACCAAGACCAACGACATCGCGGGTGACGGCACCACCACCGCCACTGTGCTGGCCCAGGCGCTGGTCCGCGAGGGTCTGCGCAACGTCGCCGCCGGCGCCTCCCCGGCCGCCCTGAAGAAGGGCATCGACGCCGCCGTCAAGGCCGTCTCCGACGAGCTTCTGGCGACCGCCCGTCCGATCGACGACAAGACCGACATCGCCGCCGTGGCCGGTCTGTCCGCGCAGGACAAGCAGGTCGGCGAGCTCATCGCCGAGGCGATGGACAAGGTCGGCAAGGACGGTGTCATCACCGTCGAGGAGTCCAACACCTTCGGTCTGGAGCTCGACTTCACCGAGGGCATGGCCTTCGACAAGGGCTACCTCTCGCCGTACATGGTCACCGACCAGGAGCGGATGGAGGCCGTCCTCGAGGACCCGTACATCCTGATCCACCAGGGCAAGATCGGCTCGATCCAGGACCTGCTGCCGCTGCTGGAGAAGGTCATCCAGGCCGGCGCCTCCAAGCCGCTGCTGATCATCGCTGAGGACGTCGAGGGCGAGGCCCTGTCGACCCTGGTCGTCAACAAGATCCGTGGCACCTTCAACGCCGTGGCCGTCAAGGCCCCCGGCTTCGGTGACCGCCGCAAGGCCATGCTCGGCGACATCGCCACCCTCACCGGTGCGACCGTCATCGCCGAGGAGGTCGGCCTCAAGCTCGACCAGGCCGGTCTGGACGTGCTCGGCACCGCCCGCCGGGTGACCGTCACCAAGGACGACACCATCATCGTCGACGGTGGCGGCAAGTCCGAGGACGTCACCGGTCGCGTGGCGCAGATCAAGGCCGAGATCGAGTCCACCGACTCGGACTGGGACCGCGAGAAGCTCCAGGAGCGCCTGGCCAAGCTCGCCGGTGGCGTGTGCGTCATCCGCGTGGGTGCGGCCACCGAGGTCGAGCTCAAGGAGAAGAAGCACCGTCTGGAGGACGCCATCTCCGCGACCCGCGCCGCGGTCGAGGAGGGCATCGTCTCCGGTGGTGGCTCCGCTCTGGTCCACGCCGCCAAGGTGCTGGAGGGCTCCCTCGGCAAGGAGGGCGACGAGGCCACCGGTGTCGCCGTCGTCCGCCGCGCCGTCGTCGAGCCGCTGCGCTGGATCGCGGAGAACGCGGGCCTCGAGGGCTACGTCATCACCGCGAAGGTTGCCGAGCAGGAGAAGGGCAACGGCTTCAACGCCGCCACCGGCGAGTACGGCGACCTGGTCAAGGCCGGCGTCATCGACCCGGTGAAGGTCACCCGCTCCGCCCTGGAGAACGCCGCGTCGATCGCCTCGCTGCTGCTGACGACCGAGACCCTGGTCGTCGAGAAGCCCGCGGAGGACGACGCTGCCGAGGCCGGTCACGGCCACGGGCACGCGCACTGACGCAACGCGCCGGGCAGTTCGCTGCCTGACGTACGAGACCCGGTCCCTGCCGTGTGCGGGGGCCGGGTCTTCCGTTTTTTGGGGGGGCGGGGCGTGAGGTTGAGCGGGGCGCGGGGCGTGTTGTTTGTGCGGGCGGGGCCTCCGGGCCGGGGGCCGTCCTCTCGGCGTCGGCGGCGTCGGCGGCGTCGGTGGCCTCGGTGGTCGTCGGGCCGCTTCGGGCCGGGTGGTCAGGCCGAGTGGGGCAGCTGCTCCGGCCGTACGGGATCGGTGAACGGTTGCCCCCGGGCATAGCGTTCGAGCTCGTCCAGGGCGTGGTCGGCCAAGCGGTGGAGTTCGGTGCCCAGCGACCCCGCCACGTGCGGGGTGAGCAGGACGTTCGGCAGCTCGTACAACGGGGAGCCGGCGGGCGGGAGTTCGGGCTCGGTGACGTCGAGGACGGCGTGCAGGCGGCCGGAGACCAGCTCGGGGAGCAGGGCCGCCCCGTCGACCAGCGAGCCGCGGGCGGTATTGATCAACGTCGCGCCGTCGGGCAGCAGGGCCAGTTCGCGGGCGCCGAGCAGATGACGGGTGGCGGGCAGCTGGGGAGCGTGCACGGTGACGATGTCGCTGCCGGCGCAGAGGGCGTCGAGGGGCACAGGACGTACGCCGAGCCGGGTGACGTCGGCGTCGGTCACGTAGGGGTCGTGCAGCAGGACGTGCAGATCGAACGGGCGCAGCAGCTCGATGACGCGGCGTCCGATGCGGGAGGCGCCGATGACGCCGACGGTGCGGCGGTAGTTGCCGGCGGCGCCGAGTTCCCGGTGCCAGTCGTGGGCAGCGCGCAGGCCGCGGTAGCGGTGGGCGGCGTGCAGCACCCGTTTGTTGGCGAAGAGGATCGCGGCGAGGGTGTATTCGGCGACCGGGAGGGCGTTGGCGGCGGCGGCCGAGGCGACGGCGATACCGCGTTCCCAGCAGGCGTCGGTGAGGTGGTGTTTGACCGATCCTGCGGCGTGCACGACGGCGCGCAGCCGGGGGGCCGCGTCCAGCACCCGGCCGGTGAGCCGCGGGGCGCCCCAGCAGGTGAGCAGCACCTCGGCCTCGGCGAGGGCGGCGGCAACGGCGGGCGCGGGGTCGGCCAGTTCGTGAGCGACGAGGCGCGGGTCGGTACGGGCGAGGGCCGCGAGACGGGTGTGGTGGCGGGCGTCGAGGAGCCGTTCGGCGATGCCGGGGCCCATCGCCAGGAGCACCGTGGGCCGCCGGTTGGCTGCGCCGGGCGTGCTCACCTCGTTTTCGGCCTGCCCGTCATGGTGGTATTCCGGTGGGGTCATGCGCTCTCCTCCTCCGTGTTCCGTGGGGCGTGCGGAGTTCCTTGACGCGCGGCCTGGCCGGGCGCCCGGCTCGGCTGTGTTGCACGTGGGGCGTTCCCTTGAGGCGCGGCGCCTTCTTGCACGTGCGGCGCTGTGTTGCATGTGCGGCGCTGTCTTGCATGTGCGGTGCTCTCTTGACGTGCGGTCAGCCGCGCCTGAAGGATTCCCGGCGGCCGGTCGTCATCCTCCGTCCCGGCCGGTCGTCATCCGCTGCCCCAGGGGACGCCATGTCCGAGCACCCCGACCGCCGCCACCACCACCGCTATCGGTTCCCCCTCCCGCCCGAGGACCGCCGCCGCAGCGCGTACACCGGCTGGACCCGCGCCCACTGGGAGGCGGTCGCCGACGGGCTGCTGCACGCCACCGCCCCCTACGCCTCCCCGCACCACGGCCTGATCACCCTGCCAGGACCCCGTCCCAGCTCCTCCGGACCCCGCTCGGACGGCCTCGAAGGCTTCGCCCGCACGTTCCTGCTCGCCGCCCTCCGGGTCGCCGGCAACAACGGCCGTGACCCGCACGCCCACCTTTCCCGTTACGCCGAGGGCCTGGCCGCGGGCACCCGGCGTCCCACCGACGCACGGCAGCTGACGTCCGCGGACCCCGACTCCTGGCCCCGTATCGGCGCCGTCCGCCAGGCCCGTGTCGAAGCCGCCTCGCTCGCCCTCGGACTGCGTCTGACCCGCCCCTGGCTGTGGGACACCCTCGACGACGGTGTCCGCGCCCGCGTCGCCGACTGGCTGCTGCCCGCCCTCGGCCCGTCCCCGGTGGACAACAACTGGTGGCTCTTCGGCCTCACCGTCGGCGGCTTCCTGCGCGCGGCGGGCATCGAGACCGATCGCGCGCAGGCCGCCATCGACGGCGCGCTGACCCGTATCGAGGACTGGTACCGCGGCGACGGCTGGTACTCGGACGGCGACAACCGCGCATTCGACCACTACAACGCCTGGGCGATGCACTTCTACCCGGTCCTGCACGCCCACCTCTGCGCCGACCGGACGCTGCTGGCCACCCACGGCGCCCGCCTGCACGCCCAACTGGACGGCTACACCCGCCTCTTCGACGCCAACGGCGCACCCCTGCCGTTCGGCCGCTCCCTCACCTACCGCTTCGCCGCCACCGCCGCCCCGTGGCTGGGCGTCCTCACCGGCCACACCCCGCTCGCTCCCGGTGCCACCCGGCGCCTCGCCTCCGGGGCCCTGCGCCACTTCCTCGACCGGGGAGCCGTCACCCGGGACGGCCTGCTACCGCTCGGCTGGTACGGCCCCTACGTGCCGATGCTCCAGCACTACTCGGGTCCGGCCTCCCCCTACTGGGCGGCCAAGGGCTTCCTCGGCCTCCTGCTCCCCGCGGGCCACCCCGCCTGGACCGACCCCGAGGCACCTCTTCCCGCCGAAACCGCGGACACCGCCCGGCCCCTCGGTCCCACCGGCCTGCTCCTGCAGTCCACCGCCTCCGACGGCCTGGTCCGCCTCCACAACCACGGCAGCAACTCCACCCTCGCCGCCCCCGACCCCTACTACGCCCGCTTCGCCTACTCCACCCGCACCGGCCCGACCGCCGACGGCCGGCTCCCGCCGGATGCCGCCGACGACGACCAGCGAATGTCTGACGGCCGGTCTCTGCGCGGCGGCCGGCCCCTAGGTGATGGCCAGTCTCTGCGCGACGAGCAGTTTCTGCGCGGCCAGCCCTTACGCGGCGAGCAGCCCCTGCGTGGCGACCAGCCTCTGTCCGTCGACCGGACCCCGCCTGACCACCAGCTCCCGCCCGAGGGCCGGCTCCCGCCCGACGACCAGCCCCTGCCCGACAACCACTTCGGTCTGCTCCTCGACGGCCGCCTCACCACCCGCGGCCCCGCCACCCCGCACACCACCGGCCCCGACCGGGCCTCCTCCACCCACACACCCCGGCACGCCGACGGCAGCGCCCTCCCGGGCATCCGGATCCTGTCCGCCACCCTCGTCCACGGCCGTGCCGAACTCCGCGTCCACCTGGTCACCGGAGCCGCCCCCGGCACCCGCGTACGCCAGACGGGCTGGGCCACCACGCCCGACGGCCCCACCGCACAACTCCACCCCGTGCACGGCTACGACACCCCGCCCCGCCTCACCCCTACGGGGAGCACCCTCATCGGCCCCGGCACCCGGACCGCCGTCCTGGAGGGCAGCACCACCGCGGACCCCGGGGGCACCCTCTTCGCAGCCCTGGCATCCCTGACGGGGGACCCTGACCCCGCCCCCGTACACACCCTGGCGACCACCCACCTCACCGGCCACGGCATCCAGGTCACCTGGCACGACGGCACCCGCGCCCACCTGGCCCTGCCCCGCCCGCCCACGGGAGAGGACGGGCGGGAGGTACCGGGGGGCGGGAGATAAGGGACCGGCGCCGGCCCCCTGCCCCCGGCCCGGAGGACGTCACACCGCGTCAGCGGGGCCCGTACTTCCGGCCGGTACGGGACGTCAGGCCGCCCAGCACTCCACGGGGCGCCAGCTTCACGGCGCCCATGAGCGCCTTGTACCGCGGGTCCGGAATGGACAGGGACTTACCCCGCGTCAGATCCTTCATCGCGGCGTCGACCAGCTTGTCCGCGTCCAGCCACATCCACCCGGGGATGTTGTCCGTCCCCATCCCGGCCCGCTGGTGAAACTCGGTCCGTACGAACCCCGGGCACAGCGCCATCAGCCGGACGCCGCTGCCCGCCAGATCCCGCGCGGCGCCCTGGGTGAACTGCACGACCCACGCCTTGCTCGCGCCGTAGGTGCCGCGCGGCACGAACGCCGCCACCGACGCCACATTGACCACCGCGCCCCGCCGGCGGTCCCGCATCCCGCGCACCGCGGCCGTGGTCAGCCGCAGCACCGCCTCGCAGTGCACCTTCAGCATCGTGAGCTCGTCGGCCATCGGGACTTCGAGGTATTCGCCCTTGTTGCCGAAACCGGCGTTGTTCACCAGCAGGTCCACCGGGTGCTTGGGGTCCGAGAGCCGCGCCTCGACGGCGGCGATGCCCTCCTCGGTGGACAGATCGGCGCTCAGCACCCCGGCCTCGATGCCGTGCCGGTCGTGCAACTCGGTGGCCTGTTCGCGCAGTCGCTTCTCGTCGCGCGCGACCAGCACCACGCTGTGGCCGTCACTCGCGAGCCGCCGGGCGAACGCCGCCCCGATGCCCGCCGTCGCTCCCGTGATCAATGCAGTCGTCATACGGGCACGCTATCCGCCCGGGGCCCGCCGCCCCGGCCCCTCCCCCCGGCGACGCGGCCGCCCGCGCGGACGAGCAACCCGCCCTCCGGCAACCGGGCCAAAGGGACCGCCGCTCCCGGCCCGCACGGCCCGCTGACGCCCGGCTCCCGGGGCCCACCCGACTCCCGCGGCCGCCCGGCCACAGTGCCGCCCCGCCCCCGGGGCCCTGCTCCCTGCTCCCGGGATCCCGTCCACCCCCTACGCCCATCCCGCGCCAGGCCCCAGGCCACCCCGCCCTGGGCCCACGCCCCTCCCGCGCCAGGCCCCACGGCCACCCCGCCCCCACGCCCATCCCGCCCCGCCCCGCCCCACGCTCAACCGCCCTGCCGCTCGACGTACTTCAGCGCCTTCTCCCGGGCGTCCTCCCCGAGCGCCCCGCCCGCCTCGAGCAGCCGCGGCAGCAGCTCCCGACGGAGGGTCAGCGCCTGGAACGCCAGCCGGATCGTCACCTCGTGATCCGGGCGGTGCACCACCTCCACCGCGTCCCCCGCGCAGATCTCGCCCTCCTCGATCACCCGGAGAAACGCGCCGGGCACCGCGGCCTGGGTGAACCGTTTGATCCAGCCGTGCTCGCCCATCCAGCCGTGGAACGTACGGCAGGGGATCCGCGGTGAACTGACCTCCAGCAGCAGCTGCGGGCCGACCCGCCAGCGTTCGCCGATGAGGGCGCCGGTGACGTCGACGCCCGACGTGGTGAGGTTCTCCCCGAAGTACCCGTTGGCCAGATCGCGGCCCAGTTCCCGCTCCCACTCGTCCAGGTCCTCGCGCGCGTAGGCGTAGACAGCCTGGTCGTCGCCGCCGTGAAAACGCAGGTCGACCACCGCGTCACCGGCCAGCCCGCTGCCCCCGGTGCCCTGGGGGCCGGGGGCGGTGACCCTCACCGGGCCGTCCACGGGCCTCTTGTCGATCCCCGTGCCGCCCTCGGCACCGGTGTGCTCGGAGGGGGCGGGCCGTCCCACATTGACGGTCAGCAGCTTCATGCGGTGCTCCGTTGCTCGATCGGCGTGGTGGAGGGAAGCGGAGGGAAAGGGGAAGGGCCGTCGGGGGCGTCCCCTCGCGTCCCCTCCTCACGCATGCCCTCGATACGGGGCGGCGCCGGCCCTCCCGTCCAAAAGCATGAACTCTTTTTTCCCCGGTCAACCCAAGACTCGCTTATGCTCGAAACATGATCGAGGCCCGTCATCTCCGCGTGCTGCGTGCCGTCGCCACCACCGGCTCCTTCTCCGCCGCCGCGCGCGAGCTGGGCTGCACCCAGCCGGCCGTCAGCCAGCAGATGAAGGCCCTGGAGCAGTCCGCCGGCACCCCGCTGCTGGTCCGTGCAGGCCGCGAGATGAGGCTGACCCAGGCGGGCGAGGCGCTCGTACGCCACGCCGTGGGCATCCTGGCCGGGCTCACCGCCGCCGAGGAGGAGATCGCGGCCATCGCGGGCCTGCGCGCCGGACGGGTGCGGCTGGTGTCCTTCCCCTCCGGCAGCTCGACGCTGGTGCCGACCGCCCTCGCGACGATGCGGGCCGACCACCCGGGTACCCGGGTCTCGCTGGTCGAAGCCGAGCCGCCGCGCTCCATCGAGATGCTGCGCAACGGCGACTGCGAGATCGCGCTGGCCTTCCGCTATCCGGAGGTGCGCGGCGCGGACCCGGCGGCCGGGGCGGAGTGGGACGACCTGGTGGTCCGGCCGATCCTGGCGGACCGGCTGATCGGCCTGGTGCCGGACGGCCACCGGCTGGCGAAGGCGGGCACCGCGCGGTTCGCCGAGCTGGCCGACGACGCCTGGATCGCGGGCTGTCCGCGCTGCCGCAGGCATCTCGTGGAGGTCTGTGAGAGCGCGGGCTTCACCCCGCGCATCGACTTCGCGACGGACGACTATCCGGCGGTGATCGGCCTGGTCGGCGCGGGCCTGGGGGTCGCCGCGCTGCCGGAACTCACCCTGGAGTCGGTACGCCCCAAGGGGGCCACGGCCATACGGATGGAGCCCGCCGTGCACCGCGAGATCGTCGCGCTCACGCTGCCTGATCTGGCAAACGTCCCCGCCGTCGGGGCGACCCTCGACCGGCTGGCGGATGCCGCGGGGCGCTGAGGGAACGGAGCACGCCCCGCCCGGCCGTCGCCGGGCATGCAGAAACGTTTCTTCAGGAGCGATGTGCTCCCGAAGCTCAGGCGCCGGAGACGCCCGCGGGGCCGGTCATGGAGGACGCGGGGACGAGCCGGTGGCGGGCCCGGCCCATCAGCTCCTCGCGTTCGTCCTCCGTCAGGCCGCCCCACACCCCGTAGGGCTCGCGGACGGCCAGCGCATGCGCCGCGCACTCGGCCCGTACCGGGCAGCGCATGCAGACCTCCTTCGCCGATGTCTCACGCGCGCTGCGGGCCGCTCCGCGTTCACCCTCGGGATGGAAGAAGAGCGAGCTGTCCACGCCGCGGCAGGCGGCGAGCAGCTGCCAGTCCCAGAGGTCTGCGTTCGGGCCCGGGAGGCGGGAGAAATCTGCCATTGCTTGTCCCCTCGAAGCGGTGCTGATTCGGCCTCGGTGCTCACGACGGTACATCTACTGTCGAAGTAGATGTAAATATGACTCATTGCGAATCTAGTCACAGTCACCATGAAAATGGAAGAAAGAGAGCCAAATAGGGCATAGGGTGCACGCGCGGATGCCGGTCGCCCGATGAGTCGTCTGCGTATCCGGCTCCTTACGGAGCGTGCTGAACTCGGTCGCCGAAGCCGTAACTCTTTCGGGTGACCGTCGTTGAGAGTGCGGAGGCGATTGGCAGAGGTAGCCGTCGGGCAGATGTCCGAGGCCGCCAATCGCACAGGTGACGATACGTACCAGCCTGGAGGCTCAAGGTGACGCGCATCAGCTGCGGAGGGCGGTCATGACATCCGTCCTCGTCTGCGACGACTCCCCGCTTGCCCGAGAGGCGCTCCGTCGGGCGGTGGCAACCGTGCCCGGCGTCGAGCGTGTGACGACCGCGGCCAACGGCGAGGAAGTCCTCCGCCGCTGGGGTGCCGATCGCTCGGATCTGATTTTGATGGACGTACGCATGCCCGGTCTCGGCGGTGTCGAGACCGTGCGCCGGCTGCTGTCCGCCGACCCGGGCGCCCGGATCATCATGCTCACGGTGGCCGAGGACCTGGACGGTGTCGCGCTCGCGGTCGCCGCCGGTGCCCGCGGCTATCTGCACAAGGACGCCTCGCGCGCCGAGCTGCGGGCGACGGTGACCCAGGCGCTCGCCGACCCGACGTGGCGGCTCGCCCCGCGCCGGCTGCGGTCCGCCGAGATGGGTGCCGCGCCGACGCTGACCGCGCGCGAGATCCAGGTGCTGGAGGGCATGAGCCACGGCCGTTCGAACGCCGAGATCGGCCGTGAGCTGTTCTTGTCGGAGGACACGGTCAAGACCCACGCGCGGCGCCTTTTCAAGAAACTCGGCGCCTCCGACCGGGCGCATGCGGTGGCGCTGGGCTTCCGCTGGGGACTGGTCCGCTAAGGCGTTGTGACGTGCAGCGATGCGGGGGAGTGAAGATCCCCGCCCGCCCTGCGGCGGGCGGGGCCGTGGGATGCCCCGCAGGCCGCCGTGTCCTGTGGCGGTCCGATTCCCCGCGCGGTGCCGCATCCTTGAGGTATGGAGTTCCTCGGGGACGGGTCGGTCGGGCACGAGGGGAGGGCGCAGGACATGACAGCCGGCGCACCTGCCGCGCATAACGCTTCAGCGCACAAGTTCGGACCTGATGCCGCGGATCGTGCGGCGCCAAGGCACCATGGTCCGATGCGTGATGACGGGAAGCAGGAAATCGGCGCTCTCGTCGCACGTGCCGTCGAGGGGGACCAGCGGGCCACCCACGATCTGCTGGCTCATGTGCACCCCCTCGCCCTGCGCTACTGCCGCACCCGGCTGTCGAGGCTGCCGGGTGACGCACGGCACTTCGTCGAGGATCTGGCGCAGGAGGTCTGTGTCGCGGTGCTCTGCGCGCTGCCGCGCTACCGCGACACCGGCAAGCCCTTCGAGGCGTTCGTCTTCGCCATCGCCGGCCACAAGGTCGCCGATCTGCAGCGCGCCGCGATGCGGCATCCGGGCAGCACGGCCGTGCCGTCCGACGAGATGCCCGAGCAGCCGGACGACTCCCTCGGCCCCGAGGAGCGGGCGCTGCTGAGCAGCGACGCCGAGTGGGCCAAGAAGCTGCTGGCGAATCTTCCGGAGAACCAGCGGGAGCTGGTCCTGCTGCGGGTCGCCGTCGGGCTGACGGCCGAGGAGACCGGGCAGATGCTGGGGATGTCGCCCGGCGCGGTCCGGGTCGCCCAGCACCGGGCGCTGAGCAGGCTGCGGGCGCTCGCCGAGCAGTAGCAGATCCCCGCTGTCCACGGCGGAATATCGCCGTAGAAATACACAAGTGACAAGGCCCTCACCGCTCGTGGATTGGGACACTTCCTTAGGCCGTTAGCATGGGAGTCCGCGCTGAGGCAAGAGCATTGGGGAAGGTGTCATGAGTGACAACGTCGACGGTATGCCCGCCAAATTCGCCATGCTCGGGCTGACATACGACGACGTGCTGCTGCTGCCCGGCGCGTCGGAGGTGCTGCCCAACGCGGTGAGCACCGCTTCCCGGGTCTCGCGCAATGTCGCGGTGAACATCCCGCTGCTGTCCGCGGCGATGGACAAGGTCACCGAGGCCCGGATGGCCATCGCCATGGCCCGGCAGGGTGGCGCGGGCGTCCTGCACCGCAACCTGTCCATCGAGGACCAGGCCAACCAGGTCGACCTGGTCAAGCGCTCCGAGTCCGGCATGGTCACCGACCCGATCACGGTCCGTCCGGACGCCTCGCTCGCCGACGCCGACGCGCTGTGTGCCAAGTTCCGTATCAGCGGGGTGCCGGTCACCGATGCCGCGGGCAAGCTGCTGGGCATCGTGACCAACCGCGACATGGCCTTCGAGATGGACCGCAGCCGTCAGGTCCGCGAGGTCATGACGCCGATGCCGCTGGTCACCGGCAAGGTCGGCATCTCCGGCGAGGACGCCATCGAGCTGCTGCGCCGCCACAAGATCGAGAAGCTGCCGCTGGTCGACGACGCGGGCGTGCTCAAGGGCCTGATCACGGTCAAGGACTTCGTCAAGGCCGAGAAGTACCCGAACGCCGCCAAGGACGCCGAGGGCCGGCTGGTCGTCGGTGCGGCGGTGGGCGTCGGCGGCGAGGCGTACGAGCGGGCGCAGGCGCTGGTCGAGGCCGGTGCCGACTTCCTCGTCGTCGACAGTGCGCACGGCCACAGCCGCGGCATCCTCGACATGATCGCCAAGGTCAAGTCCAACATCAACGTCGATGTCGTCGGCGGCAACGTCGCCACCCGTGACGGCGCCCAGGCGCTGATCGACGCGGGCGCGGACGGCATCAAGGTCGGCGTCGGCCCCGGCTCCATCTGCACCACCCGCGTCGTCGCCGGTGTCGGCGTGCCGCAGGTCACCGCGATCTACGAAGCGGCGAAGGCCGCGAACGCCGCCGGCGTGCCGCTGATCGGTGACGGCGGCCTGCAGTTCTCCGGCGACATCGCCAAGGCCATCGCGGCCGGCGCGGACACCGTCATGCTGGGCTCGCTGCTGGCCGGCTGCGAGGAGTCGCCCGGCGAGATGGTCTTCATCAACGGCAAGCAGTTCAAGTCGTACCGCGGCATGGGCTCGCTCGGCGCGATGCAGTCCCGCGGCCAGGCCCGCTCCTTCTCCAAGGACCGCTACTTCCAGGACAACGTCCTCTCCGAGGACAAGCTGGTCCCCGAGGGCATCGAGGGCCAGGTGCCCTACCGCGGCCCGCTCTCCTCGGTCGCCCACCAGCTCGTCGGCGGCCTGCGCGCCTCCATGGGTTACGTCGGCTCCGCCGACATCCCCGAGCTCAAGGAGAAGGGCCACTTCGTCCGCATCACCTCCGCGGGCCTCAAGGAGAGCCACCCGCACGACATCCAGATGACCACCGAGGCGCCGAACTACACCCGTCGCTGAGATCCCCGGATCGAGGGGCCGGATGACTACTGAGGCGCGTCACTACACACGTCGCTAGCACGGCCCTACCGTGAAGCCCGCGGCCGCTCCCCGGCCGCGGGCTTCGGTGTGTCGGGGATACTGGAGCCGCAGACGTAGAGGGAAAGGCCACACACGTGACTGAGATCGAGATCGGGCGCGGCAAGCGCGGCCGCCGGGCATACGCATTCGACGACATCGCCGTCGTACCCAGTCGCCGCACCCGCGACCCGAAGGAGGTCTCGATCGCCTGGCAGATCGACGCCTACCGTTTCGAGCTGCCGTTTCTGGCCGCTCCCATGGACTCGGTGGTCTCCCCGCAGACCGCGATCCGCATCGGTGAGCTGGGCGGCCTGGGCGTCCTCAACCTGGAAGGCCTCTGGACCCGGTACGAGGACCCGGAGCCGCTGCTCGCCGAGATCGCGGAGCTGGACGGCCCCACCGCCACCAAGCGGCTCCAGGAGATCTACGCCGCGCCGATCAAGGAAGAGCTGATCGGCCAGCGCATCAAGGAGGTGCGGGACGCCGGTGTGGTGACCGCCGCCGCGCTCTCCCCGCAGCGCACCGCACAGTTCTCCAAGGCTGTCGTGGACGCCGGCGTCGACATCTTCGTGATCCGCGGGACCACCGTCTCCGCCGAGCACGTCTCCTCCGCGGCCGAGCCGCTGAACCTCAAGCAGTTCATCTACGAGCTGGACGTCCCGGTCATCGTCGGCGGCTGCGCCACGTACACCGCCGCGCTGCACCTGATGCGGACCGGCGCGGCCGGTGTGCTGGTCGGCTTCGGCGGCGGCGCCGCGCACACCACGCGCAACGTCCTCGGCATCCAGGTCCCGATGGCGACCGCGGTCGCCGATGTCGCGGCCGCGCGCCGTGACTACATGGACGAGTCCGGCGGCCGCTACGTCCACGTCATCGCCGACGGCGGTGTGGGCTGGTCCGGCGACCTCCCCAAGGCGATTGCCTGCGGCGCCGACGCCGTGATGATGGGCTCCCCGCTGGCCCGCGCCACGGACGCGCCCGGCCGCGGCCACCACTGGGGCATGGAGGCGGTCCACGAGGACGTGCCGCGCGGCAAGCGGATGGACCTCGGGGCGGTCGGCACCACCGAGGAGGTGCTGTTGGGGCCGTCCACGGTTCCCGACGGCTCCATGAACTTCTTCGGCGCGTTGCGCAGGGCGATGGCGACGACCGGGTACTCGGAGCTGAAGGAATTCCAGCGGGTGGAGGTCACGGTCGCGCCTCGGCGGTGACTTCCCACGTTGCCGGGTGACCCGCCGTTTTTCTTTCCGTGGTTCTTTCCCGCCTTCGGCGGGAGCGGGGTTGGTTGTGTGGGGTGGGGCCCCGAGGTGAGTGGTGGGTGCCGGTGACGGGGCCTCCGGGGTGGGTGTGTGGACTGCTTCGCTTTACGTCCACACACCCACCCCTCCGGCCCCGCCCCCTCCCGTCCGTTGTGGGGCTCCACCCCGGTGGGGGAGCAGAAGAAGACAAGAGACCAGTAGCTCGGCCCGCACCACGATGCGGGCCGAGCTACTGGTCTTTGACGATTCCCCCCACCGGGCGGGGGTCGCGTTCCCGGGCGGGAGGTGGTGGGCCGGAGGGGCCTGTGTTGTGGACGTAAAGCGAAGCAGTCCACAACACAGGCCCCGGAGGCCCGCCACCGGCACCCACCACGAACAACAAGCGGCCCCCGCCCAACCACCACCCCACCACCGCCGGAGGCGACCCGCAGACGGCAACGTGCGGCTACAGACGATGCGCGGCCCCCGTCGGAGTCGCCCCGCGAGTATCCAGCAGCAACTGCGCCTTCACGGACAGCCCCTGAAGGTCATACGTGCGGTGCGCCTGCACCAGCACCGTCAGGTCCGCGGCGGCTGCGGCTTCGTACAGGGAGTCGGCCCTGGGCACGGGCCGGCCCAGTACGGACCACTGGGGGACGTACGGATCGTGGTACGTCAGGTGCGCGCCGAGTTCCGTGAGGCGGGAGGCGATTTCGAGGGCCGGTGCGCCGGTCTGGTCGGCGATGTCCGGCTTGTAGGTGACGCCGAGCAGCAGGACGCGGGCGCCGCGGGCGGATTTGCCGTGTTCGTTGAGGAGGGTGGCGCAGCGCTGGATGACGTAGCGCGGCATCCGGCCGTTCACCTCCTGGGCGAGTTCGACCATGCGCAGCGGATGGTGGCCCGGGGAACGGCCCTTGTGGGAGAGGCCGTTGGGGTCGACGGGGGCGGCGTGGCCGCCCACTCCGGGGCCGGGGCGGAAGGCCTGGAAGCCGAACGGCTTGGTCTCCGCGCAGCGGATGACGTCCCACAGGTCGACGCCGATGTCGTGGCAGAAGACCGCCATCTCGTTCATCAGGGCGATGTTGATGTGGCGGTAGTTGGTTTCCAGGAGCTTGGCGGTCTCGGCCTCGCGGGGGCCGCGGGCGCGGACGACCTTGTCGGTGAGGCGGCTGTAGAAGGCGGCGGCGGCCTCCGTGCAGGCGGGGGTGAGGCCGCCGATGACCTTGGGCGTGTTGGCGTACCGGTGGGTGCGGTTGCCGGGGTCGTGGCGGCCGGGGGAGCAGGCGAGGTGGAAGTCGCGGCCGGCGGTGAGGCCCGAGCCCTCCTCCAGGAGGGGGCGCAGGAATTCCTCCGTGGTGCCCGGGTAGGCGGTGGATTCGAGGATCACCGTGGTGTGCGGGCGCAGCTGTGCGGCCAGGGTACGGGCGGCGTCGGCGAGGGCGGTGAGGTCCAGCGCGCGGTCCTCGCCGAGAGGAGTGGGCGCGCAGAGGACCGCGGTACGGACCCGGCCCAAGGCGGTGGGATCGGTGGTGGTGCGGAAACCGGCGGAGAGCAGGCGGCGGAGTTCGGTGGCGGACAGCGGCCCGTCGGCACCGGAGAGGGCGGCGGTGTGCGGGTCGGGGTCGTATCCGATGGTGCTGATGCCGGCGGTGGTGGCGGCCTGGGCGAGGGGGAGGCCGAGGTGACCGAGTCCGATGACGGCGAGGTCTGCGGGCATGCTGCGGCCGTCCTTCCCGAGCGACTGCGAATGACGTGGGCGCATGACGTAAGCGGCTGGCGACTGTGCATAAGTAGACTAAGCGGATATTTGACCCAGAATAGGGATTGATGGATCAAGGCGGCGGGGTGTTGTCGCCATGAGCGGAGGGTGGATACCGGGACGCGGCGCGGACAGAATCGACGGACGGGGGAGTGTGGCCCCGATCACAGCGGGAGGCAGCGGTGAAGACAGCGATACTGGGACCGGCGCAGCGGGCCGAGGCGCTCGCTCGAATGGCGGAGCGGGAGCTGGACGTTCTGGTGGTCGGCGGCGGAGTCGTCGGCGCGGGGACGGCTCTGGACGCCGCGACCCGCGGCCTGTCCACCGGACTCGTCGAGTCGCGCGACTGGGCCTCGGGCACCTCCAGCCGGTCGAGCAAGCTCATCCACGGCGGTCTGCGGTATCTGGAAATGCTGGACTTCGCGCTGGTGCGGGAGGCGCTGAAGGAGCGGGGGCTGCTGCTGGAGCGGCTGGCGCCGCATCTGGTCAAGCCGGTGCCGTTTCTGTATCCGCTGCAGCACAAGGGCTGGGAGCGCTGGTACGCGGGCAGTGGTGTGGCGCTGTACGACATGATGTCCATCTCGTCGGGCCACGGCCGCGGACTGCCCCACCACCGGCATCTCTCCCACAAGCGGGCCCTGCAGGTGGCGCCCTGTCTGAAGAAGGACGCGCTGGTCGGCGCGCTGCAGTACTACGACGCGCAGATGGACGACGCCCGCTATGTGGCGACGATGGTGCGGACCGCGGCCGCCTACGACGCGCAGGTCGCCAACCGGGCGCGGGTGGTGGGCTTTCTGCGCGAGGGCGAGCGGGTGGTCGGCGCGCGGGTGCAGGACGTCGAGGGCGGCGGCGAGTACGAGATCCGGGCCCAGCAGGTCGTCAATGCCACCGGGGTGTGGACGGATGACACCCAGGCGCTGATCGGGGAGCGCGGGCAGTTCCATGTCCGGGCGTCGAAGGGGATCCACCTGGTCGTCCCCAAGGACCGGATCCATTCGACGACCGGGCTGATCCTGCGGACGGAGAAGAGCGTCCTGTTCGTCATCCCGTGGGGGCGGCACTGGATCGTGGGGACGACCGACACGGAATGGAATCTGGACAAGGCGCACCCGGCGGCCTCCAGCGCGGATATCGACTATCTGCTGGAGCATGTGAATGCGGTGCTGGCGACTCCGCTGACCAGGGACGACGTGGAGGGGGTGTACGCGGGTTTGCGTCCGCTGCTGGCCGGGGAGTCGGATGCCACCAGCAAGCTGTCGCGGGAGCACACCGTCGCCCATCCGGTGCCGGGACTGGTGGTGGTCGCGGGCGGCAAGTACACGACGTACCGGGTGATGGCGAAGGACGCGGTGGACGAGGCGGTGCACGGCCTCGACCAGCGGGTCGCGGAGAGCGTCACCGAGGACATTCCGCTGGTCGGAGCCGAGGGCTACCGGGCGCTGTGGAACGCGCGGGCCCGGATCGCGGCCCGCGCCGGACTCCATGTGGCGCGCATCGAGCATCTGTTGAACCGGTACGGCTCGCTGACCGAGGAGCTGCTGGAGCTGGTGGTGGCCGATCCTTCGCTGGGTGAACCGCTGGCGGCCGCGGACGACTATCTGCGGGCCGAGGCGGTCTACGCCTGCACGCACGAGGGCGCCCGCCATCTCGACGACGTACTGACCCGGCGCACCCGCATCTCCATCGAGACCTTCGACCGGGGCACGCGCAGCGCCCGCGAGGTGGCCGAGCTGATCGCCCCCGCGCTGGGCTGGGACGACGACCAGATCGAGAAGGAGATCACGCACTACCGCAAGCGGGTCGAGGCGGAGCGCGAATCCCAGCGGCAGCCGGACGATCTGACGGCGGATGCGGCGCGGCTGGGGGCTCCGGACATCGTGCCGTTGTAGGTCTGCGGAGCTCTCCCTTAGGCCCGAGGTCTGTGGAGACTCTTAGGGGCCTTAAGGCCGCCCCTAAGGCCCCTAAGGCCTGTGGGGCACCCCTAGGGGTGCCGGGGTGCGCAGAACTCCGCGGTCAGTACCGCGGTGCCGTGGGCCGGGTGGGCCAGGGTGTCGGTGTTGAGGCGGTAGCTGACGATGTGGCGGCCGTCGGCGGTGCCCGCGGTCCGGACGTAGGAGCCGTTGATGTCGCCGTTGTGGCCCCAGACCGTGACGCCGCAGGGCAGCCTGGTCGCGTACAGGCCGAGGCCGTATGCGCCGCCGGTGCCCTTCTCGCTGCGTATCTGGGCCATCTGGCGCGGCGCCAGGAGCCTGCCGCCGAGCAGCGCGGCGAAGAAGCGGTTGAGATCGCCCAGGGTGGTGACCATCTCGCCGGCCGCGCCCGCCCGGCTGGGGTCCAGCGAGGTGGCGTCCACCCGCCGGCCACCGGCCCGGGAGTAGGCACGGCCGTGCGGCTCGGGCAGTACCGGTTCGGTGCCGGGGAAGGAGGTGTGGTCGAGGTGGGCGGGGGCGAGGATGCGGCGGCGGATCTCCGTGGCGTACGGGTTTTTGGTGACCGCCTGGATGACCAGGCCGAGCACGAGGTAGTTGGTGTTGGAGTAGGCGTAGCGGGTGCCCGGAGGGGCCGTCGGCGGGTGGCCGAGGGCGGTCCGCAGCAGCTCGGCCGGGGTGTGGCTGTCGTAGCGGTGGGCGCCGAAGCCCTTGCCGAAGAGCTGCTGCGAGAGCCCGGGGTCCTGGGTGTAGTTGAACAATCCACTCGTGTGGTCCAGCAGCTGGCGGATCGTCACCCTGCGTAGTGAGCTGCGGTTGCCGTCTCCCGCGGCGGGCACGCCGGGCGGGAGGTGCGCGGCGGCGCTGTCGTGCAGGGACAGCCGGCCCTCGGCGACGAGTTGCAGGACGACCGTCGCGACCAGGGTTTTGGTGAGGCTGCCGGCCCGGAAGTGGTCCCGCGGGCGCATCGTGCGGCCGCTGCGCAGATCGGCCACGCCGTCCGTGGCATAGCGCGCGTCGGGGTACCCCGCGCGGCTGGTGAGGGAGGCCGCGCCCGGGGCCCCGTCGTCGATCAGCCGGTGCAGCGCATGCCGGGTCGTCGCGGGCGGCCGGGTGGATGCCTCGTGCGCGAGGCCGGCCGGGCGGGGCGTAGTGGTGCAGGCCGTCAGGGAGAGTACGGTCAGGGCGGCGAGGGCACCCGAACGGAGTAGCGCGCGGCGGCGGCCGGCGACCGGCGGCGCGGAGGGAAACGCGGCGGTCGCGGCCGGGCGAGGCGAGCGCTTCGGCATCGGGACTCCCGTTCGTCGGGGCCATCATGACGGGTACGAGGTGTCGTCCGGCATAGACCCGGGCCTTCCGCATAGCCGCGGATGAGGGAGAATGAAGGCTCTGCCAGGGTGGGTTGTCCGAGTTGGGCCAGTTTGGTGATCGATGGGACGTCGAAGCTGCCAACTCGGCTGGATTGCAGAGGGGATTCAGTGGGCGACGAGGTCGAGATGGACGGCAAAGGGGGCAGGCTGCTCGCCGGCCGGTACCGGCTCGCCGATGTTCTCGGCCGGGGCGGCATGGGCACCGTGTGGCGGGCGCGCGACGAGGTCCTGGGCCGCACGGTCGCGGTCAAGGAGCTGCGCTTCCCGGGCGGGGTCGAGGAGGACGAGAAGCGTCGTCTGATCACCCGCACACTGCGCGAGGCCAAGGCGATTGCCCGGATCCGGAACAACGGCGCGGTGACGGTCTATGACGTGGTCGACGAGGACGACCGCCCGTGGATCGTGATGGAGCTGGTCGAGGGCCGCTCGCTGGCCGAGGTCGTCCGCGACGACGGCCCGCTCACCCCGCGTCGCGCCGCCGAGGTCGGGCTGGTGGTGCTCGATGTGCTGCGCGCCGCGCACGCCGAGGGCATCCTGCACCGCGATGTGAAGCCGTCCAACGTCCTGATCTCCGATGACGGCCGGGTCGTGCTGACCGACTTCGGTATCGCCCAGGTCGAGGGCGACCCCTCCGTGACCTCGACCGGCATGCTCGTCGGTGCCCCCTCCTACATCTCCCCGGAGCGCGCCCGCGGCCACAAGCCGGGCCCGCCCGCCGACATGTGGTCGCTGGGCGGCCTGCTGTACGCCTGTGTCGAGGGCGTTCCGCCGTACGACAAGGGTTCCGCGATCGCCACGCTGACCGCGGTGATGACCGAGCCGGTCGAGCCGCCGAAGAGCGCCGGCGAACTGGAAGAGGTCATCTACGGCCTGCTGGTGAAGGACCCGGCCGCCCGGCTGGACGACGCCGGTGCGCGGGTGCTGCTGGAGGACGTGATCCACGCTCCCGAGGCGAAGACGCCGGAGCCCCCGATGGACGCGACCCGGGCGATGGCGCTGCCGACGGTGCCCGTGGAGCGGGCGGAGCCGAAGGCCGCGCCGAAGCCGAAGGCCGCGCCGAAGCCGAAGAACACGCCGAAGTCGAAGGCCGCGCCGAAGTCGCGGGTGGTGCGGGGTACGCAGTCCGCCGCCGCGCCGGTGGCGGAGCCGGCGGCCGGGAACGCGAGCACCGGCGGCGGTGGCAAGGCGGATGCCCGTACCTCCGCGGGTGCCGGTACGTCCGCGGCTGCCGCGGCCGGCAAGAGCAAGGCCGGTGGAAGCGCGGCCGGCGGAAGCAAGACCGGCGGAAGCAAGGCCGGCAAGCGTGCCGGTGCCGGCGAGACTGCCGTGGCGGGCGTGTCGGCGCGGACCGGGCGTCCGCAGTCCGAGGCGGCCGGGCCGACGGCCGATGAGGCGGCCGGCAAGGCGACCGGTCCCGACGCGGCGGATGCCGGCGGTACGGCGGGTTCGGCCGGTCCGGGCGCGGCCCGTCCGGCGGGCACCCGGCCCGGGTTCGACGCCGAGGCCGCCAAGGAGAAGGTGCGCGGCGCCCTGCAGTCCGTCCGCAGCGCCGCCGCCGCGATGGCGGCCCGTCCGGACTCCAGATCCGGCGACGGGAGCCGTCCGCCGGCGCGCGCATCGGTGACCGACGTCGTTCCGCGCCGCACGCTGATCATCGTGGCCGTGGTCGTCGTCCTGGCGGTGCTGGGCACGGTGCTGGCCGTCACCCTGGGTGACGACTCGGGGAAGACCAGCGGCAAGGCGTCCGGCAAGCCCGACACGTCGTCGTCCGCGAGCCGGGCGAAGCCGTCGACGGACGCGGCCGATGCGGGCGGGGACCAGGCAAAGGGCCAGGCGAAGGACCAGGATCCGGCCGACGCACAGCCGCCGAATCTCACCCCGGCCGAGGACACCGGCGGCAAGGACGACAGCGGCGGCAAGGGCGGCAAGGCCGTGCCGGGCGGCTTCACCGAGCTCTCCAACGACAAGTTCCACTTCCGTATGGCGATGCCCAAGGGCTTCCACCAGACCGACACCGCGGGGGAGGGCTCCGGCGCCATATACAGCGCCTCGGGTGGCTTCCCGCGCATCCAGATCGACTACAACGCCGAGCCCGGCACCGATGCGGCGGCCTCCTGGCGCAGCCTGGAGCCGGCCGTGCGCTCCTCCAGCGACGAGTACCACCTCATCGCCATCAAGTCGGTGAAGTGGCGGGACTATCCGACCGTCGCCGACTGGTCGTTCACCCGTCGGCAGAGCGGCGAGAAGGTACGGGTCCTCGACCGCGGCTTCCGGGCCGATGACCACCACGGCTACGCCATCATGATCACCTGCAAGGCGGATGCCTGGTCGGACAAGCCGTGCCAGCAGATGATCAAGACTGCGTTCAAGACGTTCGCGCTGAAGGACTGAGTGCTGAGGGGCACTGACGTGCTGAAGGGCACTGGGTGCTGAAGGTCTGAGGACTGACGGGCTGAGCGCTCAAGGTTCTGAGCCGGGGGACGGGGGGCCGGCAGCCGGTCGGGGGACCCTGGCACGGGCCGGACGGAAAACGGAGACGCTGCGCGCGGAGAGGTTGCGCGTCGTTGCGCCGAGCGGGCCGCAAGCTCCGATGCGGGCACGTATCGTGAGACGGCGAAGACCGTACGCATCCGCAATCCGCGGGATGACGACCGGAAGTGACCGGAGGCGCCAGCGCCGACGGGCGGCTCCGGCGCGACGGTAGACACAGTGCGCGCTGCGGGGAGGCGTCGTGGACGAGTACGCGGGAAGGGTGCTCGCCGAGCGTTACCGCCTGCCGTTGCGGCCCCTCGGCGACGACGACTTCACCGAGACCCGGGCGTTCGACACCTTCAGCGGGCAGGAGGTGCTGATCCGTCAGGTGCCGCTGCCGGAGGTCGTCGAAGCTGAGGTGGTCGGGGCGGAGGTGGTCGGGGCGGAGGTCGTCGGGGCGACGACGGCAGGACCCGGCGAGCGGAGGCCCGGCGAGCCGAGGTCCGGCGCCTTCGGGGCCGTACGGGGGACGCCGGGGGGTACGGCCGGGGTTGCCGACCGCAGTCCCCGCGATCCCGCCGTACGACGCGCGCTGGAGGCCGCGACCACGGCCGCGCAGCTGGCCGACCACCCCCGGCTGGAGCAGGTCTTCGACGCCTTTGCGCAGGACGGCAGCCTCTGGATCGTCGCCGAACTCCTCACCGCCCGCCCGCTGTCCGCGCTGCTCGCCGACCGGCCGCTGTCCCCGCACCGCGCTGCGGAGATCGCCGCGGACCTGCTCGCCGCGCTGCGGGTACTGCATACGAACGGCTGGCTCCACCGCAACATCACCGCCCGCACGGTCCTGGTCTGCGAAGACGGCCGGGCCATCCTCACCGGCCTGGCGATGGGCGCGGCGCAGGAGGCGCTGTGCGGAGGCGAGGCGTCCGGCGTGGGCGGGAGCGCTTCCGGTGCGTCCGCGGCGGATCGGTCGGAGGGCGAGGGGACCGCGGCGGACCAGCCGACCGGCGAGGGGACGGCGGCGGACGGGCCGACCGGCAAGGGGAACACAGGGGACGGGCCCGCTTCCGACGGGGCCGCGGCGGGCCGGGCTGCCTCCGACAGGTCCGGAGCCGACCGGCCCGCCTCCGCCGCGACCTCGCTGACCAAGCCCGCGGCTGACGGTGCTGCCGCCACTCCCTCTCCCACTCCCACCCCCTCTCCCACTTCCACCTCCGCATACGGCCGGCCCACCGCCGGGCTCGCCGCCGAGCGGGCCCGGCAGACGCGGCTGACCGTCATCGGCCCGGTCACCGAGCGCTGGGCACCGGAGCAGGCCGGACCGGTCCACGAGAACTGGCAGTTGGCGCCGCCGGTCGGCCCGGCCACCGACCTGTGGGCGGTCGGTGCGCTCCTCTACCGGAGCGTGCAGGGGCAGCCGCCGTTCCCGGAGGACAGCGCCGTCGAACTGGCGCAGCTGGTCTGTTCGCAGCCACCCGCGGTCGCCGAGGAGTGCGGGGCACTGCGTCCTGTCGTCGAGTCCCTGCTGCGTCAGGACCCCGCCGACCGCCCGGATTTCGAGGAGCTGAACGGCTGGCTGCGCTCGTTGATCCGTACGGCGCCGGAGCCGGAGGCCGGCAGCCGGCTGGTGACGATGCCGGCGTCGCAGGGCGCCGATCCGCGGCGGCTGCCGATCGTGCGGCGCCGCGGTGAACTCGTCCGGAAGGGGCGCCACAAGAAGACCCGGGCGTCCCGGCGGGCACGGCCGCAGGCGGCATCGGTCGTCGCCGGGGCGGAGGGTACGCCGGCCGCCGCGGCCGCGCCGCCCGTCCCACCGGCGCCGGACCCCGAGCAGTCGGCCCCGCCCGCTGCCGCGCCCCGTCCGCCCCGTCCCCCGAAGCAGCCCAAGCCGCTCCGGCCGCCCAGGCAGGCCCGGGCGGAACGGCGTGCCGAGCCGGCTGAGCCCTGGGGATACGGCGGGGCCGCGGACGGGGAGCCGTACGACCAGCAGACGCTGGGCCAGGTCGGCCAGGTCGGCCAGGTCGGCCAGGTCGGTCATGTCGGCCAGGGTGGGGTGGGCGACGGGGCGCGCCCACGGGCGCGCTCGGCGCGCCCGCTCGGCCGGCTGCTGCTGACCGTGATCCTGCTTCTCCTCGTCGGCGCGGTCATCTATGCGATGGCGTTCCTGCCCAAGTCAGGCGAGGACGCCAAGACCGGCGGGGGAGGCGCGGACCGTGCGGGCACCTCGGGTGCGGCGCCCGCGTCCCCCACTCCGTCCAAGGACCGGGGCGAGGGCGACGGCGGTTCGTCCGGCACCGGCGCGCCGCGGGCCACCAGCCCGGCGGGGGTCGCCAAGGGCTTCGAGGTGCGTACCGACCCCGAGGGCTTCCAGGTCGCGGTCCGCAAGGGCTGGCAGCGGCGCGGGGCGAACGACCGGGGCCAGGTGCGGTACGTCGGCGGGGACTACGAGCTGGTGGTGGTGCCCGGCCGCGACACGACGGCGCACTCCGGCACCGACCCGATGGCGTATATGCAGAACAAGGAAGCCGAGCTGGCGCCGTACCGTTCCTCCGGCTGGGCCTCGGCCTCCGGTCTGCAGCGGATCGACGTCGGGAAGACGGCGATGGCCGAGGGCACCTTCTCCTGGCGGGACGGCAGCGGACGCGAGGTGTATGTGCGTAACCTCGCGATGATCCACAACGGCCGCTACCACCTCGTCCTCGTCATCGGCCCGGACAGTGGGCGGCACGAGGTGGACGAGCTGTACGAGCAGGCGACGAGCGCTTACCGCCCGCGCTGAGGCGGCCGGGTGGGCTGAGGCGGCCGGGCGGCGGCAGGGCCGTCCCCCGCTCAACTCCCGTCACGCGCTCAACTCCCGCTCCAGCGGAGTCCGTATGCGCGGGGTGACCCGGACGTTTCCGAGCCAGGCCGCCATCCGGGCCGCCTCGGCCGTCACCGCCGCGGCGGCTTCGCTGCCTTCCCCGGGTTCTCGGCTTCGCCCGGGCAGGGCGGCGCCCCCACCCGCCGTCAGCAGCCGCCAGACGATCTCGCCGTCCGCGCGCTGGGCCCAGCCGCCGATGATCCGGCCGTTCCACCACACCGTCGGCCCGATGTTCCCGTTGCGGTCGAAGAGCTGCGGCACATGGGCCGGGTCGAGGTACCAGTCGCGGTTCTTCCAGCCCATCGCGGTGGGGTCGAGGGCGGGCAGCAGGGCGGCCCAGGGGTCGGGTGCGGCGACCGGTGCGAGGTCGCCGGGCAGCGCGACGCCGGAGATGCCGTCGTCCAGATCCACCTCCACGGCGCCGGCGGCGGCCAGCGCCTGCCGGGTGGCGGTGAGCGTCCAGCCCGTCCACCACTTGAGATCGGCGACGGTCGCCGGTCCGTACGAGGCGAGCCAGCGTCCGGCGAGGGCGGCGCGCGCCTCGGGAGCCGACGGCGCGGGCAGCTCGGCGAACGCGGTGCCCGGACGCCAGCGGTAGGAACTGCTGGTCCAGCCGCCGCGCGGCCGCCCGCGCCGGATACGGCCCTCGGCGGCCAGTACCCGCAGGATCCGGCTGGAGACGGCGACCGTGGCCTGGTACGGCTTTCCGGGGGAGTTCACGATGGTGTCGCGCAGGTCGGGCACCTCGGCGGCGAGTTCGGCGGCGGTCGCCTCGCCGTGTGCGCTCAGCGCGGCCAGCGTCCTCGCCTCGACCTCGGCCAGCCGCCGTTCGTCCCACCCCGGGGCGCCCTCGATGAGCCACTTGACCATCCCCGCCCGCTCCCTGGCGGCGATCGTCTGCGCGGTGGACGAGGCGACGACCGGTGCGAGCGCGGCGCCGACCGCGAAGAGCGTGCGACGCATGCACAGCAGCCGGACCAGCGACCCCTCGTCGTACAGCGCGCGCTCCACATCCGCCGGGTCCGGAGCGGCCAGCCGGGCGCAGGCCGCCAGATGCACGGTCGCCGGATCGGTGGCATGCAGCCCCACGACCGCATCGGCCACCTCCTCGGTACGGTCCGCCCGGTACGCGGGCGCGAGCAGGTGCCGCAGCCCGAGGCGGGCACGGCGCGCGGCGGTGTCGATACGGGGTCGCGAGTGACTCATGGGGTGACCGTAGGCGGTGCGGAGGACAGCGGGTGTCCGCATTGCCGGGCCCACGGAGGCCGGGCCCACGGCGGCCGGGCGCCGAAGAGCCGTGCGCACCCGAAGAGCCGTGCGCACCCGAAGAGGGGGCGGGGTTACGGGTGCTAACGGGGGTGGCGGGACAAGGCGGCGTTCGCCTTCATCAGTGCGGGGATGAGGGCGTAGGCGGCGGTGGGGACGACGATCGCGGTGAGGACCAGCGTGCGCAGCGCCAGCGGCAGGTGGGCGGTGGCAGGGCCGAGCAGACCCAGAGCGACGGTGATGGTCGGGTAGACGGCCAGCCAGGTGATCAGCGCACGGCGGTGGACGGACGGGGCGGTGGGCGTGTTCGCGGCCATGGAATCACTCCTGGTCAAGGTGGTTGGATCCCTGATCTCCAACCAGGCGGTTGGAGTCTGCCACGCCCCCACCCGGAAGTCCAACCATTTGGTTGGGGATCGGGGTAGGGTTGCCGTATGGCCTGGGACACCGCACGCACGAAACAGCTCCTGCTGGATGCCGCCGTCGAGGAGTTCGCCGAGTGCGGCGCCGACGGTGCCCGCATTGCCCGCATCGCCACCCGGGCGGGCATCAACAAGGAGCGGATCTACCAGTACTTCGGCAATAAGGAGAAACTGTTCGCCGCGGTCCTCGCGTCAGAGCTGGAAAAGATCGCCGCGGCCGTTCCCCTCACCGCGGACCAGGCCGGCGACCTGGGCGACTATGCGGGCCGGGTCTTCGACTACCACTGCCAACACCCGCATTTTGTGCGCCTGCTGGCCTGGGAGGGCCTGCAGTGTTCCGGCCGGATCGCCGCCGAGGGTGAGCGCACGGACCACTACGCAGAGAAGATCGCCGCAGTCGCCCGCGCCCAGCAGGACGGCAAGCTCACCGGCGCCGTCGAGGCGGGCCAGCTGGTGCACGCGGTCATCGCCCTCGCGGCATCCTGGTTCACCCTGCCCCAGCTCACCCACATGCTCCTGTCCGCCCGCACCGACGCCGCCCCGGACAGTCGGCGTCAGGCCCTGGTCATCCTCGTCCGCCACCTCGCGCGGTCATGACATGCGCCGGCCGGGGGTGCGGCGGGCGGCCAGGCCCCAGGGCGTGGTGCCGGTCATCCGCCCTTCCTGTGGCGGGGCGTGGTGTCGGCCGTCACGCCCCTTCTCCCTCGTCTTAGCTGATGCCACGTCAGATTTGGTGCGAGGAGTGGAGGTCGACGCCTTGCCGGTCCAGTGAGGGCGGGGCTAGCCTTTTTCTGACGAACCATCAGGATCTCGGTGAGGGGACAACGATGGGGAACGTGATGGAGCTGCTGCGGGGCGGGGTGCGCGAGCCGGTTCCCGGACCGCCCGCCGCCTCCTGCGCTCTCGCCGGCGGTGATCCGCCCGTCCGGCGGCCCCTCTGCCGCCTCTTCCACTTCCACGGGTAGCCCCCATGGACCTCACGTACACACCGGAAGAGGAAGACTTCCGGGCCAGGCTGCGCGCCTGGCTCGGCGAGGTGCTGCCGCGGCTCCCCGCGAAGCCCGCGGCGACCGACTGGCCGGGACGGCGGGCGTATGACACGGCCTGGCAGCGGATGCTGTACGACGCCGGATATGCGGGCCTGCACTGGCCGCGGGACGCCGGCGGGCAGGGTGCCACCCCCACCCAGCACCTGATCTTCCTGGAGGAGACCGAGCGCGCCGGGGCGCCCTACGTCGGCGCGAACTTCGTCGGGCTGCTGCACGCCGGGCCGACCCTCGCCGTCGAGGGCAGCGCCGCTCAGCGCGTCCGCTGGCTGCCGCCGATCCTGCGCGGCGACGAGATCTGGTGCCAGGGCTTCAGCGAACCGGACGCCGGCTCCGACCTCGCCGCGCTGCGGACCAGGGCCGTACGCGACGGGGACAGCTATGTCGTCAGCGGCTCCAAGATCTGGACCTCGCACGCCGAGGTCGCCGACTGGTGCGAACTCCTCGTCCGCACCGACCCGGCCGCGCCCCGGCACCGCGGCATCAGCTGGCTGGCGATGCCCATGGACGCGCCGGGGGTGACGGTCCGGCCGCTGCGCACCCTGGCCGGTTCGGCGGAGTTCGCCGAGATGTTCCTCGACGAGGTGCGGGTGCCGGTCGGCAATCGCGTCGGCGCGGAGAACGACGGCTGGCGGGTGACGATGGTGACGCTGTCCTTCGAGCGCGGCACCGCCTTCGTCGGCGAGGTGGTGGCCTGCCGCCGGGTGCTCGGCGCGCTGGCCCGGGCCGCGCGCGCCAACGGCCGCTGGGACGACGCCGTGCTGCGCCGCAGGCTGGGCCGGCTGCACGCGGAGCTCGCCGCGCTGTGGCGGCTGATCCAGTGGAATGTCAGCGAGGCGACGGGGGCCCCGCCGGGCGCCGGACGGCGGGGGAACGGCGGTGGTGTGCCGGGAGCCGGCGGCTCGGTCTTCAAGCTCCGCTATTCGCACGTCCGCCAGGAGCTGTACGACACGGCGGCGGAGGTGCTGGGGGCCGGTGCGCTGGACGCGGACCACGAGTGGATCGCGGACCGGCTGTCGTCCCTCTCGTACACCATCGCGGCCGGTACCTCGCAGATCCAGCGGAACATCGTCGCCGAGCGGATCCTCGGCCTGCCGAAGGGGCGGTGACCGGGGCGTGGACTTCCAACTCACCGCGGACCAGCGGGCGTTGCGGGACGGTACCCGCGAGCTGCTGGCCGGACGGTTCGGCCGGGAGCGGCTGCGGGCCGCGGTGGAAGAACCGGCGCTGGACCGTGCGCTGTGGCGTGAGCTGGGCGCGGCCGGGTTCTTTGCGCTGCGGCTGCCGGAGGCGGACGGCGGAGTGGGGCTCGGGCTGCCGGAGGCGGTGCTGGTCTTCGAGGAGGCCGGGCGGGCGCTGCTGCCGGGGCCGCTGGTGGCGTGCCAGCTGCTGGCCGGGGCGGTGGACGGTGTCGCGGCCGGCGAGAAGATCGTCGGGCTGTGCGAGGCGGAGCGGGATCCGGTGCTGTGGGAACACCCGGCGGAGTGCGATGAGTTGATCTTGGTGGAGGAAGGTGCGGGACGCGGAGGAGCCGGGCCCGGGGGCGGACTCAGGGGCGCACACGGGCGCACGGGAGGCGCCTACCGGAGTGCGCAGGACCGGGTGGTCTGCGCCCCGTTTGCCTCCATCGATCCCCTCACTCCGCTCGCCCGCGTCATGGACCTGCCGCGCGCCGCGCCCCTGGCCCTGGACGCCCCCCGGCTCCGCCGCGAGGCCGCGCTGCTCACCGCTGCCCAGCAACTGGGAAGTGCGGCCCGCACGGTCGAGATGGCGGTGGGCCACGCCCGCGAGCGCGAGCAGTTCGGCGTGCCCATCGGCTCGTTCCAGGCGGTCAAGCATCTGTGCGCGCAGATGCTGGTGCGGGCGGAAATCGCCCGAAGTGCGGTATATGTGGCGTCTGTCACGGAGTGTGTCCTCGATGTCGCGGCCGCGAAGCTGCTGGCCGACGAAGCCGCGGTGGGTAACGCACGGGACTGTCTGCAGGTCCACGGCGGAATGGGCTTCACCTGGGAAGCCGATGTGCATCTGCATCTCAAGCGGGCCTGGCTGCGGGCCGAGCGCTGGGGAGTGGCGCGCGAGGCGGAAGAACTGCTGGCGGCGGGCTTGATCGACTGACGGTGGCGGTGCGAGGGCCGTGGTGGTGGTGCTTGGTGGTGCGTGAGGTGCACGGGGGTGAGTGGCGGTGCGTGAGGGACGGCGATGTCAGGCCACGGGAACCTGTAAGCGATATGTCGGACTCGCCGCACGGAAATGGTCACGGAGGGTCGATATCGGGTTGTGTCCTAGGCGTGACTCGTCACAGGGGGGAGTCGGCGTTCCGCTCCGGTACCCTCCGTGGGGTGCGAGTGGTTCTGTGGCGCAACGGGCCCGGTGTCGTCGGAAAGACGGCTCCGGGGTACGGACTGCGCGCCGCTCGCCCTTGGGCGGGGCCCGATCGCCCCCCTTGTTCGACTCCCCGCAAAGTGCGTCGCACAGTATGCAGGATGCATACTCCCTTGCGCTGGAATATGCCCGAAGCGCTTGTTGGGGTGACTCAACGTCAACCATGCTGTGCTCCACCGGGGTCACGCACCGTGACTCCGTGGAGGCGCGAGGCGATGTTTCCGCCGGTTCGGATGGTGTGAGCGGTGCAGGTGCTTCAGGTTCAGTTGGACGTACGGCCCGACCCCGCGGAGGTGGGGAGGGCCCGGCGATGGGCCAGGTCGCGGCTCGTGGGTTCCGGAATAGGGGCCGACGAACCACTTGCGGAGACGCTGATCCTTTTGATCTCCGAGCTCGTCACCAACGCCGTGGTGCACACCGGCGCGGCGGCCGAGCTGCGGATGTGTTTCTCCGGATCGGGTGCCGTGGTCGGGACGGTCCGGGTCGAAGTGACGGACGCCAGCGCCCGCCCGCCACGCCAGCGGCACGCCGACGGTGACGACACCAACGGCCGCGGCCTGGAGCTGGTCGACGGCCTCGCCGACCGCTGGGGGTGGCAGCAGGAGGACGGCGGCAAGCGGATCTGGTGCGAGGTGGACCGCGGCCAGCCGTTGCTGCTGGCGTCAGGGTCCGATCTGGGGGCTTACGAACCCTCTCGCGCGACGCCGCGCGCCGTGACGCATCAGGCCTGATCCGCTCCGGGCGGTCACGGCATCAGTCCGGACCAGGCGTTGACGTGGCGTGGCCGGTTGATCACCCTTGGGTGAAGCGATGCGCCGCGAGGGGACGCCGAGGTGGTGGGGGGCCGGTCATGTGGCCCGGGTCTTGGCGAGTGCGGATCGCGGCCTGGCAGGGCCCCCGTGGGCAGCAGCGGGGGTGGTGGCGTTCCGCGGTGCCGTGCTCGGGGCGCGCACGAGCGCATCGCCACCTGGCCGGCCGGGCACCGTCGGGCCGCCGGCCGTCAAAGTCGGCGGTCCGGCGCGGGCAGGGGACCGAGGATTGCCGCGGCCCCGCCGGGGGATCGCCACCGGCCCGGTCAGAGGATCGCCACGGGCGCGACCGGCGCCCCGGAGCCTCCGACGAACGGTTCGGCCACCGCGGACAGCAGGAACGTCCAGCGCCCCGCCTCCGCGCAGGCCGTCGCCAGCTCCTCCAGATTCCAGTTCTGGCCCTGCGGCATGCCCATCTCGACGAGATCGAGCGCATGCACCGGCATCCACAGGTTCTCGATCTCCGGCGGGAAGATCTCGAAGGTCAGGGTGTCGTTGGCGACCGCCGCGACATCGCGTGCGTGGAACCACTCCGGGGTGCGCAGCGACAGGCCGGGTGACGGGAACGCGTAGGCCTGCCGGTCGCCGGCCAGGTAGTGCCGCAGCTGCCCGGTCCGTACGAGGACGATGTCGCCGGCCCGTACCGCCGTCCCGGCGCGTTCCTCGGCGGCGTCCAGGTCTTCCGGCGTGATGGCGTAACCGCCGGGCAGCTGCCCGGTGGGGTGGGTGCGGGCCACATCCAGGAGGACCCCGCGGGAGACGATCGGGGTGGCCTTCTCCACGCCGAGGCAGGTGGCGCCGTCGTGGGCGGTGACCGAGTCGGCGGGGCGGTTGTTGTAGAGCCGCCCGGAGTGGGAGACATGGGCCAGGCCGTCCCAGTGGGTGGCGGCCTGGAGGCCCATCGTGACTGCGTCGTCCGTCGTCGCGACCGTGCCGGGGCCGAAGATCTCCTGGTTGATGGCGGTCATGGTGTGCAGCGGGTTGACCCGGCCGGGGATCACGCCGGTCTGTACGCCGTCCTGCCGGAGGGGGAGGGCGAGCGGGATGCGGCGGCCGCTGCGGATGCATCCTGCGGCCTCCCGTACGACCTGGTCGGTGATCAGGTTGAGGGTGCCGATCTCGTCGTCCGCCCCCCAGCGCCCCCAGTTGTTCACGCGTTCGGCGATGTCGTGGAACTCCTGCGGCAGGGGCATGGGCCCTCCTCGGGATGGCCGGGTTCGGTACGCCCCGGGTCTTGTGTTCGTACCGTGTCTGCTCAAAAATCTAACGGTCCGTCAGAAACTGCGGGAAGGGTCACGGCATGGGGAACTTCTTGGCCGGCAAAGTGATCGCCGTAACGGGGGCGGGCCGCGGTATCGGGCGGGCGGTGGCTCTCGCCTGTGCGGATCAGGGCGCCAAGGTGATCGTCAACGACTACGGGGTCTCCGTCGACGGCGCCGGACCCAGCAGCGAGGTCGCCGAATCGGTGGTGAAGGAGATCGAGGCGGCCGGGGGCCTGGCCGTCGCGGTGGCCGACGATGTGTCCACCATGGCCGGCGGCCAGCGGATCGTGGACACCGCGCTGGCGCAGTACGGCCGGATCGACGGTGTGGTGTGCGTGGCCGGGATCCTGCGGGAACGGATGCTCTTCAACATGTCCGAGGAGGAGTGGGACCCGGTGGTCGCCACCCACCTCAAGGGGACGTTCACGGTCTTCCGGGCGGCGTCGGCCGTCATGCGCCGGCAAGGTACGGGCACCCTGGTGGGCTTCACCAGCGGGAACCACCAGGGCTCGGTGTCCCAGGCCAACTACGCGTCCGCGAAGGGCGGGATCATCTCGCTGGTGCGGAGCGCCGCGCTGGGGCTGCACAAGTACGGAGTGACGGCCAACGCCGTGGCGCCCGTGGCGCGGACGCGGATGTCGGCGAACGTACCGATGAAGCTCACGGAGATCGGCGAGCCGGAGGATGTGGCGGCGCTGGTCGTCTATCTGCTGAGTGACCGGGCCAGGGAGGTCACCGGGCAGGTGTACACGGTTGCCGGGCCCAAGATCGCCGTGTGGGCCCAGCCGAGGGAGCTTCGCTCCGTGTACGCCGACGGGGGCGGGTGGACGCCGGAGCGGGTGGCGGAGGTGCTGCCGGGGTCGGTCGGGGCCGACCCCATGCCGATGCTGGCGCAGCTTTCGGAGATGGCGAGGGCGGCGGGGGCGGAGGCGCGGCCCAACGCGTAGGGGGTTCGCGCGTTTTCGGCTTTCCCGCCGTGGGGGTTGCTCTTTGTTGCGCCTGGCGGCGGGCCGGGTCCGCTGCGCGGGGCTGTGGGTGCGGTGACGGGCCTGCGGGGCCGGTGTGTGGGACTGCTTCGCTTTACGTCCCACACACCGGCCCCTCCGGCCCGTCCCCTCCCGTGGTGGATGAGTGAACGTGGGTGGGGGCGGGCGTGGGAGGGCTTTGTGGACTTTGGGTTCGGGAGTGGGGACGAGGGGTTTCGGGCGGAGGCTCGGGACTGGCTTGTGGGGCATCTTGTGGGTGGATACGCCTCGTTGGCGGGGCGTGGGGGGCCGGGGAGTGAGCACGAGGGCGCCGAGGAGCGGCGGGCGTGGGAGCGGGAGCTGGGGGCCGGTGGGTGGATCGGGCTCGGGTGGGACGGTGGGGAGGGGGTGTACGGGAACCGCACGGCGAGCCTGACGCAGCAGGTGGTGTGGGCCGAGGAGTATGCGCGGGCCAGGGCGCCGGGGCGGGTGGGGCACATCGGGGAGAATCTGCTGGCGCCGACGCTGCTCGCGTACGGGGACGAGGCGCAGCGGCGGCGGTTTCTGCCGGCCATCGCCCGGGGCGAGGAGCTGTGGTGCCAGGGCTACAGCGAGCCGGACGCGGGGTCGGATCTGGCGGGGCTGCGGACGGTGGCGGTCCGGGACGGTGCCGGCTATCGCGTCAGCGGGCAGAAGATCTGGACGTCGCTGGCCGGGGAGGCCGACTGGTGCTTTGTGCTGGCGCGGACGGATCAGGCCGAGCGGCGCCATCGCGGGCTCTCGTTCCTGCTGGTGGCGATGGATCAGCCGGGGCTCATCGAGGTGCGGCCGATCCGGCAGATGTCGGGCACGGCGGAGTTCAACGAGGTGTTCTTCGACGGTGCGGTGGCCGCGCATGTGGTGGGCGGGGAGGGCGCGGGCTGGCGGGTGGCCATGGGGCTGCTCGCGCGGGAGCGCGGGGTGTCCACCCTCGTCCAGCAGATCGGGTTCGCGGCGGAGCTGGCCGAGGTCGTCGGGGAGGCGGTCCGCTGCGGTGCGCTGCGGGACCCGGTGCTGCGTGACCAACTCGTCTGTCAGTGGACCGAGTTGAAGGTCATGCGGTGGAACGCGCTGCGCACGCTGGGGGCGGCCGGGGACGCCGGTGCGCCGAGTGTGGCGAAGCTGCTGTGGGGCGGCTGGCACCAGCGGCTCGGGGAGCTGGCGATGCGGGTGCGCGGGGCCGCCGCGGCGCTGGGCCCCGCCGACTGGACCGCGCAGGCGCCGTACGAACTCGACGCACTGCAACGGCTGTTCCTGTTCACCCGGGCCGACACCCTCTACGGCGGCTCGGACGAGATCCAGCGCAACATCATCGCCGAGCGGGTGCTCGGCCTGCCCAGAGTGGAGCGGATATGAGGGGCGTCATCTTCGACGGCGAACAGCCCCGGGTCGTGGACGATCTGGAGGTGCGCGACCCGGGCCCGGGCGAGGTGCTGGTCGGTATCCGGGCCGCGGGGTTGTGCCACAGCGACCTTTCGGTGGTCGACGGGACCATTCCGTTCCCGGTGCCGGTGGTGCTGGGGCACGAGGGGGCGGGGGTGGTCGAGGCCGTGGGCGCGGGCGTCGGCCATGTGGAGCCCGGCGATCATGTCGCGCTGTCGACGCTGGCCAACTGCGGGGCGTGCGCGGAGTGCGACCGGGGGCGGCCGACGATGTGCCGGAAGGCGATCGGGATGCCGCAGAAGCCGTTCCGGCGGGGCGACACCGAGCTGTTCAGCTTCGCGTCGAACTCGGCGTTCGCGGAACGTACGGTCGTCAAGGCGGTGCAGGCGGTGAAGATCGCCGAGGACATTCCGCTGACGTCGGCCGCGCTGATCGGGTGCGGGGTGCTGACCGGGGTCGGGGCGGTGCTCAACCGGGCGAAGGTGGACCGCGGGGACTCGGTCGTGGTGATCGGAGCGGGCGGCATCGGCCTCAACGTGCTCCAGGGGGCGCGGATCGCCGGGGCGTCGGTGATCGTGGCGGTGGACGCCAACCCCGCGAAGGAGACGGTGGCGCGGCAGTTCGGGGCGACCCACTTCATCGACGCGTCGGCGGTGGCGGACGGCGTCAAGGCGGTGAAGGAGATCCTGCCGACCGGCGCCGACCATGCCTTCGAGTGCGTGGGCAGCACCCGGCTGATCCGGCAGGCCGTCGACCTGCTGGACCGGCACGGCCAGGCGGTGCTGCTCGGGGTGCCGCCGGCCACCGCGGAGGCCTCGTTCCGGGTGTCGTCGATGTACCTGGACAAGTCGATCCTGGGCTGCCGCTACGGGTCGGCCCGCCCGCAGCGGGACATCGCGCTCTACGCCCGGCTCTACCGTGAAGGGCGGCTGCTGCTCGACGAGTTGGTGACGAAGACCTATCCGGTGGAGGACTTCGCGAAGGCGGCGGACGATGCCCACCACGGGCGGGTGGCGCGGGCGGTGCTGACCTTCGGAGAGGGACGCTGACCGGCCCTGAGGACGGCATGGGCGGGCAGGAATGAGCGTCAGGAGCCGGCCGGATCACTCCGTCACGGGCAGGCACTCGGCGAGCAGGTCGACGACGTCGCGCCAGGCTCGCTGCGCGTGCCGTGGGTGGTAGCCGACGCCGGGGCGCACGGCATGCTCGACCGGTGGATGGTGGAAGGCGTGCAAGGCGCCGCCGTAGACCGCGAGGCGCCAGTCGACGCCGGCGGCCTGCATCTCGGCGGTGAACGCGTCCCGCTGTGCGGGCGGCATGATCGGGTCCTCCGACCCGACCCCGGCCCACACCGGGCAGCGTATGCGTGCCGCCTCGCCAGGCCGGCCCGTGGTCAGTGCGTTGACCGTCCCGATCGCGCGCAGGTCGACGCCGTCGCGCCCGAGTTCCAGCGCTATGGCACCCCCGGTTCCATAGCCGATGGCGGCGATCCGGCCGGGGTCGGTCCGCGGTTCGCCGCGCAGCACGTCGAGCGCCGCGTGGCCGATGCCCCGCATCCGGCCGGGGTCGGCGAGCAGCGGCATGCAATGGGCCAGCATCTCCTCGGGGTCGCCGAAGTAGCGCCCGCCGTGGAGGTCAAAGGCCAGTGCCACGTATCCCAGCTCAGCCAGGGCATCGGCCCGGCGGCGCTCGACGTCGCTGAGCCCCGTCCCCTCGGGCCCGATCAGGACTGCGGGCCGGCGGTCGGCACCGGTGGGGAGCGCGAGGTGCCCGATCATCGTGAGGGCGTCGGCCGGGTAGGCGACCGTACGCGTGGTGATTGTCGTCATGAGGCCGGACTGTAGTGACCGTCCGGCCCGGTCGGGCCGGTGTTCACTGCCGGCAGACGGTGGTCCGCCCCGGCTGCACCATTCGGGCACGGGCCGCCGCCGGTCGCATCTCCACAAGCCGTTGAGGAGCAGGGGACCCCGCGTACCCGCCGCGCACCGGTGCTTCAGTGCGCCATCGGGCCGCCCGCGCTCACCCGCGGAGCTGCCCGAAGGTGCCCCGGTGGAAGAGGAGCGGGCCGTCCTCGGCGGCGGCCGGATCCGTGCCGAGGGCGTCGACCCGGCCGACCACGATCAGATGGTCGCCGCCGGTGTGCACGGCCTGGATCGTGCAGTCGATCCAGGCGGGAACGTCCGCCAGCCGGGGCGAGCCGGTCGCGGGGGCGGCGCCGTAGCGGACCCCGGCGAACTTGTCGCCGCCGCTGACCGCGAACCCGCGGCAGAGCTCGCCCTGTCCGGCGCCGAGGATGTTGACGCAGAACACCCCGGCACGGGCGATCCGCGGCCAGGTGGTCGACGTACGCGCCACCATGAACACCACCAGCGGCGGGTCGAGGGAGAGCGAGGCGAAGGACTGGCAGGCGAAACCGGCCGGTTCCGGCTCCCCGGGAGAGGTGACGACCGTGACGCCGCTGGCGAAGTGGCCCAGGACGAAGCGGAATGCGGCCGGGTCCAACGGAGCACGCTCGTCGTCGCGTACGGCCCGCAGGGCGGGGCGCGGGCGTGGCCCGGCGGGTGCGGTGGCGGGTGCGGCGGCCGTGGTGGGCGCGCCGACGGAACGCAGGTACCGCACGGCCGTGGCCGCCATTGCAGCGTGTCCCATCATGTCTCCATTGAATCTGATGGGGCGTCAGATGGGAAGGTGTGCGGGGCGCGGGGCGTCGGACGCCGGGCGCGGGGTGTCGGGGCTGCGGGGGCGTCGGTCCGGGGTCGGTCGCGGGGCGCCGGCCGCACGGGACACCGGTCACGGGGGCGCCGGCCACCCACACGTGTGGTTTGCCGGGCGCTCGGGGGCGATCTCGGGGGATTCGCGGGAGATTGAGGAGCAGGATCCTGATTGCGTGTCGCTCGCACGGGTAGCGTCCACCTCGGCCGCGTCCGTAGCCGAACACGGGGGAGAGTTCCGGTACATGGCCGATGCGACACAGTCGTCAGCTTCGTCTGCCGCGTCACCCACCTTCGACGAGGTCTTCTGCGGGCTCTTGCCCCGGTTGTACCGACGGGCGGTGATGCTGGCCGGATCGAGACAGTCCGCGGAGGATGTGGTGCATGAGGCGTATCTCAAACTCGCCGCCCGTCCACAGCGCTTCCTCGCCCATCCGGAGCCGTACGCCTACGCCTTCACCGCCGTACTCAACGTCGCCCGGGACGCCTACCGCAAGGACCGGCGCCAGGTGCTGGTCGACGGGATGGACGGGGTCGAGGAATCCGGTGCGGGCGGGGTGGGCGGTGGTGTGGGTGCGGGGGCCGGCGGGGTGCCCGGCGGCTGGGACGGCGGGGTGGAGCGGCGGCAGGCCGAGATCGAAGCGGTGCGGCTGCTGGGGAAGCTGTCGCACCGGCAGGCCGGCATCGTCATCCTCGTCGACCTCGACGGCTACACCATCGACCAGGCCGCGAAGATCATGAAGGTGCACCGTGGTACCGCCGCCCGCCATCGCGCCCGTGCGCTGGACAGGCTGCGCGCCTACCTCGTTGCCTCGGAGCACGGGCAGGCGGGGAGGTGAGCGGCGTGGTGGGAGTCGGACCACGGTACGACGGCGGTGCGGGATCGGCGGGCGGCGGCCGGGACTTCGGCGGCGGCCGGGGCGGCGGCGCCGGGGACGACGCCGAGGCGCTGCTGCGTGCACGGCTCCGGCTCGCGGACGAACAGATCGAGACACCGCCCGGCCTGTGGGACCGCATCAGGGACCCCGGCGCCCCGGCGCCCGTCGTGGTCGCACTGCCCCGGAGGCGGCCGTACGCGGTCGCGCTCGTGGTGGCGGCGGCGGTGGCCGTGGTGGCGCTGGGGGTGTGGTGGCTGGTGCGTCCCGGGCCCGTCACGCTCCGGCCGGCCGGCCCGACCCCGGCGGTGAAGGTCACGGTCTACAACAGCGAACAGGCCTGCCGTACGGGCCGCTCCCTGGAGTGCGCCTTGCGGCTGGCCAGGGACCCGCGCGCCGAGTACGCCGCGCGCGGCAACTCCGCCGGCCGGGTCTGGCACGGCGATGACCTGGCCGCGCACTGCGTGGTCACCGACGGCCGGATGGTCCGCGACGAAGCGGGCGTCACCTCCACCCGCTGGTATCTGGTCACCAGCGGGCAGGGGGTGCGGGGGTGGCTGCCGGGGGTGCGGACACGGAACACCCGTGAGGTGCGGGAGTGTGAGGCGGGGCAGCGGTAGGGGGGTGTTTCCGGCGCGTCGGGCTCGGGGCTTGGGGCCTGGCGCGGGGGCTCGGGAATTCCGCCCTGGCGCGTCGGGCCCGGTCTCTTGGCGGGTCCGGCTCGGGTTCGGGCCCGGCGGTCGGGCTCGGGGATTCGGTGCCGGCGGGTCGGGCTCGGGGGCTTGGGTCCTGGTGCGTCCGGCCCGGGGCACCGCCCCCTGTAGGACGTCACCGCCCCCGATAGGACGGGGTGCGTCGCTGTACGAAGGAGGTGACCCCCTCCTGTGCGTCCGCCGTCGTCATATTGATCTCCTGGGCCGTGGCCTCGGCGGCGAGGGCCGTGGCCCGGTCGGCGTCGAGCGAGGCATTGACCAGCTGTTTGGTCAGGGCCAGCGCCCGGGTCGGGCCCGCCGCCAGCCGCTCGGCCCACTCCTTGGCCGTCTTCGCCAGTTCGCTGTCCGGGATCACGCGGTTGACCAGTCCCAGCCGGGCCGCCTCGGCGGCCGGTACGGCGTCGCCGAAGAACATCAGCTCCTTGGCGCGCTGCGGGCCGATCAGCCGGGGCAGGAGGTAGGCGCCGCCGCCGTCCGGGACCAGGCCGCGGCGTACGAACACCTCGATGAACGACGCCGATTCGGCAGCCAGCACCAGATCGCAGGCGAGCGCGAGATGGGCGCCGAGCCCGGCCGCGGTGCCGTTGACGGCGGCGATGACCGGCTTCTCGCAGTCCAGCACCGCCGTGATGAGCCGCTGGGCGCCGTCGCGGATCATCCGGGCGACATCGCCGGCGACCCGTTCGCCCGACGACGGCGATCCGCGGAGGTCGGCGCCCGCGCAGAACCCCCGGCCGGTCGCGGTGAGGACCACGGCCCGTACGTCCGGGTCGGCGGAGGCTTCGGCAAGCAGCCCGATGAGGCGTTCGCGCTGGTCGCGGGTGACGGCGTTCATCGCCTCCGGCCGGTTGAGGGTGATCCACGAGACGCCGTTGTCAGTGGCGTGCAGTATCAATGAATCGACGGGGTCGACGCGGCCTGCGGGGCCGTCGGCGGGGGGAACGGAAGCGGGGGACGGTGAGGGCGTCATGGGGGAACGGCTCCCAAGGGTGCGGTCATGGTGTGGACGGCGGGCTGCGGCGTGGCGGGGGCGCTTGCGGGGGCAGCGGCGGCAGGGGCCATTAAGGCTGCGCTCGTATCCGAGCCTGCGCCCGCGGTTACGGGTGCGACTGCGACTGCGGTTGGGGTTGCGTGCGAGGTCAAGGGCAGATGGCCAGCGCGTCGAGGGCCACGGCGCCCTCCCCGCGTGGCAGGACGACCAGCGGATTGATGTCCAACTCCGCCAGCTGACCGTCGAGTTCGAGCGCCATCCGCTGCACCCTGAGCACGACCTCGACCAGCGCATCGATATCCGCGGGCGGTGCGCCGCGTACGCCGTCCAGGAGGGCGCGGCCGCGGAGCTCGCCGAGCATCGCGCGCGCCTGGTCCTCACCGAAGGGCGGGATACCCACCGCAACGTCCTGCAGGACCTCCACGAGCACCCCGCCGAGGCCGACCGTGACCGTCGGCCCGAAGAGGCTGTCGTGGGTGATGCCGACGACCGTCTCGACGCCTCGCTCGATCATCTGGCAGACCAGTACACCGTCCAGCGCTACGTCCTCGTAACGGGCGATGTCGGTGAGCTCGCGGTACACGTCCCTGACCTGGCTGGCCGAGGTCAGTCCGACCTTGACCAGGCCGAGTTCGGTCTTGTGCGCCAGTTGCGGCCCGGAAGCCTTCATGACGACGGGATAGCCGACCAGGCTCGCCGACCGTACGGCCGCCGCCGCGCTGGTCACCAGCTGCTCGCGCGGGACCCGGATGCCGTAGGCCCGCAGCAGCTGCTTGGCCGCGTGCTCGCTGAGCGGTTCGCCCGGACGCATCAGGGCCTGGGCCTTGCGCGCGGACGGGGACGGTATGCGGGGGGCGTCGTCGAAGGGGGAGCGGTAGCCGGCCGCGAAGCGGTGGTGGTCCAGATAGGCGCGGACGGCGGTGATGCAGTTGGCGAAGGTGCGGAAGGTCGCCACCCGCGAGGAGCCGAGGAGGGTGCGGCGATAGGCGTCCTCGGTGCCCACCGGCGAGCCCCACACCACACACACCAGCTTGTCCGTCTGCTCCGCCGCATCCACCAGATCCTGGGCGAGCTTGTCGCTCATGGGCGGGAAGGGGCCGGTGATCGGGCAGATCAGTACGCCGATGGACGGGTCGGTCAGGATCGCGTCGATGATCTTGCGGCCGCGCCAGTCGCCGACCGGGTGCCCGCCGTTGTCGATCGGATTGGCGACGCTCAGGTAGTCCGGTATCCACTGGTGCAGTTCGGCCTGCTTGGCGTCACCGAGGGCGGGCAGCCGCAACCCCGCCGCCGTCGCCAGGTCGGAGAAGTGCGCGCCGGTGCCCCCGGAGATCGAATAGACGGCGATGCCCTCCGCGGTGGGCTTCTTCGCACGGGCCAGCAGGGCCGCGGTGTCCTGCAGCTCGTCGAGCCCGTCCACCCGGATGACGCCGAACTGCCGCATCGCCGCGTCCACGACGCTGTCGGCGCCGGTGAGCTTGCCGGTGTGCGAGAGGGCCGTCCGGGCGCCGGTCTCGGTGCGTCCGACCTTGACGGCGACGACGGGGACGTGATGGCGGGCGGCGCGGTCGGCGGCCAGCAGGAAGCTGCGGCCGTCCTTGAGGCCTTCCACATACGCGGCGATGGCGCCCACCTCGGGGCGGGTCGCGAAGTAGGAGAGGAAGTCCGCGGTCTCCAGATCGGCCTCGTTGCCGGTGGGGGCCCAGTGCGAGAGACGGATGCCCAGTTCCTGAAGGCTGAAGACGGGGCGGCCCTGGTGGCCTGACTGCGTGATCAGGGCGATGGCCGGGCCGTCCAGGTCCTCACGGAACCGCTCGAAGGCGTTGAGGTTGGTGTTCGGCCCGAGCAGCCGCAGACCGGACCGCTCGACGACCTCGGCCAGCCGGGCCTGGGCGGCCGCCCCGCGCTCGCCGGTCTCGGCGAATCCGGAGGCGAAGGCCACGGCGAACTTCACCTTGGCCTCGCCGAGTTGCTCGATGACCGGAAGGGGGTCGCCGACGAGGAGTACGGCGAGGTCGACGGTCTCCGGCAGCTCGGCGACGGCTGAGTGGCAAGGCCGCCCGAAGACCTGGTCGCGTCCCGGATTGACGAGGTGGAGCCGGGCGCCGACGCGCTCCGCCCAGGTGATCAGCTGGCGGGTGATCCCCGCGTTGGGGCGGCCCTCGCTGTCCGAGGCGCCGATCACGGCCACGGACTCGGGCCGGAAGAACCGGTCCAGGTCGAGCGCCGGGGCGTGCAGCGGACGCCCGCTGACATCGCGGTCGACCACCCCGGCGCCCTGTCCGCCGTCGCCGGGGTGCGGTTCACTGATGCCGTGGACGGTGTGTCGTGGTTGCTCCCCACAGGCCATGACGCGGGCCGGCCGGGAGTGAGTGGTGAGGGTGCCGTGAGTCGATCCAAGCATCGCAGACGCCCGCTCCTGTGTGAGGCCTCTCGTTCTCATCAACTGACGCACAGTCAGATTACTGAACTGACGCCACGTCAGGAATGGGCGTGCACGGTAAAGCTTGCGGGTGCGGGTGCGGGTGCGGGTGCGGGGCTCATGTTGTGCGCACGGTGATGGCGAACCATTCCTGCCTCCTCGTGCTCCGAGTTGAGCTGTCCGTGGTTCTGGCCCGGTCTAACGCCCTCTGCTCTACGAATGCTTTTGCGCCATATTCGTGAGACTGCCACGTTTTGTGTCCTGCGCCGTGATGCTCAGGTCATGTCTTCCCTGTCTGCCACGAACCCCTGGCCCACCACCATCGGCACGGCGCGACTCCTGCTGCGTCCCGCTGAACCCACCGACGTGAAGGAGTTCACCCGGCTCTGGACGGATCCCGAGGTTCGACGCTTTCTCGGCGGGCCGGTGGCCGAAGAGACGCTTTGCCTCTACCAGCAGAATTTCGCGCACCGTCCCAACCTGTTCACGGTGACCACACGGGAGGGCGCGACCGTCGTCGGCTCCGTGGTGATCGATCCGGCGTCCAGGTTCGACGAGCGGCGGGAGGTGTCCTACGGGCTCCTGCCCGAACACTGGGGGCAGGGATACGCCCGTGAAGCCGTGGCCGCCGTCGTTGACTGGGCCCTCGCGAACGTCCCCTCGGACAGTCCGTCGGTCATTGCGGTCACACAAGAGGCCAACGACCGCTCCCGCCGCCTCCTTGAGGCCATCGGTATGTGTCACCTCGGCAGTTTCGAGGAGTTCGACGCGGCCCAGGCGATGTATTCCGTCGATCGTCGGGGGCTCCGCCTCGGTGGGTGAGGGTGGGTGAGGGTGGGGAGGTGGCGTGGTCGTGCGGCGGGAGCGGTGGATTGCGCAGGGGCCCTTGCGTGAGGGGTTCCGTGTCGGTTGAACTGACGCATCGTCAGGTATCGTGAAGGCCGAATCGGTGGAGGTGTCCGCGTGATGGCTGGGACTGCTGGGGCTGGGGCGGGAGGGGCGCAGGGGGCGGTGTCGCGTGGGGCGAGGAGTGCGGCGCGTTTCGATCTGCCGGAGGTGGATGCCTTCACCAGGCCGTACTGGGACGCGGCGGCCGAGGGGCGACTGCTGCTGCGTCGCTGCCGGGCAGAGGGGTGCGGTGCGGTGCATCACTACCCGCGTGAGTTCTGCCCGCACTGCTGGAGTGAGGATGTCGGCTGGGTGCCGGCCAGCGGACGCGCCACTCTCTATACCTGGTCCGTGGTGCACCGTAACGATCTCCCGCCCTTCGTTGAGCGGGTCCCGTACGTGGCGGCCGTGGTCGATCTCGTCGAAGGCCCCCGGATGATGACCGAGATCACCGACTGCCCGGAGCCGGAACTGCGGATCGGGATGCCGCTCGCCGTGCACTTCCGTCACGAGGGAGAGGGGGAGGGGCAGGACGCGGCCGCGGGCCAGGGCGCGGGCGAGGGCGCGGGCGCGGGCGCGGGCGAGGGCCAGGGTGAGGGCGTTGGTGATGGTGTTGGTGGTGGGGCAGGCGGGAGGGTTGCCATTCCTGTGTTCCGGCCCGTGTGACGCCGGTGCGTCCCTGAGGTCCCGCCCCTGGGCTCTCGCCCTGGGTTCTCGTCCCTGAGTCCCGGCCCCTGAGGCCCGGCTCCTGGGTTCCCGGGCCGTCGTCCCTGAGCCCCGGCGTCGCCCTTGAGCCCCGGCGTCGCCCCTGAGCCCGGCGCCGCCCCTGGGCTCACGTGCCCCGTGCTGCCGTTCAGGGCCGCGGCGAATTGCGGTGGCGGGTCCGCCGCGTCCGCGGGATGCTGTGGCCGTGTTGATACGTGAGGCGACCGCGGCCGACTGGCCCGCCATCTGGCCCTTCCTCCACGCCATCGTGGCGGCAGGGGAGACCTATACCTACCCCCGGGATCTCGATGAGGCCACGGCCCGCGAGATGTGGATGCTGACGGCACCCGGCCGCACGGTCGTCGCCGTCGACGAGTCCGGCACGGTGCTCGGTACGGCCAAGATGAACCCCAATCACATGGGCGGCGCCGCACATATCGCCGGTGCGAGCTTCATGGTCGATCCGCAGTGCGGTGGACGCGGCGTCGGCCGGGCCCTGGGGGAGCACGTACTGGACTGGGCCCGCGCCGAGGGCTATCGCGCGATGCAGTTCAACGCTGTCGTGGAGACCAATACCGGTGCCGTCGCCCTCTGGGAGTCCCTGGGCTTCCGGATCATGACGACCCTCCCCGAGGGCTTCCTGCACCCCACCAAGGGCTATGTGGGGCTGCACATCATGTACCGGCAGCTGTGAGGGCGAGCCTCCGGCTCGCTCCGTGACTCACGGCCAGAGGAGTTCCTTCAGCCAGCCGTCGCCCTCGTAGCGGTAGTTGAGACGTACATGGCGGCGCTGTGCGTCGCCCTGGAAGAACTCGACCTCCTCGGCCCGCAGTACGTACAGCGTCCAGCTCGGCACCGGTGCCTCCGGCTCGCGACGGGCGCGCTCCCATGCGGCCTCCGAGGCGCGCGCCAGCTCCGCCGTCGAGCCGAGCACCTCGCTCTGCCGCCCGACCAGCGCCGCGGCCAGCGCGCCGGTGGAGCGATGGTGCAGATCGGCCGCGCTCTCCTCGGGGCCCGCCACGGTCACCGACCCCCGGACCCGCACCTGACGGCCGACCGCCGCCCAGTAGAAACCGAGCGCCGCCCGCGGCCGTACGGCCAAATCGCGGCCCTTGCGGCTGCCGCGATGCGAGGCGAAGTGCCAGCCGCGCTCGTCGGCGTCGTGCAGCATCAGGGTTCGCACGGAGGGGTCGCCGTCCGCGTCCGCCGTGGCGAGCGTCATGGTGTGGGGCTCGGGGACGCCGGCCTCGGCGGCCTCCCGCAGCCACTGCCGGAACAGTGGCAGGGGGTCGTCCGGCGCTGTGGCCATGTCGAACGCCGGCAGTTCGACGTCCCAGACCCGCAGCCCGCGCAGCAGCTCCCGGAACGCGCGGGCTTCCGCGGCGCCCCCGGTGTGCGTGGCATCCGTGGCTTCCGCGCCGTCCGCCCCGTCCGCGCCGTCCGTGGCGTCCGCGGCGTCCGCGGCGTCGGAGTGGTGAGCGGTGGCGCCGGCGGGAACGGCGTCCGGCGTGTCCTGGTGCCCGGGCTGATCAGTCATGTCAGGCAGCGTACGCGGGGGCGTACGGCGGCCGGAGCGGAGCGGCGGCCCCGTCCGATACCGGTGCGGCCGGATAATCCTTGAGCGTGATCGCGTTGGCTCCACGCTGCACGTCTTCGGCGATCTTCTTCGCGATCAGGCTCTTCCACGGCATGCAGGGCAGGATCCGTAGCATCAGATGCCGGAAGCGGATCTGCCGCCGGGTGTCCGCCGTCATTTCCCGGGCGAACTTCGCCGCTTGCGCGTGGTTGACCGCGACATAGCCGCGCATCTCCTCCTCGTAGCGCGCGAAGGCCTCCTCCAGGTCACCGCCGGCTGCCGCCAGCTCTCCGGCCAGGACGTACGCCCCGACCAGCGCCATTCCCGTGCCCTGGCCCGATGCGGGCGAAGAGCAGTACGCGGCATCGCCGAGCAGCACCACCCGGCCGCGCGACCAGCGGTCCATCTCGATCAGCTGCATCCCGTCGAAGTAGAAGTCGCTCGCCTCGCGGGCCGCCGCGAGCAGCCGTGGGACCTCACGCCAGCCTCCGGTCGGGAGGACGCCTACGTCCGCGAACGCGGCCTCCAGCAAGGCCAGTTGCTGCTCCTGGTCCCGGTGGTCGTAGGGCAGCTCCGGCGAGCGGAAGCTGAGCCAGGCCTTGGCGGCCGGGTCCCCGGTGGAGCTGTAGGCGCAGATCAGGCTGCCGGGCTGGGCGTGGTACAACTCCTCGCGCTCCAGGCCCAGTTCGTTCGGCAGGGAGAAGGCGGAGATATACGCCCCGAGGTGCCGTAGGAACTGCTCTTCCCGGCCGAAGACCAGCCGCCGGACGGTGGAGTGCAGCCCGTCCGCGCCGACCGCGAAGTCGAAGCGACGGGGGGCGGCACGCTCGAAGGTGACCTCGACGCCTTCGAGTCTGTCGGTGCCTTCGCGGTCGCCGACGCCTTCGCGGTCGTCGAGATCATCGGTGGGCGTGACCGGCGTGACCGGCGTGACCGGCGTGACCGGCGTGACCGGTGAGACCGGTGAGACCGGCGTGATCGAGGTGATCGAGTCGCCGAAAAGGTACTCGACGTCCGACCGGGTGCGTTCGTAGAGGATGCGCGCCAGATCGCCGCGCATGATCTCGTCGTCACGGCCGGCCCGGGCGCCGAAGATATCGGCGGGGAGGGTGGCGATCCGCTTGCCGTCGTCGTTCACATACGCGCCGGTCCGCATGTCCGTACTGGCGCGCTGGATGTCCTCCAGGATGCCCATCCGCTCGGCGGCCTCGATCGCGGCGCCCCGGATGTCGACCTTGTAGCCGCCGGTTCGCAGTGCGGGGGCGCGCTCGACGACGGTCACCGCGAAGCCGTAGCGGTGCAGCCAGTAAGCGAGCGCCGGTCCGGCGATGCTCGCACCGGAGATCAGCACGGTCCGGGGTGTCGTGCGGGGGGACCGGTCGGTGCCGGACAGCGCGGGTTCCATGGAGGGACCCATGGAGGGACCCATGGCGGGATGCACGGCGGAACTCATGGCGGGATTCCCTTCGGGGTGTGGTGCTCCTGAGCGGACTGCGCCGGGTACGCGCGGGCTCGGTCGTCGTTGCACGCGCCGACCGATGGCTCCGACTATACGAGCGTCTTAGACGCTTGTCTATGACAGTTGTTCATATCCTTGCCCGCGACGAACGGGGCAAGGAGGACACACCCTGTCCTCGACCCTCACTAGCGTCGGCCCGGGCAGTGTCACCGCGAAGGAGCAGAAGTTGAGCGAGGTCAGCACCAATCAGCCGCTCGGAACGCCGGCCTGGATCGACCTCGGGGTCCCCGACCTCGACCGAGCGAAGGCGTTCTACGGCGCGCTCTTCGGCTGGGAGTGCGAGGAGCGGTCAGCGGCGAGTGGCCCCTACACCCTGTGCCTGCTGCGCGGCCGGCGGGTGGCGGCGCTGCGGCCCGTCTCCGTCTCCGCCGCCGACGTCGAGGGCGAGTCCTGGTGGCACGTCCACGTCGCCACGGACGACTGTGACGGGACGGCCGAGCAGATCGCCGTCAGTGGGGGACGTGTGCTCGCACCGCCCGCGGACGTGGCGGACCTGGGCCGTACGGCTGTCGTGGCGGACCCCACCGGCGCCCGCTTCAGCCTCTGGCAGGGGCGTGCGCTGCCGGGCTGCGAGCTGGTCAACGAGCCGTGCACGCTGGTCCGCAACGACCTCGCGTGTCCGGACCCCGGCCCCGCCCGCCGCTTCTACGCCGCCGTCTTCGACTTCACTCTCGACGGGAACGACGACCTCCCCGATGTCGACTTCACCTTCCTGCGCCGCCCCGACGGCCATGAGATCGGTGGCATCTTCGGCGATCCGGCGGCCACCGCGTCCCGTTGGCAGACGGTGTTCGAGGTCGCGGACACCGACGAGCTGGTCGCCCGGGCCCTCGCCGCGGGCGGCGGCACCGGTACCCCGGAGGACGCCCCCTACGGGCGCATGGCCCCGATCGTCGATCCCTTCGGGACGGCCTTCAGCGTCATCACCCGTCCGTCGGCCGCCGGGTAGCCGCCGTCCACCACGAGGCCCGCCCTGCGGGCGAACGACGGGACTTTGAAGGCAGGCCCTAACCCCGCCCCAGCACCACCGTCCCCGACGAGCAGAACCAGCCGCCCGTACCCGAGGCGACCGCGAGCTGGGGCAACGCGCCGCCGGGCTTGCGCACCTGGCGGTCCGGGCCGGCCTCGCCACGCAGCTGGCGTACCGCCTCGACCAGCAGGAACAGGCCGCGCATACCGGGATGGCAGGCGGCCAGCCCGCCCCCGTCGGTATTGACCGGCAACTCCCCGTCCCGCAGCAGCCGCCCCTTCTCGACGAAGGCGCCGCCCTCGCCCTTGGCGCAGAACCCCAGGTCTTCCAGCGTCACCAGGGTCATATAGGTGAAGGCGTCGTAGATCTCGGCGAGGTCGATCTCGGAGGGGCGGACGCCGGCGCGTTCGAAGGCCAGCCGGCCGGAGACCGCCGCGGGTGAGACGGTGAAGTCGTCCCACTCCGACATGGTGGTGTGGGAGACCGAGGTGCCGGAACCGAGAACCCAGACGGGAGGCTTGGCGAGGTCCTGGACGTAGTCCTCGGCGACGAGCAGAACCGCGCAGCCGCCGTCGGAGCGGATGCAGCAGTGCAGCTTGGTGAACGGGTCGGCGATCACCGGGCCGGAGAGGACTTCGTCGACGGTGATCGGATCGCGGTACATGGCGTCCGGGTTGGCCGCCGCATTGGCGCGTGCCTGGACGGCTACCTGGGCCAACTGCTCCAGGGTGGTGCCGTATTGGTGCATATGGCGGCGTGCCGCCATGGCGTATTTGGCGATCAGGGAGTGCCCGTAGGGGACCTCGAACTGGAGCGGGCCGCGCGCCCCGAAGGAGAGGTTCGAGGTGCGGCGCCCGGCCTTGATGTCGGCGCGGGCGGTGGAGCCGTAGACGAGGAGTACGGCGTTCGCGTGGCCGGCGGCGATCGCGTCGGCGGCATGCGCGGCCAGCACTTCCCAGGTGGATCCGCCGACCGAGGTCGAGTCGACCCAGGTGGGGCGCAGTCCCAGGTATTCGGCGACTTCGACGGGGGCGAGGGTGCCCAGGCCGGCCGAGGCGAAGCCGTCGATCACCGAACGGTCCAGGCCGCTGTCGGCGAGTGCCCGGCGGGCGGCCTGGGCGTGCAGGGCGTACGGGGTGGCCTCGTCCACGCGCCCGCAGTCGGACAGGGCCACTCCGGCGACGGCGACCTTGCGATTCCCGTAACGGGGCCCTGGAGTCATGAATCTGACGGTACATCAGATTCAGTGTCAGGTTCGAGGGTGCGGGTGCGCAGGGCGGCCGGTCGCTGTCCGCCGGGTCCGCACGACCCTGTGGCGACAGGGGAGCGGCACCGGAAGTGGAAGCGGGGCAAGCGGAATCGGAAGTGGAATGATTATCCGAGAATCGGAGGTATGGACGCGGGCTTCAAATACTTTCCCCGGGAGGGTATTCTCCATCGCTGTGTGTATTTCTCCGGTGCGACTACGGCCGGTTTACTGCTCGCTGTTGCCCATGCGGTGAAGCAGGCATTTCCGTGTGCGGGACAAGGTCGTCCCGTCTGTCTCAGGGAGTGTCATGTTCGCCTATGCTTCAGAAATTCCGGCGCCCGGCCAGGCGCGCAACTCCGGATTAAGTGCCGCTTTCTTGGCGGGGGCTGTGATTCCCGTGGGTGTCACACCCGGGGGAATTACCCTTGCCCCCGGCGGCGCCCGCGCCTATGTGGCCAACCAGGGCTCGAATACGGTGAGCGTGATCGACACCGCCACCGATACGGTCAGCAGCACCATCCCGACAGGCGCCGGCCCCTCCTATGTGGCGATCAGTCCGACCGGCGCCCGCGGCTATGTGACCGTCTCCGGCGACGGCCTCGTCAGTGTGATCGACACGGCCTCGAACGCCATCGTCGCGAACATCCCCGTTGCGGCGGGGCCGACGATGGCTGCGGTCACCCCGGACGGCACCCGCCTCTACGTGACGCAGCAGGCCGGCAACACGGTGAGTGTGATCGACACGGCCACCGACACCGTTACCGGCACCGTCACCGTCGGGGCCGGGCCGACCGGTGTGGCCATCACCCCGGACGGGACCCGCGCCTATGTGGCGTGCCTCTCCTCCGGTGCCGTCAGCGTGATCGATACCGCCACGGACACCGTCGCGGCCACGATCCCCGTCGGCGGCGTCCCCATCCTGCTGGCGGTCACCCCGGACGGAGCCCATGTCTACGTCACGAACGTCGCCAACTCCACGGTGAGCGTGATCGACACCGCAGCCGGCGCCGTCACCGCCACCATCGGCGTCAGCGCCCAGCCGCGCTTCGTGGCGGTGAGCCCGGACGGCGCCCATGTGTACGTGGCGAATTCCTCCCCGGACACGGTGAGCGTGATCGACACCGCCACCCGCGCCGTCGTCGAGAACATCGGCGTGGGGGACGGCCCCACCGGTATCGCGGTCTTCCCCGACGGAACACACGCCTACGTGACCAACTCCGGCGCCGGCACCGTCGGTGTCATGGCGACGACGGTGATTCCGGACCAGGGGCGCACGGCAGGCGGAACGGTGGTGACTGTCACCGGTCACCACCTGGCCAATGCCGGCGCCGTGCGCTTCGGTTCCGCCCAGGCCGCCATCACCGCCAATACGGCGACCTCGCTGACCGTCACCACTCCCGCCGGAAACGGCGCCGTCCCCGTGACGGTCACCACCCCGGGCGGCACCGGAACCCTCGGATCCTTCTACTACGTGCCGTTGCCCGCCCTCACCGGCATCAGCCCCGCCGCGGGCCCTGTCGCCGGCAGCGACCAGGAGATCGTCCTCACCGGCCGCAACCTCGCCGGGGCGATCGATGTGTACTTCGGCCCCACCCGGGCCGTCGTCCAAACCGTGTCCGACACCCAGCTCACCGTCCGAGCCGCCGGCGCTCCGGGGCCGGGCGGTGTCGCCGTCACCGTGTTCACCGCCGGCGGCAGCGCCGGCGGCCCGACCTACACCTACGTCAGCCCGTCCACCGTCACCGGCGTCAGCCCCGACACGGGACCGACCTCCGGCGGCACCGTGGTGACCCTCACCGGCACCGGCCTGTCCTCCACCGACCAGGTCACCTTCCACGGCGTCCTGGCGCCCTTCGAGATCGTCTCCGACACCACGGTGACCGCCACGTCCCCGCCCAGCGGCACCACCGGCACCTTTGACGTCACGGTCGCCGGCCCTGGAGGCACGCCTTCCGGATCGTTCACCTACGTCTCCGGCCCCGATATCTGATCCCTCTCGGGGCAGGGGGCAGGGGGCAGGGGGCAGGGGTCAGGGGTCAGGGGTCAGGGGTCAGGGGCCGGGAGCCAGTGGCCGGGATGCGCGGCGTCATGGCATCCCTGCGATTGATCTCGGTCCGGTAATTACGGCTCCATTACCGCGTTTCATGGCCATAGCCAATGCATTTCCCTTCCAGTCCCAGAGGAGAAAACTGTGCGTCACTTCAAGCAATTCGCCCTGAGCGCGGTCACCGGATTTGCCGCCCTCCTTTTCTGTGCACCCTCGGCATCGGCGGCCACCGGCAGCGGACCCGGGCCCAATCCCCCGAGAGAGGAAGTCTTCCAACTCGTCGCGAAGCAGACTCAGGGCGGCTTCGTCGACGTGGACGGGTCGGGCGGGCCGAGTCTGGGGGACGAATTCGTCGTCAGTGGCAATCTCCTCCGCGGGAACAGCACGGTCGGCACCTACAGCGAGATCTGCAGGCTGACCCGGTTCGACCCGGTTGATCAGTTCGACCTGCAGTGCGCGGCCGATCTGTCCCTCCCCCAGGGGCAGCTCACCGTGCAAGGCCGGTTCAACGTCACCACCGCCGGTCCCGGCAACATCGACCTGGCGATCACCGGGGGCACGGGCCGCTACCGCACCGCTCGCGGCTACCTCCACGCCGTCAATGTCTCCGACACGGAAACGCACTTCACGGTCCATCTCCTCCTCTGACGGGAGGGGGAACGCCTCACCTCGTCCCCGTGCTCACCTCGTCCTCGCCCTCGCCTGCGGCCCCGGCCGCACGGCGAGGGCGAGCGCCGTCATGGGGCGTTGCCGTCGGGCGCCGTCAACGGGCGTTCGTCGCCGGGGCGCCCTCGTCGGGCCTCGCCGTCGGCCGCCGTCTTCGGCTCTCGTCATCGCGGGCCGTGCGGAGCGCGTGCCCCGTCGGCCCGACGACTTGCGGGCCTGGCCTAGGAAAGTGCACCCCTCGTCCCTACTATGACGGCCCGTCAGATCGATAGCGGGAGTGAGTGAGCCAGCCCGTCGGACCGACGGGGGTGCCGCACGGCCGGGAGGAGCCCGCGATGGATGCCGCGTTCACCGAGGAGCAGCACGAAATCCGCCGCACCCTGCGCGAACTGCTGCTCAAGCACTGTGGTCCGGACCAGGTCAAGGCGGCGGTACGCACCCCGCCCGGGTACGACGCACAGCTGTGGCACCGGCTCGCTGCCGAGCTCGGCCTGCCCGGCCTGGCGCTGCCCGCCGCCTACGGCGGGGTGGACTGCGGGCCCACCGAACTCGCTCTGGCCTGCGAGGAGACCGGTCGCGCCGTCCTTCCCTCGCCATTGATCGCCACCGCCGCGCTGGCCGCGCCGCTGATCCTCGCGCTGGGCAGCGAACGCCAGCGCAGCGAACTGCTGCCAGGCCTCGCCACCGGGGAGCTGACCGGAACGCTCGCCGTACCGGGCGGGCAGCTGTCCACCGCACTGGGGCTGACCGGGCCGAATGACGGCGACTGGGCGGGTGGCGGCCGGGCCGGCGGGATTCAGGCGTGGATGCAGGACGGATCGTGGCGGCTGTACGGGGAGGCCGGGCAGGTGCTGAACGGCCACACCGCGGAGGTGCTGGTGGTGGCCGCACACGCCGGTGGGTTCGCGCGCAGCCGTACCCTGCTCTTTCTGGTGCGGGCGGCGGCACTCGGCCCGGCGGTCCGGCCGGACGGCCGGCAGGCGCACGCCAAGGGGGTAGTCGAGGGGGCAGCGGAGGGGCCGGCCGAGGGGGCAGGTGTGCCCGGTGCGACCGGGCTGCTGCGGATCCGGCAGACCGCGCTGGACGAGACCCGCCCGCTGGCACGCCTCGAACTGCGCGAGGTTCCGGCCGAGTTGCTGGGGGACGTGGACGGGGAGGGTTACCCGTACGGGGGAGGGACGGCGGTGGCCGCCGCGCTCGCCGCGACCGGGGTGACGGCGGCCGCGGCGCTGGCCGCCGAGGCGGTGGGGGCGGCCGATGCGGCGCTGGCCCGTACCGTCGCCTACGTCCGGGAGCGCGAGCAGTTCGGCCGCCCCATCGGCTCCTTCCAAGCGGTGCAGCACCGGCTCGCCGATCTGTATGTGACGCTGCAGGCGGCACGCTCGGCGGCGTACTACGCGGCCTGGGCGGCGGGCGGCGGCCGGCCCGGGGGGCGGGGCGCCCCGGGAGCGTACGGAGTGGTCGGCCCAGGCGCAGCCGTCTCCGGTGAAGCCGAGCCCGGTGCTGCAGAGTCCGGCGCAGCCGAGTCCGGTGTGGCCCGGCCGGTTGTGGCCCGGCCCGCTGCCGCAGAGGCCGGTGTGGGGGCGCTGGCGTTGGCGCAGGCGCTGGAGGCGCTGCGTACGGTGGCGGCCGAGGCGGTGCAACTGCACGGCGGTATCGGCTTCACCTGGGAGCACGAGGCGCATCTGTACTTCAAGCGTGCGGCCGGCGATGAACTGCTGCTGGGGCCCGTCCACCGGCTCCGGGCGCGGGCCGCCGAGGAGGCCGGGCTGTTCACGGGCGGAGTGGGGGAGGCCGGCGGTGGCAGAGGGCTCAGCGGGAGCCGTGGGGCCGGGGGAAGCGGACAGCAGCTCAGCAGCCGTAGCCGTGGGGCAGGTGGAAGCGGTGGGACGCCCGTGCGCCGGGCCACCGGCGAGGCGCCGGCGGGAGCCCGTACGCCGGAGCCAGAGGCAGAGGCAGAGCCCGAGGCGGTGGAGGCCTGATGCCGCGGGGTGAGCGTTTGCTTCAGAAGGTCTCCGCGACCCGCACGTTCGCCCGGATCGCGCCGCACGTCATCCCCGCTCTGGACCGTGCCGTGCACCGGTTGACCCGCGGAAAGGTGCTGCTCAGCGCCCGGATGCTGCCCGGTGTGGTGTTGACCGCGACCGGGGCGAGGAGCGGGCTGCCGCGGCGTACTCCGCTGGCGTGCCTGCCGGAGGAGAGCGGCTGGCTGCTGATCGGCAGCAATTTCGGGCGGCCCGGGCATCCGGCCTGGACCGGCAACCTGCTGAAGAACCCGGAGGCCCAGGTGAGTTGGCGCGGCCGGGACATTCCGGTGCGGGCCCGGCTGCTCACCGGTGAGGAACGGGCGCAGGCCTGGCAGGCGGCGCTGGCGTTCTGGCCGCCGTACGCCGCGTACCAGGCGCGGGTGGCGCGGGAGATCCGGCTGTTCCGGCTGGAGCGGCGGTGACCCGGCCGGTGCGCAGTGGGGCTTGGCGGGGCTTCACTCCCGCCCCTCTTGCCCCTTCGGTTCCCCATGCGCACAGCGGGCGTCGCGGCGAACCCCTGAGGGGCCGCGCGACGCCCGCTGCGTGTGCGGTACAGCTATGGCAGGACGGATACAGGACCGACGGCGGCGAACCACCCTGGACGCCCCGGGACTTCGAGGCGCGGCAGCCTCGACAGCGGCTTCTCCGGCCGCTTCCGCTTCCTCGGATGCTTTCCCGGTGGCTTCGCTATTTCGCTATTTGGTCGGCTTCTTGCCGGTGACGCCGAGGTGTACCAGCAGCGCCAGATTCGGTTTGAGCTCGGCCTGCTTCACGCCCCAGCTCTGGAAACCCTTCTGGTGCCCGGCAACCGCCGCCAGCATCGCGACGAGTGAGCCGGCCATCGCGGGCGCACTCACGTCCTTGTCGACCTTGCTTTTGCTCTGCAGTTCCTTGATCGAATCCGTAAGGGAGTTGGTGACGGCATTGAGGATCTTCATGCGGATCTTGTAGAACCGCTTGTCGCCCTCGGCCGCGCCCAGGTCGATCACGCGCAAAATGGCGTCGTGCTTCCGCCAGAAGGAGAGGAAGCCCTCGACCAGATCCTCTGCCGTCTGCCATGCGGACTTGCCCACCCAGGAGCGTCCGGCGACAAGATCGGTCAGAGTGGCGCCTTCTTTGGCCATCTCCTCGGCGATTTCGAGGACGGCGCCCTCGACGTCCGGGAAGTACTGGTAGAACGTTGCGGGTGAAGTCCCCGCTTTTCGGGCTACATCGATGACCTTGACGTCCCGATAGGGGGACGAACTGAGCATTTCACTGAGGCAGTCCAGAAGCTTTTGCCGCGTCGCCTGTCCGCGGCGGCCGGCAACTCTGCCGTCGACGGTTCGAACTTGTCCTGTCATGCCGTCAGCTTACCGAGGGGTGATCGGAGCGCGATTTGGCTGCCTGCAAATGGGGATGGGGGAGTTCGGGGTGCGTAGCCGCCGTGAGTGTGCTGGTGGCGGGCCCGCCCGTGGCCGCGCCTCGCGCCGCCCCGCTTGGTCCGAACCGGTGAAGAGTGTTATCAACAGGCTGTGGACAACTCTGGTGGATAAGTGGTCCCCGTCCGTGCCGCAAGTGTCTTGCGGTGGCCGTCAGTTGAACATTGACCCTGCCGCTTCCCCGTCCGCAGCCTCCGACGAAATAGCTCGTGCGTGCGAATTCTCGGCGGGTGAATCGTACGAAACGGCGCTAGCTTGGACATCTGGCCCCCGTGGCGGTCGGCTCTCCGGCCTGCCCGGATGCCTGATAGGGCGCCACGCCAGGTGTCATGACGCCGAAATGACCTTCGAACGCGCAGAATTGATCCGCTGGGGCGGGAGCGATGACGGGGGATGGCATGGCTGGCGGGGTTGGCGTGACCGGTGGGTGTCGCGTATCCGGTGGGGATGGCGGGACCGGTGGGGGATGGGTGTGCGCAGTCAGCGGAACGGCATGGTTTCGGCCACCGCGGCCACCGGATGCTCAAGAGGGCGAACCGCTTCCGCGGTAGTCCCGTCAAACGGAGTGGTGAACGTCCGTATTTCGGGCGGTGCCGCGCGTGGCAGATCGGTAACTTGCCGGTAACCCGCCCGGTAACCACTCGTCAGGGGACGTATCGCAGCACGTCAGACGTGGTTGGGTTACGTCGGGTAACGGGTCGGGTGCGGGCCGCGGAGGGTATGCCGTGACACGGCGGACAGGCCCCGGGTTCGCAACCGTCGGCCCGGCCAGGAACAATCAGCACGCGTACGGCCGTTTCGACGCTCCTCGCCGCAGGCGGGGAGACGCTGCACGGGGCAGTGGCTCTCGGCGGCCCGTGAGCTTTTGAGAGTCTCTTTTACGCCCCACGGGGAGGTGGCAGGCAAGTGGTGGAGCAGCTGAAGCAGCTGACGCAGCACGATCCCCGGCGGATCGGCCCGTTCGAGGTGCTCGGCCGTCTCGGGGCCGGCGGCATGGGACTGGTCTATCTGGCGCGCTCGGCGTCCGGCCGGCGCGTGGCGATCAAGACGGTGCGTACCGAGCTCGCCGAGGACCAGCTGTTCCGGATCCGCTTCACACGCGAGGTCGAGGCGGCCCGCGCGGTCAGCGGTTTCTACACGGCCGCGGTGGTGGACGCCGATCCGCGCGCGGCGGTGCCCTGGCTCGCGACGGCCTATGTCCCCGCGCCCTCCCTCGAGGAAATAGTCAATGAGTGCGGGCCGCTCCCGGCCCAGGCGGTGCGGTGGCTGGCGGCCGGGATCGCCGAGGCGCTGCAGTCCATCCACGGCGCGGGCCTGGTGCACCGTGACCTGAAACCGTCGAATGTGCTGGTCGTCGAGGACGGCCCCCGGGTGATCGACTTCGGGATCGCCTCCGGGGTGTCCAACACCCGGCTGACGATGACCAACGTCGCCGTGGGCACACCCGCTTATATGTCGCCCGAGCAGGCCCGTGACTCGCGCAGCGTGACGGGCGCGAGCGACATCTTCTCCCTCGGCTCGACACTGGTCTTTGCCGCCACCGGCCATGCGCCGTTCCATGGCGCCAACCCCGTCGAGACCGTCTTCATGCTGCTGCGTGAGGGCCCCGACCTGGCCGGGCTGCCGGACGAACTGCGTCCGCTGATGGAGTCCTGTATGCAGATGGAGGCCGGCCAGCGGCCGTCCCCCGCCGATCTGCAGTCCCAGCTCGCGCCGCATCTCTTCGGCTCCGGAAGCGACGACAGCGGTACCGCCTCGGCGTGGCTGCCGCCCGGAGCGGTGGCGCTCATCGAAGGCCGCCGCGGCGGTCGCACCACCGTGGCGAACGGCGGCCAGCGAGCCGCGTCCGGGCGTGGCACCGGCCGTGCGGCGCCCGCCGCGCCGCCGCATCCGCCCGCGGCGCCTCCGGTGTCCGCGGCGCAGCCCGTCCAGGCGCCACCGCGGCCGGAGAGCGCACCGGCCGGTGCGGAGTCCGGCTGGCCCGGCCGTGTCGGCGCGGGCCCCGGCGCGCACCGGGGCACCGACCCGCGCGGTGGCAACCCCGGCCCGATGCCGCAGCCCGCGGCGCTCGGCCCGGATGTCTCGACGGCCCGGGTGGACCCGGTCTCCGCGGCCCCGCCCGCCGCTTCGCAGGCAGCGGCTGCCGCACCGTCCCCCGCCGCCGCACTGTCCGCCGCGCCGCCGGCCGTCTCCGGGGACGGTGCCGCCGGCCCCGTACACCTGGGTGGCTCGGCCGCTCCGATAGGGCCGGGGCCGCGCGCCGACGCCCCGGGCCCGCAGCCGCGTGGGCAGGCCGGTGCCGCGACGAACTGGGTACGGCCGCCCGGTACCGGACCCGTGACCGGTGTGCCGGCGCAGGGCCCGGCCGGCGGTGCCGTGACCGGGGAGAGCCCGGCCCGCGGAGAGGCCGCGCCACCTCCGCCGCCCGAGGCGCCGCCCGCCGACCCCGGCCGCTGGCGCCCCTGGCGGTTCCGGATGTCGAACGATGTGTGGGGCACTCCCGCCGTCGCCGACGACCTGCTGTACGTCACGTCCTTCGAGGTGCATGCGCTCGATGTGGCCAGCGGGCGCCGCAAGTTCAAGACCCGTGACGTCGCCTGGGCGATGGCGGTCGCGGACGGCCGGATCCACGCCTCGGACGGCCCGAGCCTGTACGCGCTGAGCGCCGACGACGGCGCCGAGCGCTGGCGGCTGCACACCGAGGGCTGGGTCTACGCCCTCCAGGTCGACCGCGGGACCGTGGTCACCAGCACCCGGGGTGGCGGAGTCCAGGCCTGGGAGGCGGCCACCGGCGAACGGCTGTGGGAGATCGGCGGCGTCCAGACCGACTTCGAGACCGCCGAGGCCGCACCCGTGGTGCACGACGGCACGGTCTTCGTCTGGGCCGACGCACGGCTCAAGGCGCTGGAGGCGCGGACCGGCGCCGAGCGCTGGTCGTACCCGGTGGGCGACGCCGCGTCCTGCGGAGGAGTGCCGGTACGGCTGCTGCCCGCGTCGGACGGTGCGGTCTATGTCGTGGCCGGCACCCGGGTGCTGGCGATCGACATCGCCCGCGGCGAGGTGCGCTGGCACTTCGAGGCGCCCGCGGTGTTCCTGAGCCCGCCCGCCTTCGCCCCCGGCCCGGCAGTCACCGGCGGCGGGGTCTATCTGGCGGACTACCTCGGCACGGTCTACGCGCTGGACCCGGCGGACGGCCGCGACCGCTGGCGGATCGCCACCGAGGCGCGGCAGTCCACCGAACCGGTGCTGGTCGCCCATGGCGCGGTCCACCTGGGCAGCGGTAAGGCGCTCTACACACTGGATGCGGTGACCGGCACCCCGCGCTGGCGGTTCCAGGCCGGCGCCGAGGTCATCGGCGCACCGGTCGTCGCGGAGGGCCGGGTGCACTTCGGCTCGGCCGACCACTGCCTCTACACGCTCGACGCGATGGGCGGTCAGCTGCGCTGGAAGCTGGCGACCGGCGGCGAGATCACCGGCTCGCCGGTGGCGGTCGGCGGCGTGGTGTACGCCTGCAGCAAGGACCGCTGTGTGTACGCGTTGGACGCGGCGAAGGGGACGGGGCTGGCGCGGCGGGCGTGATGCGGCGTGGCGGCTGTGGGCTGGTGCGGCGGTTGTGATGCGACGTGACGTGGCACGGCGGGCGTGACGTGGCGCGGTGGTCGTGGCGTGGCATGGCGGTCGTGACGTGGTGGTCGTGAGTTCGCCGTGTCCGGCACTACTCCCGGTCCTCAGGGGGCTGTTCAGGCCTCTCGGGTTGTCCGGGCTGCCCGGGCGTCCTGGGCTGTCCGGGTTCTCCGGACTGGGAGGGGCGCGGTGGTTGCCGTTGCTCCTTGCCCCACTCCACGGGAGGTGTGGGGGGCTGCTGATGGGCCGGCATGGTCGGCGGCGGGGGTGGCGCCTGCGGGCGTGGCTGTTGAGGCTGTTGCTGTTGTTGGGGCGGCTGCTCTTGCTGCGGCGGGGGTGGCTGCTGGTGCTGTGCGGGCGGCGGTGGCGGCGTGACCGGCAGGGGAGCGGTGGGGGTGTCCTCGTACGGGCCGTGGGCGCCGTGGTCAGGTCCGCCGGCGGCCGTGGGGCCTGCCGGGTGACCGCCGGGGCCGGGACCCGTCGGGTAGGGCTCGGGGTTCCACTCCTCCGCCCCCGGGCGGCCCGCGTCCCATGGCTCGGGTGTCCCCGGGGGGTAGGGCGTGTACGGGTCGTACGGTGCGCGCCGGCCGTAGGGGTCGTCGTGGGCGGAGGGCCCGTAGCGCCCGTCGTCGTACTGCCGCTCGTCATAGCCGCGGCCACGGACCCGTCGGCCGCGGCCGCGCATGACGAGGGCGCCGAGCAGCAGCAGTGCGCCGCCGCCCAGTGCGCTGGCCACGCCCGCTCCGAGGCCACGGGCCCCGGCCGTCAGCTCGCTGGTGGCCTGCCCCTGGCGGACCATCCACAAGATCGTGAAACCGAGTACCACCAGGCCCGCGACGGTGATCAGCGCCCGGGAGCGCAGGGCAACTCCGATCAGGGTCAGCAGGGCGGCGAACGCCATGGGCAGGAGGACGGAGCCGAAGAGCGCGGCGCCGTTGCGGGTGATGCCGTTGAAGAGGTCTTCGATCCGTACGTCGCTGCCGTGACGGCCGTCGTACCAGGGACGGAAGGGGCTCCATACGGCGGCCGCCGCTCCGGCGAGGGCGATCAGCGACCCCAAAACGTTGCGCACCACGGGCGTCGCCTCGCTTCGAGTCGTCCGGTCATCCTCCGTGACCGACGCTACGCCCGACCCTCTGAGCTCGCGAGAGAAGTACGTCTGAGAGAAGTACGCCCGAGAGAGGCGCGCGTGAGAGAAGCGTGCGAGAGAAGCACGCCCGCGAGAAGGATGTGTGAGCGAAGTACGCCCGCCGACGTATCGCCGGGGTATCCGCCGGCGTAAGGGTCATCTGACCAGTGGTCCGCCGCCCCGCCTGCCGTCCCGCCCGCCCTCCTGGCCGCCGTCGCGCGTGCGGGCGGCGAACAGGCCGGCCTGGCGGTCCGGGGGCAGATTGCCCAGCGCGATCAGCTGGGGGGCGTGCGCCAGGGCCTGTGCCCGGGCCGCCTCCTTGGCCGCCCACAGGGCGCGCACGGTGCCCTGGACAGGCTCGGTCGGCTGGGCGGCGAGCACGGCCGCGCGGCGCAGCGCCACCTCGGCCGCGGCACCGGGTGCGGTCAGCTCGGAGACCAGGCCGATCGCGTACGCGCGGGCCGCGCCCAGCCGCTCCGCGGTCCCCATCAGAGCCATCCGGGCGATTTCCCCCAGGGGCATCCGCTGCGCCATGAGGATGGACTCGTACGCGCTGACCATCCCGTAGGTGGTGTGCGGGTCGAAGAAGGTGGCGTTCTCCGAGGCGATGAGGAAATCGGCCTCGCCCAGGAGGTAGAAGGCGCCGCCGCAGGCCATTCCGTCGACGGCGGCGATGACCGGCTTCCACAGGTCGTTGGCCTTCGGGCCGATGTGGAGCAGTGGATCGTCGATGGAGTAGGGCGAGGGCGGCTGGGGGACGTCGGCGGAGCGGTCGAGGCCGGTGCAGAAGGCCCGGCCGCCGGCGCCGGTGACCACCGCGGCCCGTACGGCGTCGTCGAAGCGGAACGCCCGCCAGGTGGCGGCGAGTTCGGCGGCGGTGTCGAGGTCGATGGCGTTGTGCCGCCCGGGCCGGTCGAGGGTGACCAGGGCGACCCCGTCCTTGGTCTCCGTACGGATCGTCATGGGCGCTCCAGGAGCCAGCGGGGTACGGTCACGCCCCCGGGCATGGTGTGGAAGGCGGCCTTCACCGGGGCGCCGATGCGCAGCCGTGCCGGGTCGACGGAGTTGAGGGGAGCGTCGGCCTCGGCGACGAGATTGCCGACGAGGCGGATACGGGGGGCGTCGGCCAGCTCCACGACGATCGCGTTGTAGCCCGGCAGGGCGGCGTACGCGGGCAGCAGCGGCGGATGCGGCAGTACATAGGACCAGATACGGCCGCGGCCGCTCATCCGCTGCCAGTGCGCGGCGAACGACTGGCAGTGCGGACAGCAGGGCCGGGGCGGGAAGCGCAGTTCGTCGCAGCCGGAGCAGGTCTGGATGCGCAGTTCGCCCCTGGCGGCGTACTCCCAGAAGGGCGCCCCGTCGTCATCGGCGACGGGAAGCAGCAGGCCAGGGCCGCTGTCGGGCCGGTTGTCAGTGGCGGGTGTCACGCTGGGTGACATGACATCGCGAACGGCTTCAGCGGACTTGGTGGACTTGGCGGACTTGGCGGTCTCGGTCGACGGGACCGACGCGGCGGACCCGGCCGGTTGGCCCGGCTCGGCGGAGGGGACGGGCACAGCGGACTCGACGGCTTCACGGGCGCTCATGACGTATCAACTCCTCAGCAGCAGGGCCGAGGTGGGGACGCCCTCGCCCGCGGTGACCAGGCAGGTGGCGGCGCCGGGTACCTGCGCGGTGCTGGTGCCGCGCAGTTGCTTGACGCCTTCGGTGATGAGGTTGAAACCGTGGACGTACGCCTCGGAGAGGCCGCCGCCACCGGTGTTGAGGGGGAGCCGGCCGCCGGTCTCCAGCGCGCCGCCCTCGGTGAAGGCCGCTCCCTCGCCGCGCCCGCAGAAGCCGTACCCCTCCAGGGAGAGGGGGATCAGGGGGGTGAAGGCGTCATAGATCTGTGCCACGTCGACGTCCTGCGGTCCGAGGTCGGCGCCCTTCCACAGTTGCCGGGCGGCGGTCCAGGCGGGGCCGGTGAGCGGATCGTCGTTCCAGTAGTTGACCATGCCGTGATGCTGGGCGGGCAGGCCCTGGGCGGCGGAGTGGACATAGACCGGTCGCTGCCGGCAGTCGCGGGCCCGCTCGGCGGAGACCACGACACAGGCCAGCGCGCCATCGGTCTCCAGGCAGTTGTCGAAGAGACAGAGCGGCTCGCTGATCCAGCGGGCGGTCATATACATCTCACGGGTCAGCGGGCGCTCGTACATCATCGCGGCCGGGTTCTGGTTGGCGCGGTTGCGGCAGGCGAGCGCGACGTTGAAGAGGTGGTCGCGGGTGGCGCCGTATTCGTGCATATAGCGGCGGGCCAGCATGCCGATCTCGTCGGCGGGGCGCAGCAGTCCGAAGGGGCGGGTCCACTGTCCCGGGGTGGGCAGCTGGACCTGGGTGTTCTTCCAGGGGCGCGGTCCCGAACCGCGCTTGCGGGACCGCCAGGCGACGCCGACGCTCGCCTGGCCGGTGGCGATGGCGGCGGCCAGATGGGCCACCGTCGCACAGGAACCGCCGCCGCCGTAGCCGACCTTGGAGAAGTGGGTGACGTCCCCGGCGCCGATGGCCTTGGCTATCTCGACCTCGTCGGTCTCCTCCATGGTGTAGGAGGCGAAGGCATCCACCTCCGAGGGGGCGATACCGGCGTCGTCCAGCGCCGCGACGATCGCCCGGCAGGCCAAGGTCTTCTCGGAGGCGGCGAGTTGTCTGGCGAACGGTGTCTGCCCGATGCCGGCTATCGCCGTAGCGTCCTTGAGGGTCGCCCCCATCGCCACCTCCACGGTCGGTCGTCAGTGCTGACAGCGGAGGAGGCTACCGCTAATCTGACGGGCAGTCAGCTAGTGGCGCAGGGCTCTTCGGCGGGAGGCGACGCGATGCGCGACGACCTGGAGGCGCGGGCGGATCTGGAGTACGGCGCCATCCCCCGGCTGGTGCGGGCGGCCGCCCAGCGGTACGGCTCCCGGGAGGCCGTGGTCGAGGGCCGTACCCGGGTGTCGTACGCCGAGCTCGGCGCGCGGGTGGAGGAGGCCGCGGCCGCCTGTATCGCCTCCGGGGTCGCGCCCGGTGACCGCGTCGCCGTATGGGCGCCCAACACCCTCGACTGGATCGTCTCCGCCCTCGGGGCAGTCACCGCCGGAGCCGTCCTCGTCCCCGTCAACACCCGCTTCAAAGGCACCGAGGCCGCCTACGTCCTGCGCCGCACCCGCGCCAAACTCCTCTTCGTCACCGGCACCTTCCTCGGCACGTCCTACGTCGCCTCGCTCCGTCGCGCCGCCCAGGAGGGCCCCGGCCACGGCCCGCTGCCCGGACTGCCGCGGCTGGAAAAGGTCGTGGTGCTCGCCGAGGACGCCCCCGCCGACTTCACCACCTGGCAGGACTTCCTCGCCGGCGGCGCGGCGGTGCCCCCGGAAACGGTCCGCGGCCGGGCCGATGCGCTGCACCCCGACGCCCCCTCGGACATCATCTTCACCTCCGGCACCACCGGCCGCCCCAAAGGCGCGGTAATCACGCATGCCCAGACCCTGCGCGCCTACGACGTGTGGAGCGAACTGGCCGGCCTCCGCGAGGGCGACCGCTATCTGATCGTCAACCCGTTCTTCCACACCTTCGGCTACAAGGCCGGGATCATCGCCTGTCTGCTGCGCGGCGCGACGATGATCCCGCAGCCGGTCTTCGGCGTGGAGACCGCGCTCGCCAATATCGCCGCCGAACGGATCTCCGTACTCCCCGGCCCCCCAACCCTCCACCAGCAGCTCCTCGACCATCCCGCCCGCGGCCTGCACGACCTCTCCGCGCTGCGCGTGGTGGTCACCGGCGCCGCCGTGGTCCCCCTGGAGCTGGTCGAGCGGCTGCGCAGCGAGCTGAAGATCTCCACCGTCCTGACGGCGTACGGCCTTTCGGAGAGCTCGGGCGTCGTCACGATGTGCCGCCGCGGCGATCCGCCCGAGGTGATCGCCACGACCTCGGGCCGCGCCATACCGGGCACCGAGGTCCGGGTCGTCGACGCCGCGGGCGGCCCGGTGCCGCCCGGTGAACCCGGCGAGGTGCACGTCCGCGGCTACCACGTGATGTCCGGCTACTTCGAGGACCCGGCCGCCACGGCCCGGGTGATCACCCCCGACGGCTGGCTGCGCACCGGCGATGTGGGCGTCCTCGACGCGGCGGGCAACCTCCGGATCACCGACCGCATCAAGGACATGTTCATCGTCGGCGGCTTCAACGCCTATCCCGCCGAAATAGAGCGACTCCTCGGCCGCCACCCGGACATCGCCGAGGTCGCCATCGTCGGCATACCCGACCCCCGCCTCGGCGAGGTCGGCAAGGCCTACGCGGTCCGCCGCGCCGGCTCCCTGCTCACCGCTGACGACCTGATCGCCTGGTCCCGCCGGGAGATGGCCAACTACAAGGTCCCGCGGGAGGTCGCCTTCGTCACCGCGCTCCCGCGCAACGCCAGCGGCAAGATCCTCAAGACTCTGCTGCGGAACGGGGGCCCGGGGGTGGCTCCGGCGTGATCCGGTTGCGGTACGGCTGCGCCGAGGTACCGCTGCGCAGCGGGTGCTGCCGAGGGAGCAGCAGTACTGCCGAGGCCGCCGTACTGCCGAGGCCGCCGTACCGCCGGGGCCGCCGTACCGCCGAAGCTGCCGTCTGCCGAGGCTGCGGTACTGCCGGGGCCGAGGTACCGCTGATGCCGCCGTCTGCCGAGGCTGCGGTACCCGCCGAGGCCCCCCGCCTACGATCCCGGCGGTGCCCAGTCGGGCCGGCGGCCGCTGAGCGCCACCACCTGGTCGAGGAGCGGGGCATCCGCCGCCACCTCCACGGGCGGGCCGAACACCGGCACGCGGTCCGGGCCCTCGGCCAGCGGCGCGAGCAACGCGTACGACACCCCGAGGCCGGCCGCGTCCGGCGTGTACTCCTGGCCGGTGGCGCGGGCCAGGTCCCAGCCGTGCAGCACCAGCTCGTTCAGCGCGAACCGGCCCACCATGGCGGCGGGCAGGGTCACCCCGCCCGCCTGGGTCTCGCCCTCCCAGGCCTGCGGATCGTGCCAGGCCTCGGCCATCCCACGGAGGTTCCGGTCCAGCTCGGCCCGCCAGCCGGGCTCCACGTCCGGCACCGCCGCGCTCGGGTCGGCACTCGTCATCGGCCCCAGGTCCTTTCGCGCCGAGTGCTGGAACGCCGCGGACAGGCCGACGAGGTGGCCCAGCAGATGGCGCACCGCGTAGGCCTCGCAAGGAGTGGGGGCGTCGAGTTGATCCTCGGCGGTCTGCGCCGCCAGCTGCGACACCAGCCGGGCCTGCGCCGCAAAGTCGATCGTGTCGGTCATCGTCGGGGTCCTTCCGTACTGCTGGGCGTGTGCTGTCGGAGTGCCCTGCGGGGCGTCCTGCCACAAGGCGCCTACCAAGGCGTCGTGCCGGGGCGTCCCGCCAAGGCGTCCCGCCGGGTTCCACCGGAGGGGAGCCGTGGCCGGGCGTCCTGCCGAGGGCTCACCGGAGGGATGCCGTGTACTCCTCCGGTGACGCTCCCAGTGAAGACTCCGCCGGCCCCCGGAACTCATCGCCACACCGCCGCAGCGCCCCGGCTACTCCGTATACCGCTCCTGCTGCCGCTCCTGCTGCCACTCCCCATACCGCTCCCGCAGCAATGCCTTGAGCACCTTGTTCAGCGGCCCGCCGCGCGGCAGCTCGCCGGCGATCTCCAGCTGCTCCGGCAGCTTCTGCGTCATCAGCCCGGCCGACCGCAGATGCGCGGTCAGCCCGTCCAGGGTCAGTGGCGGCGCGGCCGGATCGGCGGGCGTGACCACCGCACACACCCGCTCCCCGCGCTCCCGGTCCGGCAGCCCGATCACCGCGGCCTCCGCCACCGCCGGATGGGTGCGCACCAGATCCTCGATCTCCTGCGCGGAGATGTTCTCGCCCTTGCGGATGATGATGTCCTTCAGCCGCCCGGTCAGCACCAGATGCCGGTCGGGACGCAGATACCCCAGATCACCGGTGCGGAAGGAGCCGTCGGGGGCAAACGCCGCGGCGGTCAGCGCCGGGTCCGTGTACCGCCGGAAGAGCATCGCCCCCTTGAGCGTCACCTCACCGGACTCCCCGGTTCCGGCCTCGCTCCCGTCCGGCAGGACGATCCGGACCTTCGCCCCCACCACCGGCTTGCCCACGGTCCGCGACAACTGCTCATCGCTGTCGTACGGCGTGCCCATCGTGATCATCGGGCACTCGGTCATGCCGTACCCGTGCACGATCGCGCACTCCAGCTCCCGCCCGGCGGCCGCATACAGCTCCGCGGGCATCGGGGCCCCGCCGCCGGACAGCAGCCGCAGCGAGGGAATCAACGGCCCGGCCTGCGGCAGGCGCTGCCGGTAGCGACGTGACTCATCGAGGAATGCCTGGTAGAAAGCGGTGCTGCCGCCGGCCATCGTCACCCCGTGACGCCGGTAGACGGCGGCCGCGTGGCCCGGCTCGAAGCGGTCCAGGATGACCGCGGGGAACCCGCTGACGAGCATGGCGATGACATAGTCCGGGCCGGCGATATGCGCGTAGGGGAAGGCGATCGAGCCGATGTCGTCCGCGGACATCCCGAGCGCGGTGGCCAGCCCGATGCCACCGGCGAGGAGAGTGGCGTCGGTGTGCTCGACGCCCTTGGGCGAGGAGGTGGTGCCCGAGGTGTAGTAGACCCAGGTGGTCCCGGCCTCCCCACCGGGCCTGTTGCCCGCTCCCGGCCCGTCGCCCGCTCCCGGCCCCTCGTCAGCTCCTGGCCCCTCGCCTGCCGCGTGCCCCTCGGCCGCCCCTTGCCCCTCGCCTGCCGCGTGCCCCTCATCCGCTCCGGCAACGGCGGCCAACGCCCCCGGGTCCCCCTGCGGCAACCCGCCCGCAACCGAGACCACCCGCACCCCGTCCCCGGCGAGCTTCCGCACCATCGCGGTGTGGTCGAACCCCCGCCACACGCCCGGTACGAGCACGAACTCCGCCGCCGACTCCGCCAGGATGAAACCGACTTCGCGCTCCCGGTGGAGCGGGATGACCGGCGTCTGCACGGCCCCGAGCCGGGCCAGCGCCAGTGAGGCGACCACCGTCTCGATCCGCGTCGGCAACTGCCAGGCCACCCGGGTCCCCGCCCCGATCCCCAGCTCCCGGAACCCGGCCGCCACCCGCAGCGCTTCGTCGCGCACCCCGTCGAAGGTGACGCTCCGCCTGTCCCCGTCGTAGAACATCGGCGCCCCGCGCGAGGCCCGTGCCCGGTACTCGACCAGTTCCCAGAGCGTGCGTATACGACCGGCTTCGAACACGCGCGCCTCCTGGCTGCGAGCGGAGCGGGGCGGACCCGACGGCCTCGGCGGGCCTGAACGGCGCGACTGTAGCAGCTGAACTGATGCATCGTCAGCTATGTGGTGACAGGGTCTGCGCGGCAGGCGGAGCGGCTGCCGGAAACCGAGCGGGCCCGTCGCGGCGCGACGGGCCCGGCCCACGTGAAGGGGCGGTGCTGTGTTCGGTCAGCGCTGGACGGACCCCTGGGGCGCGACCGGTATGTGGTTGTCGGGGGTGGCCACGTTGGCGGCGATGGGCATGGTGCTGTCTTGGGCGGAGAAGTTCGGGGTGGAGGGGGTGTGGCTGTCCGCCATGGCCGGAGTCGCGGCGCCGCCGGCGGCAGCGGCCGCGAGGGCGACGGTGACGAGGGTGCGCGTGAATCGGGTCATCTGAACTCCTTGAAGGGGCGAGTCATGAACAACAGAAGCTTGCCGGTCATGAGCCGTACATTCGATCAGGTGTCCTGAAATAGCTGCAGAATGAGGGGGATTTGCTGTTGCAGCTCGCTGCGGCGCCGGCGTACGGCCCGCAGTAAGGACCCTTCTGCGTCGGCGCACGCGAAAGGGGCCCACTTCGATGACTCCCCCCTTGGAATGTCATCGAGGCTGGCCCCTTCGCCCCCCGTACTTCCCCCATCCCCTCCCGTACGTCCCCCGTACGTCCCCCGTTCCCCGGTCTCCCCCCCCCCGGGGCCCTCCCGGGTATCCCCCTGATCCCCGGGATCACTTGATACCGATGTCGACTACTGCGGGTCGATGATCGGCCGCGTGCTGTCCTTCGCCGTCACGGAGTGACCGTCATGGGGGGCGCCGGCACCGCCGACGACGGGGCCGCGCTTGTCCGCCGGCGGAATCGGACGAGTGCTGTCCGGCGGCTGGATGGGGCGCGTGCTGTCCATGGGCTGGATCGGACGGGTGCTGTCCATGGGCTGGATCGGACGCGTGCTGTCGAGCGGCTTGACGACATCCTTCTCGTCACCCGGGCGAGGCTGGTTCTCGGTGGCCATACGATCAACTCCTACGTGTGGGCGCTTTTGGCGCACCCGCCCGGCAACTCCCCCGTGGGCCGCCGGACGGGCGAACCGCGGCCGAACACCTTATCGGTGGGGCTCGCTCACCGAGCCGCTTGCCCCCCGAGGCGGCGGATCGGTTGAGAAGAGACTGCCGTGTGGCGATGAACGATCGATAAACGCCGGAGGGGCGAGCCTTGGCTGCCGCTACGCGACAGGCACCGAGGCGGGAAACCGCGGCGAACCGCCGCTCTGCGGCAGTCCCAGCCTCTTGTGAATCGTCTGCACCTCCTGCCGGCAGACCTGTGCGCGCCCAGTGTGACCGATCTCGCCCAGAGCGTTTCCGAGTACCGCGAGTGCGCTGGCGCGCCAGCGGTCCCCACCGCTGCTACGGAGTGCGGCGACCGCCAACTCAGCGTAGTTGGCCGCCTTCGCAGACTGATGCGCCGCCAGTTCCACCTCTGCCAGGCGCAGATACGTCATGCCTTCCCAGAACCGCTGCCGGGTGTCCTGGAAGCTGACAAGGGCCTCGGTCAGTTGCTGGGTGGCCTCCTCCAGCCGGTCGGCCAGCGTGAGGGCCATGCCCAGGTTGTACTTGCCGTTGGCCAGCCGTCGCGAGGCACCGCACTCCTCGTACAGCGCGACCCCCTGTTCGGCGAGCGCAACCGCGCTGTCCACCCTGCCGGTGTCCAGGTGGACGCGGGAGAGGTTGCAGAGCGCGCTCGCCTCCGACTGCCGGTTGTTGATGTCACGGTAGGAGAGGAGGGCTTGGTTCAGATAGGCATCCGCTTCCTCGAGCCGACTCTCGATACTGGCGATGATGCCCCGGTCGTTGAGTCCGTTGCAGGCGGAGAAGTCGTCGCCGGCGGACAGCCCGCGCAGCGTTGCCAGCTTGGCGTGCTCGTCGGCCTCGCTGAGCCGCCCGGACTGGGTGTAGATGGGAGCGAGGATCCAGTGCACGCGAGCCGCCGCGTGCTGGTCGTCGGCCTTCAGCGCGGCGGCGAGCAGGGTGAGACAGGCTCGCTCGAACTGCCGGTTGCTGGCACCGGAATCGGCCATGTCCCTGGTGAGTACCAGCAAATCGACGGCACGCCGCAGGGGGCCCGGTGCGGTGTTCTGCAGCGCGCAGGCGATCAGGCATCTGGTTTCACTGAACAACCAGCTCATCGCCTCGGAGCGGTCCTCGAAGACCAGTCCGGGATAGTGCGGCGTCTCCATGTGGTCGACCAGGATGTCGCCGGGGCGTTCGAGGGGGTATCTGTGCGCAGCTGTCGCCAGGTAGAAGTCCAGGAGCCGAGACACCGCCGCATCGCGCTCCGCCGGCGGCTGCTCGTCGCGCTCCGCGCAGGAGCGGGCGTAGAGGCGTACGAGGTCGTGGAAGCGGTAGCGGCCGGGTGCCGCGGATTCCAGCAGTGAGGTGTCGACGAGGGATTCCAGCAGGCTCTCGGTCGTATCGTCGTCCATGTCGAGGAGGGCGGCGGCTGCGGCCAGGGAGATGTCCGGGCCGTCGGCCAGACCCAGCAGCCGGAATGCCCGTGCCTGCTGCGGTTCGAGCTGCCCATAGCCCAGTTCGAAGGTGGCTGTGACGGCAAGGTCGCCGGCACGCAGCTCGTCCAGACGGCGGCGCTCGTCGGCCAGTTTGCTGGCGAGCACGGAGACCGTCCAGGTACGGCGGGAGGCCAGACGGGAGGCAGCGATGCGGATGGCGAGCGGGAGAAATCCGCAGGCGCCGACCACGTCCATCGAGGCCTCGCGCTCGGCGTTCACCCGCTCTTCTCCGACGATGAGGGTGAAGAGGGTGAACGCCTCGTCGGGGCTCATCACATCGAGGTCGATCAGATGCGCCCCGGCGAGATCTATCATGCGCGCGCGGCTGGTGATCAGTGCTGCGCAGCCCTCGGTGCCGGGGAGCAGTGGGCGGATCTGTGCGGCGTCCCGGGCGTTGTCCAGCAGGGCCAGCACGCGGCGGCCGGCGAGGGTGGAGCGGTAGAGGGCGGAGCGCTCCTCCAGGCCGTCGGGGATCGCGGAGTCCGGGGTGCCGAGGGCGCGCAGGAAGGCGCCGAGCACGGCCTCGGGCTCTGCGGGGGTGTGTCCGGCGCCCTGCAGGTCGGCGTAGAGCTGCCCGTCGGGGAAGTGCTCGCGGGCGGCGTGGGCCACATGCACGGCGAGGGTGGTCTTGCCGACGCCGCCGATGCCGGTGAGCGCGGAGACCGCCATCACGCTGCCCTCGGTGGTGGCGAGCCGGTCGCCCAGCTCGGCGACGAAGGGCGTGCGCCCGGTGAAGTCGGCGACGGTGGCGGGAAGCTGCTGGGGCCGGACGACGCCATGGTCGGCGTGGTCCGTGCCGTCGCTGAGCGTCAGGGGCGCGTCCAGGTCGGCGTCCGCCCGGAGGATCCGCTGCTGGAGTTCCGAGAGCGAGGCCCGGGGCTCGACGGCCAGTTCCTCGTCGAGGAGTCGGCGGGTGTCGGTGTAGACGGCCAGCGCCTCGGCCTGCCGGCCGCTGCGGTACAGCGCCAGCATGAGGAGTTCCCGCAGTCGCTCGCGCAGTGGGTGGGTGGCGGTGAGGGCAGTCAGTTCGGAGACCGCCTCGGCGTGGCAGCCGACTTCCAGGTCGAGTTCGAGGCGCGTCTCCTGGAGGGTCAGCCGCCACTCGTCGAGACGGGTGCGCTGGGTCTCGGCGTAAGGGCCGGCAAGGCCGGCCAGGGGCTCGCCGGCCCACAGTGCGAGCGCGTCGTCGAGGAGCTTGCGGGCGCGGCCGCGATCGCCGACGGTCTTGGCCTTTTCGGCCTCGGTCGCGTACTGCTCGGCATGGTCCAGGTCCAGGTCCAGCGGGTGGCCGTCCACGGAGCGGATCGCATAGCCGCCGGACTCACTGACCAAGGTGGCTGCGTCATCACCCAGCGCCTTGCGGAGCCGCGAGGCGTACGTACGCAGCGCGGCGAGCGCGGCGTGCGGTGGTTCGTCGCCCCACAGCGCGTCGACAAGCTCGGGTGCGGTGGCGGTACGGCCGCCGCGCAGCAGCAGTGCGGCAAGCAACGCACGCTGCTGCGGGGAGCCCGCCGCCAGCGGCGCATCGCCGCGCCAGGCCCGCACGGGACCGAGCACGGAGAAGCGGAGCCGCTCCCGCCCCTGCCCCGGACTGTGGTCCATGTGTCCCCCTGCCTTGTGCCATCCGTTCGTACCGTTCGCATCGGTTCACCGTGCGCAACGGTCAGTCTGCCTTGTCCGAGCCCCTTACGTCAGTAGGGGTCCGGAGCATGCACAAAGCCTCCTCGGGTGATCAGGAGGTGTATGCGTCAATGCACAAGGAGGCGCGGAGGGTCCGCTTCCGCGCGCCCTCTGGCCGGTAGTTGCCCTTGTGCGCCCTGAACGCGCCCCGTCCTGACCTTCCGATGCTCGGGCCGTACTCCGCTGCTGCTGACTCTCCCGAGTAGCGCCCCTCGCCACCCGGTTCATTCCCGGACGTAGTGCTGACGCACCGTCAGATCGGCGCTACCGTATCCGCCATGGAGACCTTCCCCAAGATCATCTCGGTGGACGACCACACGGTGGAGCCCCCACACGTCTGGCGGGACCGGCTTCCGTCGAAGTACCACGGCATCGGCCCGCGCATCGTCCGGGCGCCCGTCAAGGAAATGACCTTCGTGGGCGGCAAGTTCGCCCCGACGATGGGCGCCGCGGGGGACGAAGGCCCGATAGCCGACTGGTGGGTCTACGAAGATCTGCGCCGGCCGCTGACCCGCCTCGACACCGCCGTCGGCTGCGCCCGCGACGACATCAAGCTCGAAGGCATCACCTACGAACAGATGCGTCCGGGCTCGTTCAGCGTGCCCGAACGGCTGGCCGACATGGACGTCAACCACGTCCAGTCCGCACTCTGCTTCCCCACCTTCCCCCGCTTCTGCGGCCAGACCTTCACCGAGGCCAAGGACCGCGAACTGGGGCTGCTGGGCGTGCGCGCGTACAACGACTGGATGGTCGAGGAGTGGTGCGGCCCGCAGGCGCAGGGGCGGCTGATCCCGCTGACCCTCATCCCCCTGTGGGACGCGGAGCTGGCGGCCGCGGAGGTACGGCGCAACGCGGCCCGCGGGGTACGGGCGGTCTGCTTCAGCGAGATCCCGCCGCACCTGGGGCTGCCCAGCATCCACACCGACTACTGGGACCCCTTTCTGCGCGCCTGCGACGAGACCGGCACGGTCGTCGCGATGCACATCGGCTCCTCGTCGAAGATGCCCTCGACCTCGGCCGACGCCCCCGCCGCCGTCGGTTCCACGATCACCTTCGCCAACTGCTGCTTCTCGATGGTGGACTGGCTGATGAGCGGCAAATTCGACCGCTTCCCCAGCCTGAAGATCATGTACGCCGAGGGCCAGATCGGCTGGATCCCGTACATCCTCGAACGCGCCGACGTGGTCTGGGAGGAGAACCGCGGCTGGGGCGGCGTCGCCGACAAGGTCCTCCGCCCGCCGTCCGAACTCTTCACCGAACACGTCTACGGCTGTTTCTTCGACGACGCCTTCGGTCTGAAGAACCTGGACGCGATCGGCGTCGGCAACGTCCTCTACGAGACGGACTACCCGCACTCCGATTCGACCTGGCCGAAGTCGAGGGAGGTCGGCGAATCACAGATGGGACACCTCGCGCCGGACGTAGTGGAACAGATCGTTCGGGGGAACGCGATTTCCCTGCTGGGGTTGACGGGGGAGGGGCTGTGGGGGCCGTCGGCGGGGGGAGTCTGAGGGCGGGAACGAGGGCGGGAACGAGGATGGACGGGTCGGGGTTCGGCTTCGAGCCCCCCATGGGCGTTCCGTCCCGGCCCCGCCCCGGCAGCGGTTCGGCCGATCGGTCCGCACAGGTTGTGCCGTTCCGTCAGCCGCAGGTGGGACGGGGCGGCGGGGTGTTTCCCACATAGCGGTGCCATTCGGCCGCCGTGAGATCGCGGTCGGCGATCCGGCAGAGGCCCTTGATCCAGGAGTTCACCGAGAAGTCCCAGGAGAGGACATCGCCGCCCTCGGTGGCCGTCCACAGCGTGCCGGCGTCGTCCAGCACGAAGCCGGTGTGCTCCCCGATGCCGCCGATTCCGGACAGTGTGTGGAGTGGGATGGGGATGTCGGGGCCGCCCAGCCGGTCTCCGGTGTCCGCGTCCCACCGGTTCAAGGCGCCGCTGTCGGAAAGGGTGATGACCGTGCGGCCGTCCGCGCTCGCTGTCACCCGGGCCCCGTTCGGCTCGGCGCTCTGCCAGCGGAATTGCCGCTCGTCCAGGTCCCAGCGGGCCAACGTCCCCTTGCTGCCCACGAGGAATAGTGCATGTCCCCCGGCGGCCAGCGCGAGCGCGTTCACCTGCTCGCCGTTCAGGCGCACCGACTGCAGTTTCCTTCCGGAGTCGACGTCGTAGATGTCGACGGCGCCCCTGGTGTTCTCCACGGCGGCGGTCCGGCCGTCGTCGCTCAACGAGGAGAGCAGCCCCTTCTGAGGGTCGCCGGTGCCACGCGGCACCATGATCCGGGTGCGTTGCGCCGACGGTCCGGCGACATGGACGGCCCCGTCGTCCGTGGTGACGACCAGGGAACCGTCCGCGCGCGGGGCGATCACGACAGGGTCCCGCGAGTAGCCGTACCGCTCTCCGGAAAAGGCCACCGTGTGCCGTTTCACCAGGCGTGTGTCCTGGATCTGCCATGACTGCACTGCACCGTCCAGGCCGGCATGCAGTGTCCGGCCGTCGGGGCTGAAGGCGAGCGCGTCGTACATGAGAGCCTCCCCGCCCGCGAGCGTGCCGCGGCCTTTCGGGCTCCAGACGTGCAGCTTGGTCTCGGTGCCGAAGGGGTCGCCGTGCATGAGGTTGCTCCAGGCGACCTGGCCGTCCGGGCCGGCGGCCAGAGGCGGGCTGTAGACCATGGTCTGGTCGTCCGACAGGGGCAGGCCGTGCGCATGAGCCGTCCGGGAGAACTGGTCGAAGTTCCACAGCGCGACCGTCCGGCCGTGTACGGAAGCGAGCCTGCTGCCCGTGTCCGAGAACTTCAGCAGCGAGGGCCCGCCGACACCGGTGAGCTTGCGGAGCTGACTGGCGCGCCCTTTGGTCTCCGCGTCGACCACCGTGATGCCGGACGTGGTGCCCACGGCCATCCGGCCGTTGTCGGTCAGGGCCAGCAATCTGGCTTCCTCGTTGGGGAGCGCGGGGAAGTCCGTGCAGGTGTCGGCGAGGGACTGGTGGCCCTTGATCTCCGGTAGTCCGGTGCTGATGAACTGCCCGAACTTGAGGTAGCCGAAGCAGCGGCCGCTGTTGGAGACGGCCACCACGGCCTGGCTCGCGGGCAGTACGAACTCCTTGCTGTTCAGGATCGTGCGCAGCTCGGGCACGGTGTGCAGGGCGCCGCCACCCACTCCGTCGCGCACCAGAAGGCGGGACCCGGCGTTCTGGAAGGCGATCACGTCGCCGGAGTGCCCGGTGCGCTGCGAACGGACCTGCTTCCCGCTCTCCTCGTACAGCGTCACCGTGCCGTCCGCATCCACGACGGCCAGCTGTCCCGCCGTGCTGAATGCCAGCGAGGAAACGCTCTCGGGCCGGGGAACGAACCGGCGCAGTGTCCTGCGCGTCAGGTCATAGGCCCCCACGTTGCCCTTGTCGTCCCCGACGGCCAGCCGCTTCCCGTCCTTGCTGAAGCCCACTGCCGTGATGCGGCCCGGCAGCGAGGTCCGGGCACGCAGGGTGCGGCCGTCGGCACCCCGCACCGTCACCGCACCGCCCTCGTCACCGACGGCGACCGCCTGGTCGTCCGTGCTGAAAGCGAGCGCGCTGATGTCCTTCGTGCTCGACGTCATGCTCACCAGATGAGGGCTGTCCGTGGAGAGCCGGTTCAGCGTGGCGAGGGCCTCGGGTGACTGCTGCATGCGGTACGCCTCGATCGCCAGCAGCGACGCCAGCCGCAGATTTCCGTCTTTCAGGTTCAGAGCGGTCGCGGCCAGCTGCCGGGAGGTCGCCAGCAGAGCCTGCCGCTGGGCCTCGTCCCGCTGCTGGACGGCGTCCACCCAGCCCAGGCCGGCCGCCAAGGCGAGAGTGGTGATGACGGCGAGCGCACCGCGCACGAGCCGTTTCGTCCTGCGCTGCCGGGTGACGTCCGCACCGATGAGATCCTCTTTGGGGCGCTCGTGCAGCGGGGCCGCCAGGTCGGCCACACACTGCTGGAAGCGAGAGTCCCGCAGCGAGCCGGGATCCTGTTCCGACATCCACCGCAGATCGACCCACCGAGGCTCGTCGCTGAACATTCCCGCCATGGTGCGCGGCAGGCAGGTGGTGCGCGCCCAGTCGAAGTCCCCCGCCCCGTGGTCCCACTCCAGCTCACCGCCGGTGACGACGATGAGCATCCTCCGCGCCCCGGGGCCGGCGCGCCACCAGTTGATCTCCTTCTGCACCCAGTCCGAGTCCGCGGACCTCGGGCAGGCGAGCAGGATAAAGGCGCCGGAATCCGCGAGATGACGCTCGATTTCGGGCCACAAAGCCGGGTTCGCCGCCAGCGAGGCATTGTCGAGGAAGATACGCAGCGCCCGTAATTGCCGCCAGCTGCTGCGCGCGAAATTCTGCAGGCCCCGCCGCAGATGATCAGCTTTGGCGCTGTCGGCCGCATGGCTGTAGGAAAGGAAGGCGTCGTATCGGTGGGTGCGCTGCGAGGCGTTCTGGCCAGCCATTCCGGTTCCCCCGTCGTCAGGTCGGCACGGGGCCGCCGCACGTCCCCGTTGCCGCATCATCCACATCGCCGGTGAGGGTGGCAACGGTGCCTTGTGGCCGCGAAGTTGGTATCACCGCAGCGTCTCGTCCTCGGCCCGGTCCCGTTCCCCGGATGCCGGGATGGCCGTCGGCGATCGGCTCTACACTTCTGTCGTATTTCGGACTCATGTTGCGGGATGCGAGGGGGCGGGGCTGCGGTGAGCGAGGGGCGAACACTCGGCGACGAGGATTTTCCGGCGGTGTTCCGGTCGGCGGATGCCGCTTCGGTTTCGGGGCAGCGCCGCCATATGCGGGGCACGAAATGGCGGCTGGTGCTGGCGATTGTGGCTGCCGTCTGTGCGGTGTCGAGCAACGACGCCGCGGTCACGGTGGTGCTCCTGGCCTTCTTGGTGACCGTCTACTTGGAGGTGTGGATGCTCGCGGAGCGGCCGGAGCGTGCCTGGTACGACGGGCGTGCCCTTGCGGAGTCGGCGAAGACGCTGTCCTGGCGATACGCGGTGGCGGGCGAGCCGTTCCCGGCCACGCTGCCCGCGGACGCCGCGGAACGCAGATTCCACGAGCGGCTGGAGCTATTGCTCAGGGAGGCGCCGGCCGACAGCATCGTCCCGGTGGGCTCCATGGCCGCCACCCAGGCCATGGGTGAGTTGCGCCGGAGCCCGTTCGCCTGCCGCAAGCAGGCGTATCTCGCCGGGCGCATCGCGGATCAGCAGCAGTGGTACGGAACCAAGGCGGCCGTGAACATCGTTCTGGCCCGCCGCTGGCGGATCGGCCTCATCGTGGTGGAGGGGCTGGGCGTGCTCGCCGCTGTGCTGCGCCTGCTGAAGGTCATCGACTTCGATCTGCCCGGTGTGCTCGCGGCCGTGCTGGGCGCCGGCGCCGCCTGGTTCGCGGTGCGGCAGTACGAGTCGCTCGGTCGTGCCTACACCTTTGCGGCGACCGAACTGAGCATCGTGCACCAGCGGCTGTCCGCGACCCATGAGGAGTCGGACTGGATGCAGGAGGTGGCTGACGCCGAGGAGGCGATCAGCCGCGAACACACGATGTGGCGGGCCTCCCGGGGAGCCGTGTAGCCGATTGCGCGCCGACGCCCGCCCCTTGTCTGATGGGGCGTCAGGCGCCACGATGTGTCGCTCCGGGGTATATGACGCCTCGTCAGATCGTGGGAGGGCCTGTGGACGGCGTGCGCGGTGGGGTATGGCGGCCGGAGGACGGGCGGCTGGTGTACGGGATGCAGCTGCCGGTGCAGTCGCAGAGCACTCTCTTCGCGGAGAGCTGGGAGGCCGCGGCGGGGCCCGTCGAGCTGGTCGCGGTCGCGCGGGCCGCCGACCGGTACGGGTTCGCGTATATCGCCTGCTGTGAGCACCTGGCGATCCCGCGGCGGCTGGCCGAGGCGATGAGCACCGTCTGGTACGACCCGGTCGCCACCCTCGCGCATCTGGCCGCCGTCACCGAGCGGGTGCGGCTGCTCAGTCATGTGGCGGTGGCCGGGCTGAAGCATCCGCTGGTCACCGCCAAGCAGTACGCGACGCTCGACCGGCTCTCCGGTGGGCGGCTGATTCTGGGGGTGGGCGCCGGACACGTGACGGAGGAGTTCGACGTCCTCGGAGTGGACTTCGAGCGGCGTGGGGCGGTGCTGGACGAGACGATTGACGCGCTGAAGGCGGCGCTGGGGCCGGAGGAGTTCCCCCGGTTCGCGGGGGAGCGGTTCGCGTTCGAGGGGCTGGGGCAGGCGCCGCGGCCCGTGCAGACGCCTCGGCCGCCGCTCTGGGTGGGCGGATCCTCGCCCGCCGCCGTACGCCGGGCCGCGGTGCGCGGCGACGGCTGGCTGCCGCAAGGCGACCGGCGGTCGGAGCTGCCGGCGCAGATCGGAAAGCTGCGGAGGCTGCGGGCCGCTGCCGGTGTCGGTACGCCGGTCGTGATCGGCGCCATCGCCGAGCCGCTGTACATCGGCGAGCCGGGGTGGGAGGTCGGCCGGCGGACCCTGTCCGGGGCGCCGGAGCGGATCGCGGAGTCGCTGCGGGAGTACCGGACCATGGGAGTGGACCAGATCCAGGTGCGGTTCCGCAGCCGTAGTGGTGACGAGCTGACGGAGCAGATGGCGGCGTTCGGGACGGATGTGGCGCCGTTGCTGAATGGCTGAGCGCTGAATGGCTGAGCGCTGAACGGCTGAACGGCTGGGCGGCTGGGCGGCTGTTCGTCACCGCTCACCACGCTCATGGCTCGCCACTCAACGCTCGCCACACTCCCGGCTCACCACTCACCACTCACCGTTCACGACGCACGGCGCACAACTCGCGGCGCACAGCTCACGGACCGGAACAGCCGAAGGCGTACTCACCAGCAGAGGAGTGCAGGCATGGGCAAGCTCGACGGGCGGGTTGTCATCGTGACGGGTGCGGCGCGCGGGCAGGGTGAGCAGGAGGCGCGGCTGTTCGCCGCGGAGGGCGCGAAGGTGGTGCTCGGGGATGTGCTCGACGCGCAGGGCGAGGCGCTGGCCAAGGAGCTGGGGGAGGACCGGGCCCGCTTCGTCCATATGGATGTGACGCGGGAGGCGGACTGGGAGGCGGCGGCCGGCGCCGCCAAGGACGCCTTCGGGAAGATCGACGGGCTGGTCAACAACGCGGGGATTCTTCGTTTCAACGAGCTGGTGTCGACGCCGTTGGAGGAGTTCCAGCAGGTGGTGCAGGTCAACCAGGTCGGGTGCTTCCTCGGGATCCGTACGGTGGCGCCGGAGATCGAGGCGGCGGGCGGCGGGACGATCGTCAACACCGCCTCGTACACGGCCCTGACAGGTATGGCCTTCGTCGGCGCGTATGCCGCGACCAAGCATGCGGTCCTCGGGCTCACCCGGGTCGCCGCGGTGGAGCTGGCGGCCAGGAGGATCCGGGTCAACGCGGTGTGCCCGGGGGCGGTGGACACCCCGATGACCAACCCCGCGGCACTGGACCCGAGCGCGGACCCGGTCGAGTCGAAGCGGGCCGTGGATGAGCTCTACCGGAAGCTGGTGCCGCTGGGCCGGATCGGCCGGCCGGAGGAGGTCGCCAAGCTGGCGCTCTTCCTGTCGTGCGAGGACTCGTCGTACATCACCGGGCAGCCGTTCGTCGTCGACGGGGGCTGGCTGGCGGGGGTCAGTCTGTTCTGACGGTGCGTCAGTCCGGCGCGCGACGGCTATTGACGCTCCCCGTGTGCGGTGGAACAGTCGGCACATCGAATCTGACGGTACGTCAGAAATGGCGAATGGCTCAGGGGACGGTGAACCTCCTTGGAATTCGGGCTCTTTGTACAGGGATACGTGGGCAAGCGGGCCGAGACCGACCCGCTCGCGGAGCACAAGGCGCTGATGGAGGAGACCGAGTACGTCATCCAGGCGGACAAGTCCGGCTTCAAGTACGCCTGGGCGTCCGAGCACCACTTCCTGGAGGAGTACTCGCACCTCTCCGCCAATGACGTCTTTCTGGGGTATTTGGCGCACGCGACCGAGCGGATCCACCTGGGATCCGGGATCTTCAACCCGCTCGCACAGGTCAACCACCCCGTCAAGGTCGCCGAGAAGGTCGCCATGCTCGACCATCTCAGCGAGGGCCGCTTCGAGTTCGGCAGCGGGCGGGGCGCCGGCAGCCACGAGATCCTGGGCTTCCTCCCGGGCATCACCGACATGAACCACACCAAGGAGATCTGGGAAGAGACCATCGCCGAGTTCCCGAAGATGTGGCTCCAGGAGGAGTACGTCGGGTTCCAGGGCAAACACTGGCAACTGCCGCCGCGGAAGATCTTCCCGAAGCCGTACGGGGCCGCGCACCCGGCGATGTGGTACGCGGCAGGCTCCCCGTCCTCGTACGCCATGGCGGCGAAGAAGGGGCTGGGCGTCCTCGGCTTCAGCGTGCAGAAGGTCTCCGACATGGAGTGGGTGCTGGAGCAGTACAAGACGGCGATCCGGGAGGCCGAGCCGGTCGGCGGCTTCGTCAACGACAACGTGATGGTGACCTCGACCGCGATCTGTGCCGAGACGCACGACAAGGCGGTGGAGATCGCGGTGGGCGGCGGGCTCAACTACCTCCAGTCGCTGGTCTTCCGCTACCACGACACCTTCCCGCGGCCCGACGGCATCCCCGAGTGGCCCGAGCTGCTGCCCGACTACACCGCCGAGCTCATCGAGCTGCTGATCGCCGAGGAGCTGATGATCTGCGGCGACCCGGACGAGGTGCTGGGGCAGTGCAAGCGCTGGGAACAGGCCGGCGCCGACCAGCTGAGCTTCGGGCTGCCGATCGGGATCTCGTACGAGGACACGATGAACACGGTCAAGCTCATCGGCGAACACGTGATCCCGAAGATCGACACGGATCCGGTGCACCGGACGACCCGGTTCCGTCAGGCCGCAGGCAGCTGAACCCGCGGAATTTCCGCCCAGGGGAAGGGGACGCACCGCCCATGCTCGACCACCTGATCAAGGGCGCGACCGTTGTGGACGGCACGGGAACGCCCTCGTACACCGCCGATGTCGGCATCCGTGACGGCCGTATCGCCGTCATCGCCCCGACCGGGGCGGGGGCCGGGACCGGGACCGGCGCAGGCACCGGCAGCGGGAACGGGAGCGGGGTTGGTATCGGCCCCGGCCCCGGTCCCGGCGTCGGCCCCGGCGTCGGCATCGGCACCGAGGAGGCGAGGACGAGCGAGGACGCGACCGGCCTCGTCCTCGCCCCCGGCTTCGTCGATCCGCACACCCACTACGACGCGCAGCTGTTCTGGGACCCGTACGCCACTCCCTCGCTCAACCACGGGGTGACGACCGTGGCGGGCGGCAACTGCGGCTTCACCCTGGCGCCGCTGCACCCCGGGCGGCCCGGCGACGCCGACTACACCCGCCGGATGATGTCCAAGGTCGAGGGCATGTCCCTGGTGGCGCTCGAAGAGGGCGCCCCCTGGACGTGGAGTTCGTTCGGCGACTACCTGGACGCGCTGGAGGGACGGATCGCCGTCAACGCGGGCTTCATGGTGGGCCATTGCGCGCTGCGGCGGTACGTGATGGGCGCGGACGCCATCGGCGGGCAGCCGACAGCCCGGCAGCTGGAAGAGATGCTGGCGCTCTTCCACGAGGCGATGGAGGCCGGGGCCTGGGGCTTCTCCACCACGCAGTCCTCCACCCACTCCGACGGCTACGGGAAGCCGGTCGCCTCCCGGCACGCCGGACCGGAGGAACTGCTCGCGCTGTCGCGGGCCGTCGCCGCGCACGAGGGCACCCAGATCGAGGCGATCGTGTCGGGCTGCCTCGACCAGTTCGGCGACGACGAGATCGAGCTGCTGGTGGCGATGAGCGCGGCGGCCGGACGGCCGCTGAACTGGAACGTGCTGACGATCGACGCGGCGGTGCCCGCACGGGTGCCGCGCCAGCTGCTCGCCGGCGAGCGGGCCCGGGAGGCCGGCGGCCGGATCGTGGCCCTGACGATGCCGATCCTCACCCCCATGAACATGTCCCTGGGCACCTTCTGCGCGCTGAACCTCCTCCCCGGCTGGGGCGAGATCCTGGGCCTGCCGGTACCCGAACGCATCGCGAAGCTCCGTGACCCCGGCGTACGGCACGAGATGCTGCGGCGCGCGGAGAGCAAGGAGGCGGGGGTCTTCCGGCGGCTCACCGACTTCGGCCGGTACGTCATCGGGGACACCTACTCCCCGGAGAACGAGGGCCTGACCGGGCGCGTCGTCCAGGACATCGCGGCCGAGCGCGGCCTGGAGCCCTTCGCCTGCATGGTCGAGATCTGCGCCAACGACCGGCTGCGGACGGTGCTGTGGCCGATGCCCACCGACAACGACCCGGCCTCCTGGGCGCTGCGCGCCGAGACCTGGCAGCACGAGGACGTCCTGCTGGGCGGCTCCGACGCGGGCGCGCATCTGGACCGGATGTGCGGTGCGCCGTACACGACGCGCTTCCTCGGCGACTGCCTGCGCGGCAGGAAGCTGGTGGGCCTGGAGCAGGCGGTGAAGATGCTCACCGATGACCCCGCGCAGCTCTTCGGCCTGCGGGAGCGCGGCCGCATCGAGGAGGGCTGGCACGCCGACCTCGTGCTCTTCGACCCGGAGCGGATCGACGCGGGCAAGGCCACGCTCGTCCACGATCTGCCCGGCGACAGCCCGCGGCTGGACTCCCGGGCGGTCGGCATCAACGCGGTGTGGGTCAACGGCGTCGAGACGATCCGCGACGACGTGGTGACCGGCGCGGTGCCGGGAACCGTGCTGCGGTCGGGCCGGGACACGAGGACGGTGAACACGAAATGACGGGAGTGGTGGGCCCGGCGCATGGGGGTGGTGCGTGTGAAGTGACGGGGGTGGGGCCGGGGCCGGATCAGGGGCGCGGTCAGGGGCTCGGTCCGCGTCACGTAGCCGTGGTGGAAGGGCAGAGAGGGGATCGAGGAAATAGAGGGGACATGGGCGCGGTGAGTGCCAGGTGACGGTCTCGGAACGGCTGTTCATCAGGGGTGAGTGGGTCGAGCCCGACGGTGGTCGCTACGAGGTCATCGACCCGGCGACGGAGGCGGTCGTCGGGCTCGCGCCCGAGGCGAGCCGGGCGCAGGTGTACGAGGCGGCGGCCGCGGCGCGCGAGGCTTTCGGGCCCTGGTCGCGCACTTCGCCGCAGGAGCGTGCCGCGATTCTCGACCGGGCTGCGGAAGTGATGCAGCGCGACTTCGCGGCGCACGCCGAGCTGGCACAGGCGGAGAGCGGGGCCACGACCCGGACCGCGCGCGGGATGCAGGTCGCGGTGGGGGTGGCGCGCTTCCGGCGGTATGCGAAGGGGGCGCTGGAGCCGGTCGAACAGGGGCTGCCTCCGCAGATCAACGAGGCGGGGCCGACTGGGCGGGCGGCCGTGCTGGGTGCTCTCGCCGTACGCCGGCCCGTCGGCGTGGTCGCCTGCATCACCTCGTACAACAACCCGTGGGCGAACCCGGCGGGCAAGATCGCCCCGGCGCTGGCGATGGGCAACACCGTCGTCGTGAAGCCCGCCCCGCAGGACCCGCTGTCGGTGTACCGGATGGCGGCGGCGCTGGCGGAGGCGGGTGCGCCGCCGGGAGTGGTGAATGTGGTGAGCGGTGCTTCCGCGGAGGCCGGTGAGGCGGCCGTGGACTCGCCGGACGTGGACATGGTGAGCTTCACCGGTTCCACGGCCATCGGGCAGCGCATCGCCGAGGTGTGCGGACGAGGGATGAAGCGCCAGCTCATGGAGCTGGGCGGCAAGGGCGCCGCGGTGGTCTTCGACGACGCGGACCTGGACTCCGCGGTGGCCGGTATCGGCACCACCTACTCCTTCTACAGCGGGCAGATCTGTACGGCGCCGACGCGGGTGATCGTGCAGAGAGGGGTGTACGAGGCGCTGGTCGAGCGGCTGACCCGCTACATCGGGCATCTCCGGGTCGGCGATCCCCGTGCGCAGGGGACGGTGGTCGGGCCGGTGATCTCGGCCGCGCACCGCGACCGGGTCGAGTCGTATGTGGAGCTGGGCAGGAAGGAAGGCGCACGGGTCGTGGCGGGTGGCGCACGGCCGTCCGTTCCGGAGCGCGGCTTCTACGTCGCGCCGACGCTGCTGACCGACTGCACCCCCGATATGCGGGTCGTCCGGGAGGAGATCTTCGGTCCGGTCGTCGTGGTGGTGCCCTTCGATGAGGAGGACGAGGGGGTGGCCCTCGCCAACGACAGCGACTACGGGCTCATCGACTACGTGTGGTCCGGCGACACCGCCCGCGCCTTCCGGGTGGCCGGGCAACTGCGGGCCGGCGGGGTGGGTGTGAACACGGTGGGCCGCAACATGGAAGCGCCCTTCGGGGGTTTCAAGCGCAGCGGGGTCGGCCGGGACGTGGGCTCGTACGCCCTGCATGCGTACAGCGAGTGGCAGGCGATTGTCTGGGCGGGGTGAGGGAAGGCGGGGCCGGGGCGCGGGGTCACTTCTGCCGGACCTGCCGATGCGGTGCGAGGAGACCGGGCGGGGAAGGGGGACCGCCGGTCGGCTTCAGGGTCAGCTGTGAGGGTCGGCTTCGAGATCGGATTCACGGGCGGAGGACCAATTTGCCCTTTGTGCGGCGGCCGAGCAGATCCTCGTGCGCGTCGCGAGCACGCGCGAGGTCGTACTCCGCGCCGACCAGCGGCCGCAGGCATCGTCGTGCCGTGAGGTCGAGCAGTTCCTTGAGTGCCGTCCCACCGGGGCCGTTGCGGGCAAGGAGCGGGATGAGCCAGAAGCCGGCGACGCCGATGTTCTCCACCGCGAGGCGGTTCGGCACGAGGGGAGCGGCGGCCTGTCGGGAGGAGGCGCCATACGTGACCAGTCGTCCGAGGTATCCGAGTGTGTCCAGTGCGGCGTCGAGGACCGGGCCGCCGATGGCGTCCAGGATGATGTCGACCGGGCGTCCGTGGTTGGCCGCGAGGATCCGGTCCTTGTAGCCCTCCGCGTCGCCGTCGATCGCCGCGTCCGCGCCGAGTCCGAGGGCAAAGGCGCGCTTCTCCTCGGAGGACGCGGTGGCGATGACGCGGCCCGCCCCGAACTCCCGGGCCAGTTGGACGGCGAGACTGCCTGTCCCGCCCGCGGCGGCATGGACCACCACGCTTTCGCCGGGCCGCACCCGGGCGACCGACCGCAGCACATGCCACGCCGTCAGGCCTTGTATGAGCAGGGACAGCGCCTGGCCCGCGCTCACCCCCTCCGGTAAGGCGACAAGGTCGCGGTCGGGGACGACGGTCTTCGCCGCATAGCCGCCCTGCGGGACGTACCCGAGGACCCGCCGGCCGTCGGCGGTCCGGCCGACGACCTCCATGCCCGGGATGCGCGGCAGCGGCCCCCTCGGCGCGTTCGGGCCCTCGGTGTGCTCGCCCGCGATGTGCTTGATGTCGCCGAAGTTGACGCCCGCGGCCTCCACTTCGACCAGGGTCTCGCCCGGCCCCGCCACCGGGTCCGGCACCTCGGCCTCGGTCAGGACCTCCGGGTCACCGAATCGTTCGAACTGCATGGCACGCATGGATGCCCCTCCCGGGATTGGTCGTATTGCCTGTGACTGATCATGGCTCTCCGTCCGCGACCGGTCACGTTCCCTGCCGGATCAGTCCCAGCGGCCCAGGAAGACCGGGTTGGTCATGGCCGCCATGGGACCCGGCAGGTCCGCTGCCGTCGGAGGGTGGCGGACTTCCGCGCGTATGTAGGCGGCGTGGTCGGGGGTGGTCTGCCAGGTGACGGTGCCGCTGCCCGAGGCGGGGAGCGGGGTGGAGTACAGGCGCCCCTGGTCGGTGAGGAAGGAGACCGTGCAGCCCGGGGCGCCGGAGACCTTCAGACGGGCCGTGACCTTCGCCGTACGGGGGAGCTCCAAGCGCTCGGCGATCCCGGCGTGTTCGCCGCGCTCACCGGTGACGGAGAAGGCCAGATCGACCTTCGACGATTCGGCGATCCAGACCCGGCCCGCCCGGATGCCGTCCTGCAGCGCACGGCGCGAGAGATCGTCGGCGAGCACCACGGTCTGCGGCAGGCCCACCACATCCGGGTCGCGGTGAGCGTCGCTGTGGCCGACGGCCGGCAGCCAGTCCGCGCGGCCACGGGTGTGGGCAACGAGGGTGTTGTCCCATTCGGCGAGGGTGATCTCGTCATCGGGGGTGTACGGGCCGTTCCAGACCTCCACCGCATCGGCCTCGTTCAGCCCGAACTTCCAGTGGCAGCCGATGCAGGTGGCGTGCGGATGCGCCGGGATGACCAGGCCGCCGGCCCGCCGGATGGCGCGCGCGTACTTTCCGAAGGCGTTGTCGCGGGCCCGGTAGCGCCAGTCGATGAAGGCCTCGGGGTCGGTGCCCATCGCCACCACGTGCCCGTTGCGGGTGGTGACCTCTTCGCCGGTCAGGATCAGCAGGTCATCGCCCCACAGACCCTCCCAGGCGCGGTGCGCGGAGGTGGTGTTGTGCTCGGAGGTGTTGAGGAAGTCCAGCCCGGCGGCGCGGGCCAGCGCGGCGATCTCGGCGGGAGTGCGTTTGCCGTCGGAGTGGACGGAGTGCAGATGGCTGTCGCCGCGGTACCAGGCACGGCCCCGGCCCCGGGCGCGTTCGGGCGGATGGACGGGCGCCGGGGTGTGCCCCGGGGGCCCGTACCGCAAGGTGACCGTGACGTCGTAGGACAGCCCCTGGGGCGCGACCGTGTACGGCCCCAGGGCGATATGCCAGGTGCCTGCGTTGACGGGGCCCGGCAGATATCCGGGGGTGGCTTCGTCGGCGCGCAGGAAGAACTCCGTACGCGCCCCGCCCGACCAGCCGCGGAAGCCGGCGCCGCCGAGGCCCGTGCCCCGCTCGTCGAAGATGCCGATGTCACAGGCGTTGCCGGGGGTGCCCTCGGGGACGGTGGGCTTGTCGTAGCGGTAGGCAACCGCGATCTCGCGGACGCCGTGCGGCACCTCGACCGGCAGATACACGAAGTCCGGTGCTCCCGTGGGCAGATGGCCGGTCACCCGCCGGGTCTGCTCGCCCGGCCCGTCCCCGGACTGCCCGCTTCCGCCCGGCCCGCCTCCGGGCCGCCCGGCAGCGGGTGTGGCGTCGGCGAAGCTCACACGTCCGAGCGTAAACGCACCCGTCGCGCCCGCAACCGCCGAAAGTCTCAGAACGTCGCGTCGTTCCATATCGGCCCCCGTCCATCTCCGTCTCCCCGTGCCGCCTCGGGCCTGTCCCATGCGCCTGTCGTGCCCGTCCGTTCCGCCCGCGGGCGTCTGGTTCCGCTGCGCGGCCGGCTCGTCGCACCGCGTGAAAACTGTTGTACGCGCGTGTGACGGAGAGCGAAAGGCCTGTGGATAACCGTCGGGCGGTGAGGCACCATGCGGTCACTCACCCGCCTGACACGGAGGTGTTCCCGCATGCGGATCGCGACCACGATCTTCCTGACCGACGAGACGATCCGGCCGGACCGGCTGGGCCGCGAGCTGGAGCAGCGCGGTTTCGCCGGCCTCTATCTCCCCGAGCACACCCACATCCCCGCCGGCCGGGACACCCCCGCCCCGATGGGCGAGCCGCTGCCCCGCGAATACGGCCGTACCCTCGACCCGTTCATCGCGCTCGGCCAGGTCGCCGCGGTCACCGAACGGCTCGCCCTCGGCACCGGCATCACCCTCGTCGCCCAGCACGACCCGGTCGACCTCGCCAAGCAGATCGCGACCCTCGACTTCCTCTCCGGCGGCCGCTTCACCCTCGGCATCGGCTACGGCTGGAACGTCGAGGAGGCAGCCGACCACGGCGTCGAGTGGTCGACCCGGCGGGAGCTGACCCGCGACCGGGTGGCGCTGATGCGCGCCCTGTGGGCCGAGGAACCGACCGCGTATCAGGGCGCATTCGGGTCCGTACGGGCCTCCCTCGCCCACCCCAAACCGCTGCACGGCGCACCGCGCACCCTCCTCGGCGGCTCGGCCGGCCCCAAGCTCTTCGGGCAGATCGCCGAGTACGCCGACGGGTGGCTGCCGATCGGCGGCCGCGGGCTGACGGAGACCGTTCCGGTACTACGGCAGGCATGGTCGGACGCCGGGCGTACGGGCGAGCCGGTGGTGGTGCCCTACGCGGTCCAGCCCTCGGCCGGGAAGCTGGCGCACTACCGCGAGCTGGGCGTGCAGGAGGTGGTGCTGCAGCTGCCGCCCGCCGGGGAGGCCGAGGTGCTGCGGACGTTGGACGACTTCGCGCAGTACCTGTGACGGGTGACGCAGGGGAGTGCGGCGTGCGGGAGGGGTGACGGACGGCGGAGCGGACGGCGGAGACGGCGGAGGGATGGCGGAGCGGATGGCGCACGGGCCCCGGGGGAGGGCCCTCCACCGGCCGGCTGCCTGCGGCGGCCTCGGACCCGGCCTAGGACCAGCGGTGTACCGCTTCCCGCCCGGGTCGGTACCGGAGAACGATCCGCTGCGGCCTCCGCAGTCGTAGCGTCGAAGGTGAAGGGCCGCGGATCTCCCCGCAGACCGGCGGCCCGGTGAGAACGGTGAACGGCCAGGAAGATCAACCGTCCCGGAAGATCGGCGGCTCAGGTGGTCAGCGGCCCAAGGCGATCAGCGGTCCATGAAGGCCGTGGGCCAAAAAGGCCGATGGGCCAAGGAGCCCGACGGCCCGCGCTGCCTCAGCAGATCAGGGGACACGTTGACCGCCCGGCCAGAGAGATCAAGGAGATCCCATGCCTCGCCTCGACCACACGATCGTGCACAGCAAGGACCGTTTCGCCTCCGCCCGGTTCCTGGCCGGTCTGCTCGGCGCGCCCGAACCCAAGGCCTACGGTCCCTTCGCGGCCCTGAAGCTCGACAACGGGGTGACCCTCGACTACGCCGAGCACGTCGCGGGCGGCGAGTTCGTCCCCACGCATTACGCGTTCCTGGTGTCCGAGGGCGAGTTCGACACGATCTTCGACCGCATACAGGAGCGGGAGCTCTCCTACTGGGCCGACCCCATGCACACCAGGCCACAGGAGATCAACACCCGGGACGGCGGCCGCGGTCTGTACCTCAACGACCCCGACGGCCACAACATGGAGTTCCTGACCCGGACATACTCCGACGAACTGCTGGCCGGTATGTAGACGTACCAGGGGCCGCCGCTGTGCAAGCGTGCCCGGAACCGCCGCCGGGAAGTGCCCCTTCCGGGCCCGGACGGAACCACGGGCCGTAGTGATCAGTGGCACACCGACCACTCGATCTCCGGCGGCGGCGCTGTCGGTGGGCGCTCGTATCCTCGGAGGATGACTTCCAGCGTGCAGGGACCTGACCAGGCATCGGACCAAGGGACCGGCCACGAAAGGGCCTCCGGTCCCGCCTCACAGGAGCGGCCGGCGGCCAACGCGATGCGCCGTGCGCTCAAGCGGGCCCGCGACGGTGTGGCGCTGGACGCCGGCGAGGCCGCGGTGCTGCTGCAGGCGCGCGGCGCGGACCTCACGGACCTGTGTGCCTCCGCGGCCCGGGTGCGGGATGCCGGCCTGGAGGCCGCCGGCCGCCCCGGAGTCATCACGTACTCCCGCGGGGTCTTCATCCCCCTGACGCGCCTGTGCCGGGACAAGTGCCACTACTGCACCTTCGTCACCGTCCCCGGCAAGCTGCGCCGTGACGGCCACGGAATGTTCATGTCGCCCGACGAGGTGCTGGACATTGCCCGCCGCGGCGCCGAACTGGGCTGCAAAGAAGCCCTCTTCACCCTGGGCGACAAGCCGGAGGACCGCTGGCCCGAGGCCCGCGAATGGCTGGAGGCGCACGGCTACGACGACACGCTCTCGTACGTCCGCGCCATGGCCATCCGCGTCCTGGAGGAGACCGGTCTGCTGCCGCACCTCAACCCCGGGGTGCTGTCCTGGACGGACTTCCAGCGGCTCAAGCCCGTCGCCCCGTCCCTGGGGATGATGCTGGAGACGACCGCCGAGCGGCTGTGGAGCGAGCCCGGCGGTCCCCACTACGGATCGCCCGACAAGGAGCCGGCCGTCCGGCTGCGTGTCCTGGAGGATGCCGGACGCTCCAACGTCCCCTTCACCACCGGACTGCTCATCGGCATCGGGGAGACGTACGAGGAGCGCGCCGAGTCGCTGTTCGCGCTGCGCCGTATCCAGCGCGCGTACCACGGCATCCAAGAGCTGATCATGCAGAACTTCCGCGCCAAGCCGGACACGGCGATGCGCGGCATGCCGGACGCCGAGCTGGAGGAGCTGGCCGCGACCATCGCGGTGGCCCGGCACATCATGGGCCCCTCGACGCGCATCCAGGCACCGCCCAACCTCGTCGACGGCGAGTACGCAATGCTCATCGACGCCGGGATCGACGACTGGGGCGGCGTCTCCCCGCTGACCCTCGACCACGTGAACCCCGAGCGCCCCTGGCCCCAGATCGACGAGCTGACCGAGCGCTGCGCCGCCTCCGGGTTCGAGCTGCGGGAACGGCTCCCCATCTACCCGGAGTTCCTGCAGCGCGGTGAGCCCTGGCTCGACCCCCGCCTGCTGCCCCATGTACGGGCGCTCGCCGACCCGGAGACGGGCCTGGCCGTGGAGGACGCCCCCGTGGTGGGCCGCCCCTGGCAGGAGCCCGACGAGGGCTTCACGATGATCTCGTCGGGCCGTACGGACCTGCACCACACCATCGACACCGAAGGCCGCACCGCCGACCGCCGCGACGACTTCGACGAGGTCTACGGCGACTGGGAGGCACTGCGGGAGGCCGCCGCCCCGGGGATGGCACCGGAGCGCATCGAAGCCGACGTGCGGCAGGCCCTGTCGCAGGCCGCCGACGACCCCACCCGGCTCACCGACGCCCAGGCCCTGGCGCTGCTGCACGCCGACGGGCCCGCCCTGGACGCCCTCTGCACCATCGCCGACCACCTGCGGCGCGACACCGTGGGGGACGACGTCACCTACATCGTCACCAGGAACATCAACTTCACCAACGTCTGTTACACGGGCTGCCGCTTCTGCGCGTTCGCGCAGCGCCGCACCGACGCCGACGCCTACACCCTCTCCCTCTCCCAGGTGGCCGACCGCGCCCAACAGGCGTGGGACGTAGGGGCGGTGGAGGTGTGCATGCAGGGCGGCATCCACCCCGACCTGCCCGGCACGGCGTACTTCGACATCGCGCGCGCCGTGAAGGAACGCGTCCCCGGTATGCATGTGCATGCCTTCTCGCCCATGGAGGTCGTCAACGGCGCGACGCGTACGGGCCTGTCCATCCGCGAGTGGCTTTCCGAGGCCAAGGCCGCCGGGCTGGACAGCATCCCCGGCACCGCGGCCGAGATCCTCGACGACGAGGTCCGCTGGATCCTCACCAAGGGCAAACTGCCCACCGCCACCTGGGTCGAGGTCATCAAGACCGCCCATGAGCTGGGGATCGGCTCGTCCTCGACGATGATGTACGGCCATGTCGACCAGCCGCGCCACTGGCTGGGCCATCTGCGGCTGCTGGCACAGATCCAGCAGGAGACGGGTGGCTTCACGGAGTTCGTCACCCTCCCCTTCATCCACACCAACGCCCCCGTCTACCTCGCAGGCATCGCCCGCCCCGGCCCCACCACGCGCGACAACCGCGCGGTGACCGCGATGGCCCGGGTGCTGCTGCACCCCCACATCACCAACATCCAGACCAGCTGGGTCAAGCTCGGGACCGAAGGCGCGGCCGAAATGCTCCGCTCCGGCGCCAACGACCTCGGCGGCACGCTGATGGAGGAGACCATCTCCCGGATGGCGGGCTCGAGTTACGGCTCCTACCGCTCCATCCAGGACCTGATCGCCATCGCCGACCTGGCCGGCCGCCCGGCCCGCCCGCGCACCACGACGTACGCCCCGGTCACCGAAGAACGCCGGGCCGCCGCCCTCGCCTCGGACGGCCATCTGCCGGAGCTGCTGCCGGTCGTGGAGTAGCCGGGGAGCGGGCCTGCACCGGGCGCGGAAGGCGGCGCCGGCGCCACGAGGCCCGCTGCCTGACGCGCCGGCGCCACGAGGCCGGCTGCCCGGCGCGCCGCCCCCCGGGATCCGGCGCTCCGGCCGGCCGCGGGGGCCCCGCTACTCGCCGCCCTCGTACTCGGCCTCGTGCTGCAGGATGCACTGCTGCCACTGCGACAGTGCCTCCTCGCGGTCGCCTCCGCTGTCCTGGGCGGCGACGATCAGCGCGTCGGCGGCCATCGCGGCGAGCCGTACCGCGATATGGCAGACATCGCTCTGGGGGAGCGGACGGAGGAGTTCCACCGCGCCGTCGCTGTCCCCGGAGAGCGCGGAGGCGACAACGGCCATGGTGGTGCGATCCCACTCGTACTCGGACATGGGGACAGCATGCCCAGCGGGCACCGCCGCCATGATCGAACGGTTGACCCCCCGGGCGGGGGCCGGGCGGCTCTGCCGTCCGCCGGCCCCGGCGCCGCCCGCTCCGCGTCAGCCCAGTTCGCGGACCGGGCTGCCCGCCAGGAAGGCGGTGATGTCCTCGATGGCCTGCTGGAAGTAGCCCTCGTAGTTGCGGCGGGTGGCATAGCCGAGGTGGGGGAGGGCGAGCACGTTCGGGAGGGTGCGCAGCGGGTGGCCGGCGGGCAGCGGCTCCTGGTCGAAGACGTCCAGGCCGGCACCGGCGATCCCGTGCTCGCGCAGCGCCCGCAGCAGCGCGGACTGCTCGACGATGGCGGCGCGGGAGGTGTTGACGAGGTACGCCGTCGGCCGCATCCGGCGCAGTTCGTCCGCGCCGAGCAGGCCGCGGGTGCGGTCGCTGAGCACGAGGTGCACGGAGACGAAGTCGCTCGCCTCCAGGAGCTCTTCCTTGGAGGCGGCGAGCCGGACGCCCGCCTCCGCGGCGCGCTCGGCAGTCAGATTCCGGCTCCAGGCCGTCAGGTTCATGCCGAAGGCCTGGCCGATCCGGGCGACCCGGGTGCCGATCTTGCCGAGGCCGAGCAGGCCGAGCGTGCGGCCGTGCAGATCCGCGCCGAGCGTGCTCTGCCAGGGCCCGTCGGTGCGCATCGCGGTGCTCTCGGTGACGAGGTGGCGGGCGAGGCCCAGGACCAGCGCCCAGGTCAGTTCGACGGGCGGCTCGGTGTTGCTGGCCGTGCCGCAGACGGTGACGCCGTGCCGGGCGGCGGCCGCCAGATCGATGGCGGCATTGCGCATCCCGGAGGTGACCAGGAGCCGCAGACGGGGCAGCCGGGCCAGGAGCGAGGCGGGGAACGGGGTGCGCTCGCGCATCGCGACGACGATCTCGCAGTCGCCGATCCCCGCCACCACGTCGTCCTCGGAGCCGAGGGGCTGCCGCAGCGTACGGACGTCCACGGCGCCCGCCAGGAGGGACCAGTCGGCCATCGAGAGGGCGCTGTCCTGGTAGTCGTCGAGTACGGCGCAGCGCAACGTCATGCGGATTCTCCCAGGAGGGCGAGGAGGGCGGCCGGGGTGGCCGGATGGTACTGATCGGGACCGTACCGGCCAAAAGCCTCCTTGTGAGTGACTATTCGCATTACCCTCCTGGCCGAAAATTGATCAATCCTGAACGATTACAGTGCTGCCCCAGGGGGCCTCTGCTAGGCCCCCGAACGTCGTGAGCTTCGGGAGGCGCAATGAGCGCAGCGGGAGGCGGCGCCATCTGGGGGCGCGCGGAACAGCAGGACTTCCGTAGCCGGGTACGCGGCTGTCTGCTCGGCGGCGCCATCGGCGATGCGCTCGGTGCCGGTATCGAATTCGACTCGCTGGATGCGATCCGCACGGCGCACGGCCAGGAAGGCGTGGCTGATTTTGTACCCGCCTTCGGGCGGCGCGGCGCGGTCACCGACGACACCCAGATGACCCTGTTCACCGTGGACGGGCTGATCCGGGCCCAGGTGCGCCGCGACACCGGCGCCTGGCATCCGCCCACCGACGTCCACCGCGCCTATCTGCGCTGGGCCGCCACCCAGCGCGACTGGGGCCCGGACGAGCGCAAGAAGGACGACGGCTGGCTCGCCCGCGAGGAGTGGCTGTACTCCCGCAGGGCGCCCGGCCAGGCCTGCCTGAGCGGCCTCGGTGACGAGGTGATGGGCACCCTCGAAGCGCCCAAGAACCCGGACTCGAAGGGCTGCGGCGCGGTGATGCGCTCCGCGCCGTTCGGCCTGCTGGTCGGCTGGGAGCCGCAGCTTGTCTTCCAGCTCGCCGCCGAGTGCGGGGCGCAGACGCACGGCCACCCCACCGGCTATCTGGCGGCCGGCGCCTTCGCGGTCATCAGCCATTCGCTGGCCCGCGGCGAAGACCTCGACGGCGCCGTGCAGAAGGCGCTGGCGCACCTGGCCACCCGCCCGGGCCACGAGGAGACCACCGACGCTCTCAAGCGCGCGCTCGGCGCCGTGCGGCAGGGCATGCCGACACCCGCCCGGGTGGAGTCGCTGGGTGCGGGCTGGACGGCCGAGGAGGCGCTGGCGATCGGCGTGTACTGCGCACTGGTCGCCGAGGACGTCCGGCACGGCCTGCTGCTCGCCGTCAACCACAGCGGGGACAGCGATTCCACCGGCGCCATCTGCGGCAACCTGCTGGGGACCCTGCACGGCGAGACGGCGCTGCCGCCGGTGTGGCTGGTCGAGCTGGAGGGCCGGGAGACGATCCTGCAGCTGGCCGACGACTTCTCGATGGAGATGACGCAGGGGCCCGCGCTGCACGGCCCGGCCGGCTCGTCGCCGGGGTGGCTCGCCCGGTACCCGCGGGCCTGACCGGCCGTACGCAGACGGACCGGCCGTACCGGAGACGGACCGGCCGGGGCGCGGGCCCGGTGGTGCGGCCCGCGGAGGGGCGGGGCCGCTACCGCATCAGCTCCCCCGCGTTGACCAGCAGCGACTGGCCGGTGATGGCACGCGCCCGGTCGGAGGCCAGGAAGACCGCACACTCAGCCACGTCCGCGTCCGTCGCCAGCTCGGGCAGCGCCATCCGCTCCGCCAGCCGGCCCAGCACCTCCGCTTCCGGAACGCCTTCACCGTGCGCCTGGAACGTGACGTACGCCTCCACCGGCGGGCCCCACATCCACCCGGGCTGCACGGTGTTGACCCGTATCCGGTCCGGCCCCAGCTCCCGCGCAAGCGAGTACATCGCCGAGACCAGCCCGCCCTTGGACGCCGCGTACGCCGCCTGCTGCACCTGCGAGGGGGCGGCGACCGACGACTGGGTGCCGATCATCACCACCGAGCCGCCGCCGCGCGCCACCAGGGACGGCAGGCAGGCGCGGGTCATCCGCAGGGTGCCGAAGAGATTGACGTCCACGACGCTGCGCCAGGAGTCGAAGTCGGCGTCCCGCAGGCCTCCGAAGAGCGAGTCCAGCGCCGCGACATGGACCACCGCATCGATCCCGCCGAACCGCTCCACGGCCAGCGCGGCCAGCGCCTCGCACTGCTCCTCGTCGCCGATATCGGTCGCCCGCCAGGCCGTGCGGCCGCCCGAAGGGTCGATCTGTGCCGCCGATTTGGCGAGATTCGCCTCCGTACGGGCTCCCAGCACCACCGAGGCACCGTCCCGTACACAGGCCGCCGCGACCTGATGGCCGAGCCCGGCTCCCACGCCCGAGACGATGACGGTCTTGTTCCGCAGCAGCATGTGTGCCTCCCGGCCGGTCCCGCGACGCGCTTCTGATGGCGCGTCAGGTTAGGCCCGGGGGACAGGGAAAGCCAGAGCTGCCGCCGTCAGGGGCCTTCGCTCCGGCGCGCCCCCTCCAGAGCCTTCTGCAGCCGTCCCAGCCCCTCGCGGATCTCCTCCGGGGAGTGCGTCACGAACGACAGACGGACGGCGGTCGCATCCGGCGGCCCCGCGAAGAACGGCGCCCCGGGGACGTAGGCGACGTCATGCCGCACCACCTCGGGCAGCAGCGCCGTCGCGTCGTACCCCTCGGGCAGGGTCGCCCACACGAACATGCCGCCGGCCGGCCGGTTCCACCGCGAACCGCCGGGCAGCGCCGTGGACAGCCCGTCGACCAGGGCGTCCCGCCGTGCCCGGTAGGCGTCGCGCACCCGCCGCAGATGGGCATCGAGGTCGGCGACCGCCAGATACCGGGCCGCGGCCGCCTGGTCGACGGTCGAGGTGTGCAGATCGGCGGCCTGCTTGGCGATGACACAGGCCCGCCGCAGAGCGGCCGGCGCCCGTACCGACCCCAGCCGCAGACCGGGCGCCATCACCTTGGAGAACGAGCCCAGCAGCGCCGTACGGTCCTCGGCCCCGGGAAAAGAGGCGACCCACGGCACCGGCTCACCCTCGAACCGCAGCTCGCCGTACGGGTCGTCCTCGGCGATCCACAGTCCGCGCCGGGCGGCGACCTCGGCGACCGCGGCCCGGCGCTCGGCGGACAGGGTGCGGCCGGTGGGGTTCTGGAACGTCGGCACGAGGTAGAGCAGCTTGGGCCGCTCGCGCGCGGTGATCTCGTCCAGCGCGGCCGGGTCGAGCCCTTCGTCGTCGGTCGGCACCGGCACCACCCGGGCGCCCGCGAAGGAGAAGGTCTGCAACGCCGCGAGGTAGCAGGGGTCCTCGACCAGCACCACATCGCCCGGCTCCAGCAGGGCCGTGACCAGCAGCGTCAGGCCCTGCTGGGAGCCGGTGGTCACCAGCACGTCATCGGCCTCGGTGGGCAGTCCGCGTGCGGTCGTCCGCGCCGCGACGGCCGCACGCAGCGCCGGATCGCCCTCACTGGTGGAGTACTGCAGGGCCCGCATCGGCTCCTCGGCCAGTACATGCTGGAAGGCCGCCGCTATGCCTGCCGCGTCGAACAACTCGGGCGCGGGCAGCCCGCCGGCGAACGAGATGACCTCGGGCCGGGCGGTGAGCGCCAGGATGTCGCGTACCGGCGAACTGCCGGTTCGCGCCACCCGTGCGGCGAGTCCCGGGACGGCGGTGGCCGCGGAGGCAGGGATCGAGTCCGACATGACGGCTCCCATCACTCATGTCTGCGATCGACCGGCGTCAACTGCAGATGTCGGGCAGCCTAAGGGGGCCGGGGAGCGGTGTGCAGGGCGGATACGCAGGGCTCCACATATGACGCGTCGTCAGCTACACCTGTCTGTCATGACCGCAGACAGCAAAGCAACGCCGCCCGATACAGACGGCACCGGCACCCCCACCGCCACCGGGCCCGCCGCCTACGCCGAGCTGGCCGCCGTCGGCCCTTACGGTGTGCGCCCCGGACATGCGCTGATCACCATGGTCGAACCGCATCCGGGGCACGAATACGCCTACAACCGCTGGTACGAGGACGACCACTACATCGCGGGCGCGATGGCGATGCCGTGGATGTTCGCCGGCCGCCGCTGGGTGGCTACCCGTGACCTGCAACTGCTGCGCCGCCCGGAGAAGTCCGCCGTCGCACAGCCGGTCACGACAGGCTGCTATCTCTCCACCTACTGGCTCACCGAGGGCCGTTACGACGAGCACATGAAGTGGACCGTCGGCATCAACCAGCGCCTCAACCGGGACGGCCGGGTCTACCAGGACCGTACGCACGTCTTCACGGCCTTCCAGGAGCATGTGGCGACGGTCTACCGGGACGGCGCCGCCGGCCCCCGCGACTTCCATGCACTGGACCACCCCTACGCCGGGCTGGTGCTGGAGGTCATCGACACGGAGGGGCCGGAGCAACGGGCCGAGCTCGTGGAATGGCTGTGTGCCCGCCACCTTCCCCGGCGGCTGACAGGCTCCCCGGCGGCGATGGTGACCGTCTTCCGGCCGACGCCGCTGCCGGGGGACCGGATGTCCTATGTGAAGCAGGTCGTGGGGGTGGACACCCGGCTGACCCTCCTGTGGTTCCTCCAGCAGGACCCGCGCGACGGCTGGACGGCACACTTCACCGGCCTGGAGGAGGAGGTCGCGGAGCCGGCGCTGGGGCGGGTGGAGTTGCTGGCGCCGTTCATCCCGACGGTGCCCGGGACGGACCGGTACGTATCCGAGCTGCGCTGAGGGAGGGCACGGGTACGGGGATGGGCGCGGGCATGGCCGAGCCCCCTCGGCCGGGACGGCGATCCAGTCGAGAGGGCTCGTATCTGCGGACTGCGGACTGCGGACGGTGACGGCTCAGGTCACGCCAGGTCGAACGCGCCACCGGCGACGTCCGACACAAAGCGGTTCCAGGAGGAGTTGTCGAACGTGAGGCGCGGACCGTCGGGGTCCTTGGAGTCCCGCACTGCAATAGCGGTGACGGCGGGCACGGCGATTTCCACGCAGGCGCCGTTGCCACCGGAGTACGAGGACTTGGTCCAGGAGAATGCGGAATTGGGCTGCACGGCCATGTTCACTCCAACTCACTCTGAGTTACCGCGGATTCGGTAGTGATGACGCTACGCGCCAACATCACGAGCCGCAGAGGCCGTTCACCCGTCCGAATGGCATATTTCTTGATCCCTATTCACGGAGGCGGGTGCAGGTGTACCGTGCCAGCCTCTCCGCAGGAATGCCGGTTCCGTACTATTTCTCCCCGACGGGCCTCACCCCGCGGCATCCGCATGGGATTTCGCCGCGGCAGCGATGAACTCCCGGCTCTGCTCGGCGCTCAACGCCTGTGCGCGCAAATGCTCGTACATGATCGTGTACTTGTGCACATCGTTGGTCTTCTCCAGATAGAGATCGCTGGTGACGCCCTCGATGTACACCACGCTGGAATCGGCGGCGTCGTCGAATTCGAGGATGGAGAACGTTCCCGACATGCCGGCGTGCGCCCCGGTGTCGTACGGAAGAATCTGGACCGTCACATGCGGCAATTGGCTCATCTCGACGAGGTGGTCCAGTTGCTCGCGCATGATCAGGTGACTGCCGACCACCCGGCGCAGCGCGCTCTCGTCCAGGACTGCCCACAGCCGCAACGGGTGCTCGGCATCATTGATCCGGTCCTGGCGCCGCATCCGCACCTGAATGCGCTTCTCCAAATGGTCGGGCGCCAGCTCGGGGACCGTGCCGGGAATGACCGCCTCGGCATAGCCGGGTGTCTGCAGCAGACCGGGCACCAGCAGGGATTCATACACCCGCAGCGAGGCGGCCTCGGTCTCCAGGCCGATGTAGACGCTGTACGGGATGTCGCCGAAGGCGTGCCACCACCCCTGTTGGCGGGAATCCTTGGCCATCTGCATCAGCGAATCCACGATGCGGTGGTCTTCGACCTCGTAGACCCCGCACAGATCGCGGACATCGCGCTGGCTGATGCTGCGACGCCCGTTCTCGAGTCTGCTGATCTTCGACTGCGAGACGAGCAGCCGGTCCGCCACCTCTTCTGCCGTCATGCCTTTGGTCTCTCGAAGCCTGCGCAGCTCCTGGCCCAATCGGCGTCGCCTGACGGTGGGGTTGACGTTGGACGCCACGCTAAGTGCACCTCCGGCTCCGTACTGCTGTTTTCTGGTCAGCAGACTGCCACCAACGGTCCACGTCGCGCTGGCAAATGGCTGGACAAGGTGGTCACGTTGGAAATTCGGGGCCGGAATCGGGAAAATGCGCGCGCGCAGCTGCGCGGGGTGGCGGGCCGGCCGTCGTCCAGAACGGCCGGCCCGCCACCCCGCGCTTCTTGCTGCGGCTCCCGAACGGGATCGTGGGGACGGTGCTGCGTGGTCCGATGTGCGGTGGTGCCGTGGTGCGGTGGGTGCAGCGGTGGCCGTGAGGCGCCGCCGGGTGTCTTACGGCGTCAGCGGGCGCCCACCCGGGCCATCCGCCCGTGGCCGTGCCGCGACTGGCCCGGCGCACCGGCCGGTTCCGCCGAGGCCCGGGCCGCCGGTTGCCGTACTGCTCCCGCCACGGTGGCCTGCGGCCGCCGTGGCTGTGCCGCGGCGCCGTTCTGCACATCCATGACGGCGTGTGCGACCAGTCCGCCCATCGGGTCGTGCCGGATCAGATCCCGGAGACGGGAGCGCGATGAACGCCCTTCGTTCCCTGGATACAGATGCTTGCCGAGACCGACCGCATGGGCCAGCGCGGCGAGCGCCGCGGTCCGCGGGTCCGGGGGTACGCCCGTGCGGATCGCGTTGTCCAGCCGGGCCCTGATTTCCCGGCTGATGGCTGTCTCCGTCGCCTGGTAGCGCGTCGTCGGCAGCACCCCGCACATCTGTCCCGCCACGGCATGCACCATGCCGCACCGTTCCAGGTGCGTGAGGTAGGTCTGGCGCAGCCCCAGCCGGGGCCCGCCGATCCAGTGGACCGCGCGCACCGGACTGCCGCGTCGGCGCAGCAGTTCGAGCGCGGAGTCCAGAGTTGGATCTCCTGTCGGCCGTGCCATCACCACGGCGATACGATCCCCGTCTGGGGCTATCCGTCCTGCCAGAGCCAGCTCTACTAGCTGGGCCCCGGCCAGGCCGAGGTCGAGCGACTGCGGCTGCGCTGTGGTACCCGTCGTCGGGTCCAAAGCGAGCAGCAGAAGCTCCTCCGGAATTGTTCTGCGGCTCCTGCCCATCCATGCCTCCCCGCGTGGATGAATGACAGGGTGACCCCTCTCACATTCATCTGTCGAGGGTGCGTGGGGGGTTCGGTAGGGAACCGGTAGGTATGTCGTTCTCGTCTTGCACGTAGGCGACATCTTTCTGTGGGGTGCGGCGCCTACCGGTACGCGTGGCGGCGAGATGGTGCCACGCGGACACAGGACACTTGGGAACACTGGGCCAGGCAGCGTGGCGACGTATGAAGGAGACATCGGTGGCGGGCGAGTCCCCCGACAAGTCGGACAAGAAGCAGTCGTCGGGAAAGACGGCGCGGAGCAAACGCGATCCGCGCCTGTCCGCCTTCCGCGGGGAGCCGGCCGACCCGGCGAAGGAATCGGGGGCCGGGACGGACTCGAAGCCTGAGAAAGAGCCGGAGGCAGCGGCAGCGCCGAAGCCTGCGGCGAAGTCGGAATCCGGGGCGAAGTCGGGGTCCGGTGTGAAGTCGGAGTCCGCAGCCGGGTCGGAGTCTGAGGCCGGGGCCGAAGCGTCTGAGGGGGCTTCTGAGGGGGCCGGGGCGCCTGAGGCGTCGGAGGCGCCTCAGGAGGCCGCTGAGGCTGCCGAGGGTGCCGGTAGCGGCGGCGGGGGTGGCGACGAGCGCCTGCGGGCCGCTGTGGCCGCCTGGGTCGCCGGGGAAGGCGACAAGGATGCCGAGGGCGCCGAGGATGCCGAGACCGGCTCCGAGGGTGCCGAGGCCGGCGACGACGGCGATGCAGAGGGTGCCGAGGGTGCCGTCGCAAAGTCGGAAGTGAAGCAGGGAGCGGAGCCGGAAGCGGGGCACGGGAAGGCCCCGGTGAAGGCTGAGGGCGCACCGGAGGGTGAGTCCAAGGGCGGTCGCGGCGACTCCGGGTCTGCTCAGCCGCAGCCGGAGCCCAAGGCTGCGTCGAAGGACGAGTCCGAGGGGGAGGGCGCGTCGTCGCCCAAGGCCGAGGCCTCGTCCAAGGCTGAGGAGTCGTCCAGGACTGAGAAGTCGTCCAAGAGCGAGTCCGCCGCCGAGGTGGTCGATCAGCCGACCGCCGTTTTCACCGTGGGGCCGCAGAAGGGCAAGCCCGGCGCGAAGGCCGACGGCAAGGGCGAGGCTGACGGCAACGGCAGCGGCGATGCCGATGCCGAGGCCGATGGGACGGCGGTGGATGAAGCCACCCGTGTATTTGCTGTCGCGAAGCTGAAGGGGAAGGGTGCGGCGGCCGGCGCCGTCGACCAGGCGACCACCGCGTTCAAGATCAACCCGCCCGCCAGGGGCGAGGGTGCCGCCAAGGTCACGACCCCGGCCAAGGGCAAGGACGCCGCCAAGAGCGAGGTCGTCGCCAAGGGCAAGGCCGAGAGCAACGGCACTGCGGAGAGTAAGTCCGAGGGCAAGGGCAAGCCCGACGCCAAGGACGGAGCGGGTGCCGAGGGCAAGGCAAAGGGCAAGGCGGAGGACGAGGCCAAGACCGGCGCCAAGGCCGATGCCAAGGCGACGCCTGGTCCCGAGCGGGACTCCGAGCGGACCAGCCAGTTCGTGGCGCTGAAGTCGGCGGACGACGGTACCGCCGGCAGGTCGCTGGGCAAGACGGCGCCCAGGACGCCCGCCCGTACGCCCGACAACGCCGCGGAACAGCCCGCGGACAAGGCAGCGGGCAAGACGGCCGACAAGGCCGCCGACAAGGCGCCCGACAAGGCCGCGGGCAAGACGGCCGACAAGCCGGAGGGCAAGGCAGCCGCCGCGCCCCCCGCCGCCAAGCCCGCCGCGCCCGCCAAGCCCGCCGCGCCCGCCAAGCCCGCCGCGCCCGCCAAGCCCGCCGCGCCCGCCAAGGCCTCCGGGGCGGCCGCGCCGCCCAAGCCCGCCGGCCGGCCGGGTGCCATGCCGCCCGCCGCCACGGGAGCCACGGGCGCCGCCGCTCCCGCCGCGCTGCCCGAGTCGGAGCAGACCAAGCAGCAGCCCCTGCCGCCACTCGATCTCCTGGCGCAGCTCACCAACACCCCGCCGCCGCCCGAGACCCCGCTGCGCACGGTCGTCCGCCGGTTCAAGATCTGGACCCCGCTGGCGGTGCTGCTGGTGATCATCTTTGTGGTCGCCCAGGGGGTGCGCCCGCTGCCCGACCCGACGCTCACCGTCGGCGACGCCAAGTCCTCGTTCACCTTCGAGGGCGGCAAGCTCGCCATCCCGTGGCCCGCGCAGGGGCAGGCGGCGGTCAAGGTGGTCGGCTCCGGGGACCTGGGGACGTTCGGCCCGCAGAAGCCGGTGCCGACCGCGAGCGTGGCCAAGATCATGACGGCCTATGTCATCCTCCAGGGCCACCCGCTCAAGAAGGACGAGAAGGGCCCGCAGATCGAGGTCGACGCCAAGGCGGTGACCGAGGGCGGCTCCAGGCACGAGTCCCGGATCGAGGGACTCAAGGCGGGGCAGAAGTTCAGCCAGCAGGACATGCTCAAGATGCTGATGATCCCGTCCGGCAACAACATCGCCCGGCTGCTGGCCCGTTGGGACACCAAGTCCGACAACGAGGCAGCGTTCGTGAAGAAGATGAACGCCGCCGCCAAGGACCTGGGCATGAAGAACACCACCTACACCGACCCCAGCGGCCTGGACTCCAAGACCGTGAGCACCGCCGTCGACCAGCTCAAGCTGGCCGAGGCCGTCATGAAGTTCGACGCCTTCCGGCCGATCGTCGCCACGCCCAACACCAGCATCCAGGGCCTGCCGAAGCGGATCAACAGCAATATCGACAACCTGCTGCTGGCCGGGCTGAGCATCAAGGGCATCAAGACCGGCTCCAGCACGGCGGCCGGCGGCACGTTGTCCTGGGCGGCCTACAAGACCGTGGACGGCAAGGACCAGCTGATACTGGGCACGATGATGGACCAGCACTTCAAGGGCCTGGACCCCGACGGCGCCAACAGCCTCACCCTGGTCAAGAACAACAGCAAGAAGGTCATCGAGGTCGTACGCAACGCGCTGACCTCGGCCACGGCGGTGAAGAAGGGCCAGGTGGTCGGCTATGTCGACGACGGCCTGAACGGACGCACGCCGGTCGTCGCCACCAAGGACCTGAAGGCGGTGGGAGTCCCGGGCCAGAAGCTGACGTTGAGCGTCGGTGACGGAGGAAAGACCGTCCCGCACACCGCGAAGGCCGGTACCGAGGTCGGTGTGCTGACCGTCGGCAACGGCCAGAGCAAGCAGAAGGTGCCGGTCGCCCTGCAGAAGGACCTTGTCGAGCCGTCCTTCGGGGCGAAGCTGGTCCGCATCACCTGAGCGGGCCGGGGCCGCGGGCGTCCTGCCCGCGGCCCCGGGTCACCGCACGCGGCCCCTGGTTCGCCGGCCCCGCCCGGTTCCGGGGGCCTGATCCATTCCTGCCCCGCGGCCACCGCGTGCGTTCCCTCCCCGGTCGCCGCCCGTGGCCGCCCTGCTCGCCCGTCTGGTGGCCCACTGGCGGCCCGCTCTATCGTGAGCCTGCCTTTCTGACTGTCTGTCCGTCCGTTCCGCGCGTGACCGGAGTCCGTCATCGACGTAGCGCAAGCGCAGAAGACGTACGTGTCCGCCGCGGCCGCCCGCGGTGCCCGGGCGGCACAGGGCGTGGTGGTGCTGTTGCCCTCCGGGCTGATGCTGCTCCTGGGGGCGTGGGGGATCCGCCGGCAGGGCGCCATATGGCGCGACGAGGCGGTCACCTACGACATGGCGCACCGCAGCCTGGCCGACCTGTGGCCCACGCTGCAGCACGTCGATGTCGTCCACGGCCTCTACTACGTGCTGATGCACTTCTGGTTCCGCGTCTACGACGTCACCCTCGGCGTCACCCCCGACGGCGCCTTCGGTGAGGCCGTCGCGCTGCGGCTGCCGTCCGTGGCCGCGATGACCGCCGCCGCGGCGGGAGTCGCCCTGCTGGGGGAGCGCCTGGCCGGCCGGCGGGCGGGGCTGCTCGCGGGCTGCACCTTCGCGCTGATCCCGGTCGTGCAGCAGTACGCGCAGGAGGGGCGCTCGTACGCGACGGTCTGTGCGCTGGTCGTCTGGGCGAGCTATCTGCTGGTGCTGACCGCGGCCCGCCCGCGCCGAAGGCTGTGGTTCGGCTACACGGCGCTGATGCTGTTCGCCTGCCTGCTGCACGAGTTCGCGTCGCTGGCCCTGCCTGTGCACGGCGCCGCGGCGATCCTGGCGCGGCTGCCCCGCCGGGTACTGCGCGCCTGGCTGTGCGCCGCGGGCACGGTGCTCGCCGGCCTGGCCCCGCTAGCGGTGTTCAGCATCCGGCAGTCCGAGCAGATCAGCTGGCTCATGTGGCCGGACCCCGTCCAACTGCTGACCTTCGCCGTGCTCGCGGTCCTCGGTCTCGCCTGCGCCCGGGTCCGGGTCCGCTCCCGCGGCCCGATCGGGCTGCGTGCCCTCGGCATCCCCCTGCTGCTCCTGCCCACCCTCCTCCTGCTGCTCCTCTCCCATGTCGAACCGGCCTATGTCGACCGCTATGTCCTCTACTACGTCGTGGGGTTCGCGCTGCTCGCGGGCGCCGCACTGGCGCGGCTGCTGTGGCCGGCCGGTGAGCCGGGCCAGACCCGTGGCCGGCGGCTGCGGATGATGGCGGTGGCCGCGGTGCCGGTTGCGCTGCTGCCCGTCAACGTCCATCTGCGCAGTCCGGACAGCCGGGTCGACGATGTCACCGCGATCGCGCACGCCGTACACGAGGTGGCCGAGCCCGGCGACGGCCTGTTGTTCATGCCGTCCCGCAGGCGGATCTGGCGGGCGACCCTGCCGGACGACTTCCGTGGACTGCGTGATCTCGCCCAAGCCGAGAGCCCGTTGGCCTCTCACACCCTCTACGGCACCGAGCGGTCCGGTGAGGAGATCCACGACCGGATGCTGGCCGTCCGCCGGATCATCGTCGCCGGCGACCCCGACGGGCAGCCGGTCGATGACAACGACCAGGAGATCGCCAAACGGTCCACGCTGCACACCGCGTTCGAGGTCTGCCGCACGCTGCAGGTCAGGGGCGCCCGGATCACGGTGTACGGGCGGGCGGGGGCTTGCGAAGGGCCGGGGTCGGGGCGGTAGTCGGGGGCGGGGGCGGGGGCGGGGGCGGCGGGTGCCGGCCGTCAGGCCGTGAGGCCTTCAGGGCCGTAGAGGGGGCCCTGAGTCCGCTGAGGCTTCTGAGACCCCCGAGTCCTCTGAGACCCCCGAGTCCTCTGAGACCCCCGAGTCCTCTGAGTCCCCTGGGCCCTCTGAGCCCCCTGGTTCCCCAGCGCATCCCGGCACCCCACGGGCGCGCAGGAAACGACGGTCGCTGTCCTGGACGCGCGCGTACGGACCTGCCGCGCGCAGTACCACCTCCAGCACGGCCGCCGGATCCGCGGCGTAACAGTGCGCAAAGTACGGCATATTGGCCTCCACCACGGCCCATCCGCCGCCGTCCAGCCGCCCCACATCGACCGCCGCCGCACTCGGCAGCGGGGCGAGCGCCGATAGCCGGGCGGCGAAGGCGCGGACGTCCGGGGCGTACGGGTCGTCGTCGAGCGGGGCGGGGTCCAGGCGGCCGTGGACGGCGTAGCGGGTGGCCGTGACCAGGGCGCCGTCCAGGAGGAACAGCCGGTACTCGGCGACGAAGGAGACGACCTCCGAGACGAGCACCGGAGTCTGCGGGGCGGCCGGCGGCAGCTGCGCCCCGCAGGCGACCACGCTCGGCGCGAAGGACTTGTCGCTCGGCGGTTTCACGAAGAACGGTCCGGTACGCCGTGACGCTTCCCCGTGGGTCATCAACTCGACGCTGCGGAGGGTGAGGTGACGTGGCAGCCGGGCGAGCCAGTCGTCCGGCGGGTCCAGTAGACCCAGCCGCAGCGGTCCGGCGATGCGGTCGGCGGTGCGCGGCCCGCCGTACCAGTGCACCGCCCGCCCGGCCAGCGCGCGCAGGGTGTCCGGGCCGGTCAAGGTCACCGTTTCGAGGCCGCGGCGGGCGGCCGCCCCGTTCAGCAGCCCGGCGGTGCTGGTGCGCTGCGCCGAGGTCAGCAGAACGGGAGCGGCGGTGGTGCGGCGTCGGGACGCCGTCATGATCCTTGCGGCGGGTGGAAGCTGCGGACGAGCTCGATGCGCCCGACGATATGCCGGTTGAACTCCTCCAACTCCTCCGCGGGAACCCACAGTTCGAGGATCGTCTCGCCGCCCGCCTGCCGCACCGGATAGCGCTCGGCGAAGTCCGCCTCGACCTCGAATCGGGTGACATGGCCGACGCCGGAGGCCGGCACATTCCAGTCGCGGGCGATCCGTATCGCGTAGTCCTCGTTGAGCACGGGATAGAAGATCGGCTGGTCGGGCAGGCGCGGCGGCCAGGCGCGCCAGCCGGAGGCCTCGACCAGGGCCAGCTCCTCGGGGCCGGTGGGGCGCCAGAGAGTGCGGGTGGCGGGCGCGGTCTCGTCCGGGCGCGGCGTCTCGATCATGCTCGTACGGTACGGGCGGAGGGGAGGGTGGAGCATCGGGATTTCGGGGCTCGGGGAGGGCTCGGGCGGGGCCTGGGCCCGGGTAGCTCGGGTGGGGTCGGGTCCGGGTGGCGGGCAGCCCGGGCGGGGTCGACGTTCGAGGTGCGGGCAGCCAGGGCGCGAGTTGTCCGGACCGCCCCCTCACAGCAGATCGGCCGACACCCCGTCGATCCCCAGCAGGTCCTGCAGCGCCGTCGCGCCGTCCGGGGTGAGGCGCACGGCCCGGCCGCTGCCGATCCGGCGGACCCAGTGCCCCTCCAGCAGCCGGTCGCAGAGCCGGGCGCCGGCCGTGCCCGCGAGATGGGTCCGGCGCTCGGTCCAGTCCAGGCAGCCGCGGGCCTGGGGCCGTCGCCCCGTGCGCAGCGCGGCCGGTTCGATCCCCAGGCCGTCGGTGAGCCACTGCCGCCCGGCGTCGGTGAGCGCGAACCCGCCGTCCTGGTCGAGCAGCCCCCGCCCGGTCATGGCGTCGGTGATCGTCACGCCGAGCCGGCCCGCCAGGTGGTCGTAACAGGTGCGGCCCCGGGCGAGCGCGGCGGAAGCGCTGACGGCACGCAGCCCGCGGGGCCGCTCGGCCGGCAGGTCGAGCTGTGCGATCAGGGATTCCAGCAGCTCGGCGACGCGCGGACCGGCGAGCTGCACGTAACGGTGACGGCCCTGGTGGCGCTCCACCAGCAGCCCGCCCTCGGTGAGCCGGGTCAGATGCTCGCTCGCCGTCGAGGGCGCGACCTGCGCATACGCGGCCAGCTCGCCGGCCGTCCAGGCCCGGCCGTCGAGCAGGGCCAGGCAGAAGGACGCCCGGGTGCGGTCCGCGAGCAGTGCGGCCAGCCGTGCGAGCTCGGAGCTGTACGCCGGAGTGGTCATGACTCCATTGTCCGCCGCGAGTCTTCGGCGCCTACCGAAGGGACTCCGGCCTACGGTGCCCATATGAGTACCTCCCCGGAGTACGCCACCTTCCACTTCCATGCGCTGCACCATGCCGACCAGCCGCTGCTGCTGCCCAACGCCTGGGACGTCATCTCGGCCGTCGCGCTCGCCGGGGCCGGATATGCGGCGGTCGGCACCACGAGCCTGGGCGTCGCCGCGGCCCATGGCTATCCGGACGGACGCGGGCTCGCCGAGGCCCGGGACGCGACGCTGGCCCTGGCGCTGCGGCTCAATGGCCGGCTGTCCTGCCCGTACACGGTCGACGTGGAGGGCGGGTTCGGCGGCGACGCCGGGCAAGTGGGGGACCTGGCCGCCGAGTTGGCGGAGGCCGGGGCGGCCGGACTGAACCTGGAGGACGGGCTGCCCGGCGGCGGGGGGCTGCAGGATCCGGTACGCCAGGCCGAATTGCTCGGCGCGGTGAAGGAGCGGGCGCCGGGCCTGTTCCTCAACGCCCGTATCGATACCCACTGGCTGACGGACAGTCCGCCGCCGCTGTCGGTGACGCTCGCGCGCGCCGAGAGCTATCTGGCGGCGGGCGCGGACGGCATCTTCGTACCGGGTGTCGTCACCGACGAGGAGGTGTCGGCTCTGGTCGCCGGGATCCCCGCGCCGCTGAACATTCTCTTCGTCCCCGGACGGCACACCGTCAGCCGCCTGGCGGACCTCGGCGTACGCCGCATCAGCACCGGTTCGCTGCTGTTCCGTACGGCGCTGCAGGCCACCCTCACGGCGGCCGACGCGATCCGTACGGGCGGCCAACGGCCCACGGATGCGGCCGGGGCGGGCGGCGAGGTGCTGGGCTACGAGGAGGTGCAGCGGTTGGTGGGGGAGGAGGAGTAGCCGGGCAGGGCCCTGGGGCGGCTTTAGGCCTCCTGGCGTCCCCCGCCGCCGTGGCGCCGGCGGTGCACGGCGATGACGGCGCCGGCCACGCCCAGCGCACCCGCACCGCCTATCACCCCGGCCTTGGGCAGATGACCGGCCCTCTCGGCGAGTCCGGCCAGTCCGTTGTCGGGCAGCATGATCGATGTCCGGCTCTCCGTGGGCGCGGTGGAGTCGGCAGCGAAGGCGGCGCCCGCGGGAAGCAGCAGGACGGCCAGCGCACCGGTCGCGACGGTGGCGGTACGGATCATCGAGCGGTACTGGGCCCGCATGGGTACTCCTCGTCGTGGGCGGCTCGTGCCGCCGTAGGGGTGTGGTGACTAAGGAGCACGCTACGGAGCGTCCTTAACGGTAATCCGTACGTTGTGTAACAGTCGCCGAGATCTCTGGGAGCGGTCGTGTGAAGGAACGCCCGCCCGATGGGGCAAATGCCCTCAAGGCGTCGTTTCTTTTGGTGAGGCGGCGGGGGCGGTGGCGGCCGAGCCGCTGCGCGGCCGTGATGCCCTTGCGGGCCATGCGGCGGTCCGGCGGCGGCGGCCGCCCGGCATCAGCGGCGGATCACACGTCTGGACGGGGAGCTCGCAGGTGTTGACGCCGCGCCAGCTCTTCCTCGTCGACCAGGGTGAGCATCGGCTGACCCGGCGCACACAGCATGGTGACCAGGAAACGGCTCCTGGAATCCGTCCGGTTGTTCCCGTCCTGGTAGTGGATGACGTCGCCACCCGGCTCCCAGAACGTCTCGCCGGCCTTGATCACCCGTTCGGGTTCGCCTTCCAGCTCGAAGAGCATCTCGCCCTCCAGCACGTAGCCGAACGCGGGGCCCGAGTGCCGGTGGGGAGGGGTGCCGGGATCGCCGGGCGGGAACTCGACGATGACCGTCATCGCCTCCACCCCCTCCGGCACGGATGGCGGCTTCGCCGACTGCAACACGGTGAGCGCCGTCTTCCATGCTTCCGAGCGCGGTGGGCTCCCGGCGCTGCCTGCCGCCGGCTCATCGTTCGACATGGCGGGACCTCCCTCGAAGGGCCGGCCGGGTCACGAGAGCCAGTCGGTGTAGTGGGTGGGGGCGAGGCGGGCCTCGCCCTTGGTGGTGAGCGCGTCGCCCTCGACGACGGCCAACATGCCTGCGGTGTCGTCGGTGACGACCGTGCGGCCGTCGGGACGGGCGTTCAGGGTGATCCGGCCGAGCTCGTCGAGGGCAAAGACATCGGGCCCGCCGACGTTGAAGGAGCCGTTCAAAGGACTGCCGGCGGCGACTTCGACGACCGCGTCGGAGACGTCCTGGGCGGCGATCGGCTGGATCGGGGTGGTGGGCAGGCGGACGGTGTCGCCCTCGGTTGTCCAGGACAGGATCGCGTTCACGAACTCCATGAACTGGGTGGCGCGGACGATCGAGTAGGGGACCGGCCCGGCCTTGAGAACGTCTTCCTGCAGGACCTTGGCCCGGTAGTAGTCGAGGTCGGTCATCCGGTCCGCGCCGACGATCGAGAGGATGACGAAGTGGCCCACCCCGCTCTTCTGGGCGGCGGCCAGGAGGTTGTCCATCGAGGTCTGGAAGAACGCCGGTGAGGCGTCGTCGAAGGTGGGGGAGTTCGTCAGGTTGACGACCACGTCGGCGCCGGCCGTCGCCTCCACCAGGCCCTGCCCTGTGATCACGTCCACACCTGTGGACTGCGAGTGCGGCACGGCCTCGTGCCCGGCCGCGTTCAGCTTCTTCACGACCTGCGACCCGATCAGGCCGGTACCACCGACAACTGCGAACTTCATGGGTCACCCTTCGTCGCACACCGAGTAGGTCATGCGTCCAGATTGCGATGGTGCGGTGCGCGGCGCATGCGGACCGTGCGCGTCTGGGCATCCCGGTCGGGCGGTGTGCAGCGCTGTGGGCAGCAGGCCGCCGGTGGACTGTCTGGCAATGCCGGGTCCGATGACCGGCGGGAGCTGTCCCCCCCCACAAGCCCCAAGGGAAACGACTCCTCAAAGCGGCTTCTCAAGCCGCCGGAATGGCCGATCCAAAGATTCCGTCTGCCGTCGTCTTGGATAGCTTGGTGTCAGGTTACGTCCTTATACCTGGCGATTCCTGTGCGATTGACCGCGTCGAGTGATTGCTCCATGGGGCGGTCTCATCCGGCGGGCGGGTAGCCGGCAGGGCGGGCAGAGCAGCAGGACAGCGGCAAGGCGCCAGGGTGCGCGGGCACCAGCGGGGGCCAGGGCGTGAGGATACGTAGTCGTGAGGGTGCGTAGTCGTGAGGGTGCGAAGTCGTGAGGGTGCGAAGGCGTGAAGGCGGTGGTGACGATATGCGACGGCTGTGGCCCGGCACGGCGCTCACCGCCCGCTCTCCCCGCTCCGTCCTCGCCGCCCTCACCTCACTCGCCTCGCTCGTCCTCCTCGCGACGGGATGCGTGGGCGTGGAGGGGCTGCAGAGCGAGGGGCGAGCCCGGGATGTGGATGCGCCGCTGGTGCTGTGGCCGGACTATTCGCCGGCCCCGCCCAGCCGTGACGAGAACCCGGCGGCCCTGGTCCCCGTACCGCATGTCCCGCGGATCCCCAGCGGCACCATGGCGGACGCGAAGCCGCTCGCCGTCCTCAACGCGGACATCGCCGCGCAGGGCGGGAAACCGCCCGCCCCGAAGGCGGTACGCCGTCCCGAGCTGCACGACCTCACCGGCGACGGCAAACCGGACCTGCTCATGGCCGTCAACCTCACCCCGCGCACCAGCGAGCTGCGGGTGTACAGCGTCCGGGACGCGGTGGTGACCCGGGTGCTCGTGCTGCGCGGTGTGCTGGCCGGCGTCGAGCTGGCGGCCGGGCATCTCGCCATCCGCGAGCCCACCAAGGATCCCCGCTACGTCAGCGTCACCGACTATCTCTGGGACGGCGATTCGATGAGCCTGTGGAACCTCACTCTCGATGACGCCCGCACCTCCCAGACCCCGCAGGCCGGCGGCGGCAGACCGTGAAACGCCCGGCGGTCTCCCTCCGCTGGAAGATCGCGCTGACCGTGATGGCGGTGAGCTGCGCGGTCGCCGCCGTTCTCGGGGCCCTCGTCCACAATGCGGTGGCCCGTCAGACCGTCGGCCAGGTCCGCAAGGAGACCAGCGCCAACCTCGGCACCGCCCTGGACCTCTTCGAGTACGGCACCTCGCGCGAAGGCCTCAACTCCCTCCTCGACCCGCCTCAACTGCCTGCCGAGCTACGCCGGCTGGCGCGCTCCGGCCGGCACGGCACCATGGTGGGGACGTATCGGGGCCGCCTCGTCATGTGGGCGGCAGCGCCGGCCGACGGCCGTGTCATGGCCGCCTGGTCGCCCTACGGCAACACGCGCCGCTCCCTCGAGATACTCGACACCGCCATCCTCGGCTCTGCCGTGCTCGCCGCCGCGGTCGTCGCCCTCGCCGGACTGTTCCTGGCCCAGCGCATCAGCCGGCGGCTGGCCACCACGGCGGCGGTCGCGCGCCGTATCACCGCCGGTGACCTGGACGCCCGGGTGGGCAACGGCGCAGATCAGGCGCCGGGCGGCGGCTCGGCCGGGCAGGACGAGGTGGCGGCGGTGGCCGCGGCGCTGGACTCGGTGGCCGGCTCCCTGCAGAGCCGGCTCCAGGCGGAACAGCGCTTCACCGCCGATGTCGCACATGAGCTCCGTACGCCGCTCACCGGCATCCTCGCCTCGGCCGAGCTGCTGCCGGAGGGACGCCCGAAGGAGATGATCAACGACCGGCTGCGGGCGCTGCATCGCCTCACCGAGGACCTGCTGGAGATCTCCCGGCTGGACTCCGGCAGCGAGCGCGCCGACCTCGACGCCTATGCCCTCGGGGCACTCGTCGAAGGCTCCGTACGCGCCACCGGCCTCGACACCGTCGTGCGGATCGCCGCCGACAGGGTGGTCGAGACCGACCGCCGCCGGCTCGACCGCATCGTCACCAACCTCGTCCTCAACGCACACCGGCACGGTCGACCCCCGGTCATCGTCACCGTCGACGCCCCGCCCGGCGGCCCGGCGACCATCGAGGTACGCGACCACGGGCCCGGTTACTCCGCCGGCCTGCTGGATCACGGTCCGCAGCGTTTCCGCACCGACGCCCCGGGCCGCGGGAAGGGCCATGGCCTGGGCCTGACCGTCGCCGTCGGCCAGTCCGCCGTCCTGGGCATCGACCTCCGCTTCACCAACGCTCCCGACGGAGGCGCCCGCACGATCCTCCGCCTGCCTGATGCCGCCACCCGTGCCTCCTGATGCCGCATCCCGTGCGTGCTGCCTGACCGGCCGGAGTTGCCGGTCACTGCCCGCCGGTTACCAGTCGATGTCGTCCGGCGGCTCCGGAAACGCCTCCTCGTCGTCAGGCTCCGGCCCCAGGGGAGCACCCCCCGGCGTTCTGCTCGCCCCGGCAGCCCCGGCAGCCCCGGCAGCCCCGGCAGCCCCGGCCGTCGTTGCCGACCCGGCCGTTGCCTTCGCCCCGGCAGACGCCGGTGCCCCTGCGGCCGCCGGAGCCCCGCCCGCCGCCGGAGCCCCGCCCGCCGCCGGAGCCCCGCCCGCCGCTGACGCGCCGGCGCCCTCGCTGCCGGCGCCCTCTCCGCCGGGAGTCTCCCGTCCCGCCAGCACATCCAAGATCTGCGGTCCGTACTTCGCGAGCTTGTTCTCGCCGACCCCGCTGATCGCGCCGAGCTCGGCCGTGGTCGTCGGCCGGATCGTGGCGATCTCCCGCAGCGTCGCATCGTGGAAGATCACATACGCGGGCACGCCCTGCTCCTTGGCCGTACGCCCCCGCCAGCCGCGCAGTTCCTCGAAGACCGGCAGGGCCTCCTCCGGCAGGTCCACCGGTGCCGCCCGCTTGCTCTTCGTCTTCGCCTTGGCCGCCCGCGCCGCCTTCTCCGGCTCCCGCCGCATCGGCACCTCGCGCCGGCCGCCCAGCACCTCGGCGCTCGCCTCCGTGAGCACCAGCGTGCCGTAATCACCCTCGACGGCGAGCAGCCCCTGAGCCAGCAACTGCCGTACGACGCCCCGCCATTCGGTGTCCCGGAGGTCGTCCCCCACTCCGAAGACGCTCAGCCCGTCGTGATCGAACTGAATGACCTTGGCGGTCTTCTTCCCCGTCAGGATGTCGATGATCTGGCCCGCGCCGAACTTCTGCCCGCGCTCACGCTTCAGCCGGACGACCGTGGACAGCAGCTTCTGCGCGGCCACCGTGCCGTCCCAGGTCTCCGGCGGGGCCAGGCACGTATCGCAGTTGCCGCATGCGCTGCTCTCCTGCCCGAAGTAGGCCAGCAGCCGGACCCGCCGACACTGCACGGTCTCGCACAGCGCCAGCATCGCGTCGAGATGGGCCGACAGCCGCCTCCGGTGCGCCTCGTCCCCCTCCGACCCGTCGATCATCTTCCGCTGCTGCACCACGTCCTGCAGCCCGTAGGCCAGCCAGGCCGTCGACGGCTGCCCGTCACGCCCCGCGCGCCCCGTCTCCTGGTAGTAGCCCTCCACCGACTTCGGCAGATCCAGATGCGCCACGAACCGCACATCCGGCTTGTCGATGCCCATGCCGAACGCGATCGTGGCGACCACGGTCAGCCCGTCCTCACGCAGGAAGCGGGCCTGGTTCTCGGCACGCGTCCGCGCGTCGAGGCCCGCGTGATACGGCACCGCCGCAATGCCGTTCTCCACCAGGAACTGTGCGGTCTTCTCGACCGAGGCCCGCGACAGGCAGTAGATGATCCCCGCGTCCCCCGCATGCTCGCTGCGCAGCAGCTCCAGCAGCTGCTTCTTCGGTTCGCTCTTCGCCGCGATCCGGTACTGGATGTTCGGCCGGTCGAAGCTCGCCACGAAATGCCGGGCGTCGGCCATCCGCAGCCGGGAGGTGATCTCGGTGTGGGTCGCCTCGGTCGCGGTGGCGGTCAGCGCGATCCGCGGCACCTCGGGCCAGCGCTCGTGCAGCATCGACAGCGCCAGGTAATCCGGCCGGAAGTCATGGCCCCACTGCGCGACACAGTGCGCCTCGTCGATCGCGAAGAGCGAGACCTTCCCCCGGTCCAGCAGGCTCAGCGTCTGCTCGACCCGCAGCCGCTCGGGCGCCAGATACAGCAGATCCAGCTCCCCGGCCAGGAACTCGGCCTCGACGAGCCGCCGCTCCTCCAGATCCTGGGTCGAATTGAGGAATCCGGCCCGCACCCCGAGCGCCCGCAGGGCATCGACCTGGTCCTGCATCAACGCGATCAGGGGGGAGATGACCACCCCCACACCGCCTCTGACCAGCGAGGGAATCTGATAGCACAGCGACTTGCCGCCACCGGTCGGCATCAGGACGACCGCGTCCCCGCCCCCTATGACGTGCTCAATGATCTCCTGCTGACTGCCGCGGAACGACTCGTACCCGAACACCCGGCGCAGTACCTGCACCGCCTCGCTTGCGTCCGATGCGCCTTCCACATCCATGTCCACGACCATTTCCACGTCCGCCAGAGCCATTCCAGAAGCCTACGAGTTCCGCGGGGGTCGCCGTCGACCCTGTGGATAACTCGCCTCGCTCCGGACCCTCGCTCCGGCCCCCCGATCCGTGGCCGCGCGCCGTGCCGCGCCGTTGCCGTGCCGTGGCGTCCCGGCCCGCCCGCACGCTCTGCGGGGTCGCCCGGGTCCGGGGCACCATGGAGGCACTGCGAGGTGCAGGGGACACAGGCCGCAGCCTGGCCCAGGCCGCGCTCACAGGCGGAGGGAGTGCCCGGGATGAGGACAGCCGGCCCCTTCGGATCCGTGGGCGATCAGCCCGACGAGGGAGAGCCGCAGCGCAGTGGGCTGCTGGATCTGCTCGGTGTCGCGGCGGTGGTGCTGGATTCCGACGGGCACATCGTCCTGTGGAGCCCGCAGGCCGAGGAGCTGTTCGGCTACACCGCGAAGGAGGCCCTGGGCCAGTACGCGGGCCGGCTGCTGGTCCATGAACAGCATCTGGACCTGGTGATCAGACTCTTCGCCGAGGTGATGGGCACGGGCAGCAGCTGGGCCGGTGCCTTCCCCATCCGGCACAAGGACGGCAGCACCCGGCTCGTGGAGTTCCGCAATATGCGGCTGCTGGACGTCCGGGGCGACCTCTACGCGCTGGGGATCGCCACCGACGAGGCGGTCCTGCGGCAGGTGGAACGGGATGTGGCCCTGTCCACGCGGTTGGTCTCGCAGTCCCCCATCGGCCTGGCCGTCTTCGACACCGACCTGCGCTACCTGGCCGTCAACCCCGCGCTGGAGCGGATGAACGGTGTGCCCGCCGAGGACCATTTCGGCCGGTCGGTCCGCGAGGTGCTGCCCTTGATGGACGTCGACGCGGTCGAGACCGCGCTGCGGCAGGTGCTGGCGACCGGCAGCCCCCTGGTCGATGCGTACACCATGGGACGCACCCCCGCCGATCCCGGCAACGAGCACGCCTGGTCCGTCTCCTGCTACCGGCTCGAGGATCCCGGCGGGCGGATCCTCGGGGTGGCCGGCCTGATAGTGGATGTCACCGACCGGCACCGCGAGGCCACCGAGACGGCCCGCGCCCGCCGGCATCTGGCCATGATCGCCGACGGCACCGCCCGTATCGGCACCACACTGGAGGTGGAACGGACCGCCGGCGAACTGGCCGACGTCACCGTGCCCGAGCTCGCCGACGTGGCGGCGGTGGACGTCCTGGATGCCGTCCTGGACGACGGCCGCCCCACGACACCCGGCGACCACCATGCGCTCTTCCGCGCCCTCGCGGTACGCGCCGCCCACCCGACCGAGGCGGTCCGCGCCGCCGATCCGCCCGGCCGGCTGGCCAGCTACGGGCCCGACCGGCTGGTCACCCAATGTGTGCGCACGGGCCGTCCCATCCTGGTTTCCCACGTCGGCGAGCGGGACCTGACGCGTATGGCACGCGACCCCGAGGCCGCCGCCCTGCTGGCCCGCGCCGGCATCCACAGCTACCTCACCACGCCGCTGATCGCCCGCGGCGAGGTACTGGGCGCGCTGTGTCTCTCCCGCGCGCGCAATCCGCTGCCCTTCGACGAGGACGACCTGACCCTCGCCGCCGAACTGGCCGACCGCGCCGCGGTGTGCATCGACAATGCCCGCCTGTACCAGAGCCTGCGCAATACGGCGGTGACCCTCCAGCGCAGCCTGCTCCCGGACCGCCCACCACACCGGACGGGACTGGAGATCGCCACCCGCTACCAGCCCGCCGGGACCACCAGCGAGGTCGGCGGCGACTGGTTCGACGTCGTCCCCCTGGTCGCGGACAAGACCGCCCTCGTCGTGGGCGATGTGATGGGCAGCGGCATCAACGCCGCCACCACCATGGGGCGCCTGCGCACCGCCACCTCCACCCTGGCCGACCTCGATATCCCGCCGAGCGACGTACTGCGCCACATCGACAAGATCACCGTCGGGCTGGAGTACTACGCCACCTGCGCATACGCCGTGTACGACCCGCACCGCGCGGTCTGCGACATCGCCATCGCCGGACACCTGCCCCCGGTGCTGATCCGCACCGGCGAGCCCCCTGAACTCCTCGACCTGCCCACCGGTGTACCCCTCGGCGTCGGTGGCGTCCCCTTCGAGGCCACCACCTTTCCCCTGCACCCCGGCGACCTGCTGGTGCTCTATACCGATGGTCTGGTCGAGACCCGTCACCAGCCCATCGACGCCCGCCTGGACCTCCTCCTCCGCCTCCTCGGTACCCCCGACCGCTCCTTGGAGGACACCTGCGACCGCCTCCTCGACGCCCTCCGGGACCCGGACGACCACGACGACGTCGCCGTCCTCATCGCCCGCCCCCTACGGCTCGAAGGGCCGGTTCCCCCCACGCCGTCCTGAGCGGTGTCACGGCAGGGTCACGCCGGATCAACACCAGGGCCATGGTCGGCCTTCCACGCTGAGGGAGATACCCACGTAGGCCGTCCGCCCCAAGGAGGCATCATGGTGAAGGTCATCCGGAAACACCTACCCAGCGTGATCGGCGCGTCCATCCTGACGGTGGCGCTCGTCGGCACGGGTGGCGTGATGAGCGTGCAGGCGGCACCTCAGACAGCGAAGACCGCCTCGACATCGTCGAGCGCGGCGCCGAGCCTGCTCTGCAAGTTCCTCAGAGATCCCAATACCGGCAAGCTCCTCGTGGTGAACGTACGGAACGGCAGGGTCGTCCAGAACCCGAGGCTCTGCGTCTTCGTCGGTGGCGGCGGTGGCGGCGGTGGCGGCGGCGGTGGCGGCGGCACAGGAGGCGTCACCACGGGCGCCACGACCACGGGTGCCACCACCACGACGACGGGCGCCAGCGTGTCGACCGGCGCCACCACTACGGGCGCCACCACCACGACGACCGGCGCCAGCACGACGGTCGGCGGCCAGACCACGCAGGGCGGTGGCACGGTGGCCGGTCTCACGATTGGCGGCACGGTCGCCGGTGCCACTACGGCGGCTCCCACTACGGCGGCTCCCACTACGGCGGCTCCCACTACGGCGGCTCCCACTACGGCGGCTCCCACTACGGCGGCTCCCACTACGGCGGCTCCCACTACGGCGGCTCCCACTACGGCGGCTCCCACTACGGCGGCTCCCACTACGGCGGCTCCCACTACGGCGGCTCCCACTACGGCGGCTCCCACTACGGCGGCTCCCACTACGGCGGCTCCCACTACGGCGGCTCCCACCACGGCAGCTCCCACCACGGCAGCTCCCACCACGGCAGCTCCCACCACCGGCGGCGCCATGCCGTAGGGCACCGCAAGCAGGAGGACATGCCAGAGGACATGCACCATCAACGGGGGCCGTGCGCAGCGGGGGAGGCCTCGGTACGAGCGGGCGCGCACGGCCACTGGTGGTGGTCGTCGCAGATCAGGCGTAGAAGTTGCGCTGCCACCGGTGCCTGGCCAGAACGGCCGGCTGCTCAGCGGTGAGTGGCCGCCCATCGCTCCTTGGGAGCTTCTTTCATTCGGCGACCGCGGTGAGCAGATCGGCTCCCGAGAGTTCGCCCAGGCTGATCGTGATGTCGGTGAGGGGCCGGCGCAGGGCGGCCAGGGCGCCGCGCATCTCTGCGGCTCGTTCCCAGCTGCGTTCGTGCTCGATGCTGCTCATGGCGACGGGCCGGGTGGCTTCATGGACTTCCAGTGCCGGGTGCCATGTGCTGAGGAAGGGGCGCAGCAGGTCATTGACGAGGCCGGCGACCAGCTGCGGCAGGCGGGAGGCAGAGGCTTGCGGGCCGAGGCGGTGGAGGCCGTCCCGTGCGGTGGTGAAAACGGAGTGGAGGGAGGTAAGGGCCTCTCGGAGAGAGCCCTGGCCGTCGGCCAGCGGCTGTACTCCGACGCGCAACGCCAACTCGACCTGAAGGTCGAACGCGACTACCCGCTCCACGTCGTGGGAAGAGGACGGCGGCTGGGAACGCACGGGAGACTCCTGCGATGTAGTCGGAGCGCTTCGAGCTTCCAGCATAGGAGCCGTCCACGATTCCACGAGGACACTGAGCAAAGCCTGACGCAGGTCTTCCTGGCGCGTGATGTCCTCGTCGTGACGCCGCACGGCTCGCGCGACGAGAGGGTGGATGCTCCATGTGTGGTCGCCGGGGCTGGGCGGCCGGACGGTGCCCTCGCCGATCAGGTTGTCCGTCCCCTCGGCGACACGGTGCACTGCTTCGGCGGAGCGGAGGCCGTCGACGCGGGACAGGGTCTGCTCCATGGGGCCTTCGCCCAGCGCGGTGGGATGCGCCACGGCCAGCATGCGCAGCACGTCATTGGCCGGGGTGCGCGTCTTGATGCTGCGCGGCAGCAGAGCGGACGGCAGCGGGGGCCGGGTAGCCGAGCGTCCTGAGGAGGTCGCACGTTCCCAGCGCAGCAGGGCATCGGTGCTGTTGCTGTGCAGCAGGCGCCGCAAGCGCGCCGCGTTCTCATGAGCCATCCGCTCGGCGACCAGGTCCAGGGCGACGGGGTGCCCGCCCAGGTCGTCGAGCATGTCCATGGCGACCTCTTGCTCCTCCTGGCTCGTGGGCCGACGGCGTGAGGCGAGGAGGTCGTAGGCATCCGGAGCGGGCAGCGGGCCCAGGTCGAGCGGTTCGGCGGATCTGCCGTAGTGGCGGGATCGGGTGGTCAGAAGGGTGGCCGCGAGCATGTGCGGTCCGTACAGGAGGGCAAGTTGCTCGTGAGGGAGCCCGTCAGGAATTCCGTCGAGCACCCACAGGAAAGGCATGTTGCGTTCGCCCAGTGCGAGGGCCAGGTGACTGAGCAGAGCCGGCAATGACTCGGTGCCGGTATGGATGCCGAGGGCTGACGCCACGGTGCGCACTTGGCGGAAGTAGGCGTCCAGCGTGTGAGCAGCTGCGTCGGGACCGCTTGTGTGCAGGTCGAACCAGTAGACCCCGCCGGGGAAGGACGAGGCGAATTGCAGGGCGTACTCCTGCGCCAGCAGCGACTTGCCGATACCGGGCATGCCCCGCACGACCGCGGCACGCCCCTGGCCGGCCTGCGAGACGAGCGGCGCACGATGGCGGTGCAGAGCCGTGTGCAGGTGCCATTGCTCGGCCAGGCGCCCGGTGAACCACCGCGAGCCGGACGGCATGGGGGCCGGCAGCCACGTCGGCTGCGCCGGACCGGGCGCACTTCCCAACGGCCCCGTCAGCTCCTCGAGGTACGAAGAGACCCGGGCCGCCAGAAGGTCGGCGTCTCCTTCTCCGCGGATGCCGGGCCAGTGTCTGGCGTCGCGCAGTTCCAGGGGATGGACATGGTCGGCGGTGCGTTCCGGGTTGATGATCAGGATGCGCCGGCGGGGGTCCCCCTCGCGTTGCCCGGCCTGGAACGCGTAGGTCAGTTCCCACTGGCAGGCGCGCCGCCGCGGGTACTCTTCCGAATACAGCGCGAGCAGTGCTTTCGAACGGGCGAGGGCATGGGAAATGGTGGCCGTGATGCCGGCGAAGTCCTCGACCGCGGTGTCGTCCACGAAGACGCGCAGCCCCCGGTGGCGCAGGGCACGGGCCAGAGGGATCACGAGGTCCGCGTCGGACCGGCTGTAGCTGACGAAGACATCCCACTCCGCCTCGCGTTGCTGCCGATCCATGCCAGTCCTTTCCCGTCCCGTCCCGTTGCCGTGCCCGGACGTAGTGTGCCCGAGCGGAGACGGGGTCCAGTATCGTGGCGGTCCGGTCGGTGGGTGCGACACGACGTAGGGGGATGGCGTGCCGAGGCGGAAGCGCATGGGGCGGCCGGCGGAGGTCGCCGTCAAGTTCTCCGTACCGTTCGTCGGAGAGGTCAGCGGTACCTGGCGGCCGGACGACGCGGAGCGCAAGGCCGCCTGGGAGCTCTACGTCGAATTGATCACCCGTGTCAGCGTGATCGAACTCGGCCCGTCCGAAGGTGTTTTGAGAGAGGCACTGTCGTCGCAGTACACGCTCTTCCACACCACCCGTGACATCCTGCGTCGCTACGGTCCCGATGTCGCACCCCGGAGCAGGCAGGGCGAGATCACCTTCGGATCGCTCGCCGTCACCGTCCTCAACGCCGTCGTCCGCCCCCTCCTGACCCGCTGGCACCCCGCCCTCGCGGAGCACGAAGCGGCGAGACTGCCCGGCGTCGCTCCTCAGCAGCACGAACAGGGCTGGGAGCACGAAGCCGAGCTACGCCAACAACTGCGGCTCGCACGGCAGACCTTGACGGACCTGGCCCGCGTACTCGCAGAAGTGGCCGGAGCCGCCGACCTCTTGGCCCCCACACAGCCTCGACCCCGGAATCAGCCGGGGGGGGGCGTAGGAAGCGGGGGTACCGGGTCGCCCCCGACCGGCGATCCCGCGTAGCCGGCGGGCGTTGCTCCCCTGCCCTCCCTGATCGCCCCGCCCGTCCCGATCGCCGCCTTCGGCCAACCCGTCCGCCAACCCTTCGGTCAAGCCTTCGGCCAAGGGCGGGCACCTCTCGCGGAAGCCTTGTGTGACTTCCCCCTTCGCTATGCCGTCCCGACAGTGGCGCTCCTGTACGCCACTGTCCGACGTCGTCGATGTCAGGCGCGGACAACCAGCGGAGCACGCCTGAATGCCCGCCACCGCGCCCTCACGCACTACCTGCGGTCGGTGGACATCCCGTCCGACGACACGGTCGTCTTCGGCGCATAAGCCCCATGCGCACCGCGTGCGGCTCCGACGCGGCCCGTGAGGCTGAACGAACCCCCGCCCTCGCCCTACACGCTGGGGGCGCGGAAGGGGACTTGCCGACGGGCGGCCTCGTCGATCTCCTCGACGGTGAGGAGGGGAGTGGCCCGGGTGTGCAGGGCCCCGCTGGCCTTGACGGTGAGGCTGATGGCTGCCATGGAGACCGGGTCGGGGAGGTCGATGATGAGCACGATGTCGTCCTCTCCGAAGGCGAAGTACACGGACTCGACCTTCCCGCCGAGGGCCGTGACGACCTGGTCGACGGCAGCGCGGCGCCCACTCGCGCCTTCCTTGAGCAGCCCCTTGGTGCCCTCGGACGTATAGGTGGCCTGGATCAGAAACTTCGGCATCGGGACGCTCCCTGCCCATCGCATGTCCGGTGTGCAGATGCCTTTCCCGCTGCGACACCGACCGCCACGCACCGAATGGCCTGATTCACCCGTTAGACGCCCATGCGGTGGGGGCCAGTCGGCGGCAGCCGACTTCACGTCGACGTAGCGGACGTAGCGGCACGCATAGGGCAGAGCCCTGAAACGACTAAGGGCCGACCCGGGAGGAAACCCTCCTGGACCGGCCCCTTCTTCTGTGCCCCCGGCAGGATTCGAACCTGCGACACCCGCTTTAGGAGGGTGCTCTGGTCATCACGGGGCTGACCTGGGCAGGTCCCAGCCTGCGGGATCACCAAGCCGGCCGCCCGCCAAACTCCGCCGTTGTCCGCTCGTGCCCCTGCCATCTGGCACGGATCTGGCATAACCGCGGCTGCTTCGGTGGTAGTGGCAGTCGTCACGAATTGCTGTCCGATAGTTGTGGAGCGGAAGGCCCGGGGGCCGGACCCTCCCTGCGGCCTTTCGGCTGCGGGAGTAGATGAGCGGGCCCGATCGCCCTCGGTGCCTATCGAATGAACTTTGCTTCTGGACAGCAGAGTTGCGTGGTGCGGGCCCATGCGGCACTATCGCCGGATAGGCCGGATAGGCGGCCTGTTCCGGTATCGCGCTGCCCCTTCTGCGATGCCATCCGAGGGACGAAGAAGCCAGCGCTCCACCTGTACCTGTCGAGTCTGTTCTTGCGCGCCCATATTTGGGTGCACCGATCAGTTTTCGAGTGTGTGGGGCAGCAACGCTCGAGGACGGATCCAACTGTGACCGCTCGTGGTCGTCTCACCCGCCTTGCTCGTACTCGCAGCCGCTATTCGGGCGAGCCCGTCCAGTACGCCTCAGAGGCGCTTCGGAATCATCGTCACCTGCCGCTGCTGCCGGACGCTCAGGGCGCACAGGCAGTCCTCGAAGCAGCAGTGATGGAGAAGCTGGGGCGCGGGGGCGAGTGGTGGGCGCATCCAGTGGGAATTGCTGGTGTTCATCTGGCCCCTCATCGCTCAGTGGTTGTCCTCGACAGCCATAGCGGATCTCGCCCGGGCAAGAAGCTTCCGACGAGCGACTATGCCTTGGCGCATCTCCTGCCGTCTGCTGAGCCAGGTGCCCAAGTTGATGGTGTGATGCGGCTGCGCGTAGCCGGCGTACGAAATCTTGATCTTCACCTCAAGCTGGTCAACACCGGGAGCAGCTTGGTCCTCAGGGGGACTCCAGGGACTCGCTGGCGTCACCTTCTCACAGAGCGGCGACGTGACCTGGAAGAGGGCGGCTTTGTTCCCCTGTGGGAGGAACCCGGCCCATCGTCTTACGAGATTGAGGATGAGCGTGAGTTTGCGTCACTGGTTCGAAGAGGCCGAGATCTGGCATGGCTCGGCTCTGGACTTCTTCGACGCATCGCGATCTTCCAGCACGCCAGTACCGCCTATTCGACTCGATCGTGGATCACTGGGGACGAGTGGATCTTCGAGCTGGACACGCACCGGGACGTACCTCTAGCGCATGACGGTTTCCTCAAGTCCCTCGTGGATGACGTATGGGGCCTCCCACTGAAGGTCGAGCGTCGATTCTGCGATTGCAGCTTGCAGGGGACAGCGAGACGGGGCTACCAGTGCACGTACTACCTAGAGCACAAGGACCCCCAAGTACCAGGGATCATGCAGATCCGCTTCAGGTGGGGAGACGCTGTATACGGCGATGACGTGCGAGAAAGGCTTGAGGAGCTCAAAGCTGATCAAGAGTGGCTCGACAGGGTGCTGCCTCGCCGATCAAGCCCGCCCGGTGGGTCGGACGTTCGGAAGGTCGGGCCTCGATGAACTGGGACAGCATTGCCCTGTTGGTTCTGGCGCTCTCGGGAACGTTGAGTCTGCTGCTGTCGCAGGTACGCGATGTCTTGGCGAAGACTGCCGAGGTCATTACTGCATGGCAGGAGATACGGCGGTGCCTAGAGACGCGAGATGGTGACCGGAGCCGACAAGGCCCGCCGCAGGATTAAGGCGGGTGGCCTGTACCTGGTCCGATCCTGCCCTCTGGCACCAATCTGGCACGGCCCGGTACGGTCGATCGCATGATCTCGGACCCCGGCACGAGTCCAGACGCACCGCGGGATTTCACGGCAGAGGGCGTGGAAGCCGTACTCCGCGAGGCGTGCGAAGAGGCCCGGATCGACGCGTCCGGGGCAGAGCTGCTGCGACTCGGATCGAACGCCGTCTACCGGCTGCCTTCCGCTCCGGTGATCGTCCGCATCGCGCGTGATCCAAATGCAGCGACGGAGATGGAGCGGGCCGTCCAGGTAGCCTGCTGGCTTGAGTCGCAGGACTACCCGGCAACGAGAGTGCTGCCCGGCGTGCCTCAGCCGCTGTCGGCCGGCGGCAGAGTCATCACGTTCTGGGAGAGCGCCCAGGACCGCGAGGAGTACGCGACGGTGACCGAGCTGGCAGACCTGCTGCGGCGGCTGCACTGGCTTGAGGAGCCGGAGTCGTTGCGTCTGCCGTACTTCGATCCGTTCGCCAAGGTGTGGTCCTCGTTCGAGGCACTCGATGGCGTCTCGGCGGACGACGCGGCATTCCTGGAGCAGCGGGCTCGGCGACTGAGCAAGGACTACGACCGGCTGGACTTCGTGCTGCCGTACGGCCTAATCCACGGTGATGCCAACATCGGCAACGTGCTGCGGGACCGCAGCGGCCAGGCCATCATGATCGACCTGGACGGCTTCTGCCTGGCACCGCGGGAGTGGGATCTGATCCTCACGGCGATCTACTACGACCGTTTCGGCTGGCATGACCGGAGTGATTACGAGGGCTTCGTCCATCACTACGGATTCGACATCATGAACTGGCCCGGCTACTCGGTGCTTGCCGATGTCCGTGAGCTGATGATGGTGCTGTGGATGGGCCAGCAGGTCGGCAGCAGTGAGAAGTCTGCCGCCGAGTTCAGCCGCCGGATGCATGCGCTCCGTACCGGGGGCAGCCGCCGGGACTGGAGCCCCTTCTAACCTCGCGGCTACGAAGTCGTCAGAGCTTGTCCGCTTGCGGTCCACAAACGGTGTTCCGCGGCCTGCTCGTGGAACTCGCGGACGGCGGCGGTAGGCCCTGACACCGCGAGGTGTTGGCGGAACTCGGCAAGGTAGGCGACGCATCGGGCGGACCGGAGCTGTTCCCCGAGATCAAGGGCGTCCAGGGCGACGTTGCAAGCTTCCTCGGCATCGCCGGCGTGGAGGTGGGCGTCGGCCAGGACCATGGTGGCGAAGAAGTCGCTGCGGACGTGGCTGCCGCTCATGGCGTTTTCCGCGTGGGAGACGGCTTGGCGAGCGCTGCGCACGTCGCGGAAACAGTGGGCGGCCTCCGCCGCCAGTTCGGCAGCGTCGAAGTAGGTGATCCACTCGGGCTCGTCATCCGTATTGCAACTCTCCAGCGCCTTGGCGGCTGCGGCGAGTGCACTTTCGCACGCGTGCCGGTCACCGGTGCGCGCCAGCGCCCGAGCCTCCATCGCGTGGAACTGCGCACGCAGGGTCGGAGTGGCGACAGCCGAGATACCCATCAGGGCCGCGCGAGCGAGGGTGGCGCCGTGGGTGAACTGGCCCAGAAACGTGGCCTGGTGGCTCATCGCGGACAGGATGCTGCCGGCCAGGCGCCGATCGTTGCCGTCTTGGGCGAGCCTAAGTGCCTGGAGAAAGTACCGCTGTGCCAGCCCGTGCTGACAAGCGTCGTACGACATCCAACCAGCCAGCAGGGTGGCTTCGGCGACGGTCGAAAACAGGGCGCGCCCAACCGACTCGGTGTACCGGCCGGAGAGCAGAGGCGCTACGTCCCGGCTGAGGTACTGGATCACGGACTGTCGAGCATGGTCTCCGCCGAACCGGTCGTCTAGCTGGGCGAACATGTCGCAGGTCGACTTGATTACCGCGACGTCGGCGAGGCCTACACGCGGCCCTCGATCACCCATCGCCTTGGGGAATGCTGCCTCCGGAGCAACAAGCCACCGTAACGACGCTTCGCTCCACGCGGGCTCGGATGCCTGGGCCTGAAGCAGGGGGTCATAGCCATTCAGGTCTGCCCGCCAGAGGCGGTCCACGTTCGCAATGGCAGCGTCGGGGCTGGCGGGGTAGCCGGCGTCCAGGAGGGCGGAGTCCTGGCCGGTGAGGTGGCCCAGCCCCAGTTCAGCGGAGGACATCCCCAGGGTTTCGCACACCACCGGGCCGTAGAACTCATCCGGAGCGCTGTGGCCGTTCTCCCAACTGGCGATTCGTCGCTTTACGCTCGCGTCGGCCGGAAGCGGCTGGCCATGTCGAGTGGCGACTTGGCGTAGTTCATGGACCAGCCGGGCCTGACTCCAACCGCGGCTCTTCCGAGCGCGCAGCAGGAGAGGACCGAACGATGTCGGCTTCGATTCCGTGGTGATCGCCTCCCCGGACGGCGTGGGCGATGCCCGTTCCTTCCCCGGAATTTAGGGATCTGACACGCGCCGCGTGGCGACTCCGGTGGATTGCCCCGCGGTTCAGACCCTGATGGGGGATGACGCGATCGTGCAATGCCCGTCATCCCCCGTCACCTCTCGTCATCTGCCCAGCTCAGGTCCTCACGCAGGAGTCTGGTCGCACCGCGGCAGACGAGCCGTCGCAGTTGCCGACCGAGGTGGGATGACGTGCAGAGGATGACGAGGCGAGGCATTCAGTGGCTGTCCGCTGTCGCTGACGATCCAGTGATGTGCCGGGCTCATTGGGCGGATGACCCCAGGCGTCCGTACGCGCTGGCGACCGGGCGCCTCTTCGATGTGGTGGTCATGAGCCAGCGTTTGGGCATGGAGACCTTCGACCAGTTGGTACGTCGCGAAATGCCGCTCGGTCCGGTCATGATGGACCGTCGCGCAAAGCAGATCGGGTTTCTTCTGTCGTCCAAGTCGCGCGGCCGCTTCACGCGCCTCCTGTCCCTGGAAACGGCGACCCCGCCCGAGTACCGCTACCTCGACGCCGGCTCCTTCGTCGTCGTACCCGGTCCGATGCCGATGGCCGATGACCGCCACCAGTGGCTACGCGCACCCATTCGCCGACCCGAGGCATCCCCGCTGCGCACGGCATCGCTGGCGGTGATGTTCGCGGCCGCATCGGCCTTGATCGAACGAGCAGACCGCTACGGCGAGCAGTACCCGAGCCCCGAAGAGGCCGGGTCCGAGAAGCTTGAGCGGGTGAGCGACCGTGCCCAGTGAGGAAGATCCCGAGGACGCCGCCCGCTGGTCACCGCTGGAGACAGACGAGTGGTACGCGGCCCGCAACGCCACCACCGCGCTGCGGGACGTACTGACCGCAGCCGGCATGGCACGTGACTTCCCCTATCTCCGTGCCGACCTGAACGCCTTCGGCCACGGCCTCATCGAACTCGGCCGAGTCTCACCGGAGACGGCGGAGCGCCTGGCAGAGCTGCTGCGCCGGGCGTTGCTTTGCGCCCGTGGTTCCGAAGAGGCAGATGACTCGTGCACTCGCAAGACGGACTGACCAAGAGCAAGGAGAAGGTGGAGGACGTGACCGACCCGCGTCGTGTAGTCGCCAAACGAGCCGAGAACCTTTCGCCGGCAATGCCGTACGTGCGTGGTTGGGCCGAAGCCAAGCGCGGTGCTGACGCGCTAGCCGCACAACTCCACAGCGCCGGCCTCGGAACGGACTTCCTCGGTCTGAGGGCTGACGTGACGGTTTTCGGCGATGGCTTGGTGTGTCTCGGGCCCATCCAGCCTGAGGCCGGCGAGATGCTGGCGCGCCTGCTCGTCATGGGCTTGGCGATGGAGATGGCGGAACATGCCGACCAGGGCCAGTCCGCGCCTCCGGAGGCTCCGGCCGCGTAATGCACTTCCGAGTCAGCAGCCCTGCGGTCTTCGGCCGGCCGGGACCGGCGCCCCAGCGCCGCAGCCCGGACGAGCCGAAGACCGGCACACCGCTCTGGGCCCGCGTCTCTCATGTGTTGCGGCAGTTCAGAACCTGCGTTCGGCCGACGACGGTTGCCTTCGACGCGGTCTGTCTGGGCCTCAGCCGACGACAGTCAGCCACGGCGGGCGGTCAGCCGACGGGCCAGGCGCGCGTATGCCTCGTTGCACCCACGCCGGTCTCAGCCACGCTGCTGGGTTGCGCCGCCGCCCGAAGCACGTGGCACGGCCGATCCGGCCCCTGCCAATCACCGCGTGTGAAAGTGCTCGCTGTCACCCAGGTGCCGAGTGAAGCCCCGCCTAGAGAGGTCGGCTGCTTCGGGCCCTGCTTCCTCAGAGGTGTAGCCAGCGCGGGCCGCTGCGATGCCGGCGTGGTAGTTGAGGTCCAAGCAAGTAGACCTGAAGGTTGCACTCAGTCCGTCACGGTGCATGGTGCTGTGCTGCTGCCGAGAATGTCAGTAGGCGGGACAACGCTCATTCGTTCACGCGCTGCTCACGCGAGGAGGGGCGTTCGCGGGAACCAGGCGTCATCGGGGCGGGACGTTGGGCTCCGGCTGTTAGCAGGGGCATGGCGCATGCTCCAGCATCCATGGCCCGACGCCACATCTCGCCTGGCGTCCAGGCCAGGAGGTGTCCCCGAGTAATGGGGGGCGATGCTGAGCGGACGTCGGCGAACCACCCCCGGGGGGTAGGCGTTTCGAGGGCCGGCGGCGCGGAAGCGAGTCGGTGAGCTTCTGCTCGGTCGCATGTCCGGCCGCCGGGACGGTGAAGATAGCAGCTGGCGGACTGGCGAAGATCCCTTGCCCGCCACTTTGGGCCGCTGGGATACTCGTCCAACTCTTTGACACCAAGCGACGTTTTGTAGGACCGCTGGTGTCTCCAGTGCGTAGATCGGGAGCGTGAGCGAAGTGGCTGGCGGGGGCACGTGGTCAGATTTAGAGGCGTTCTGGCCGGCTGAGGAGCTGGTGCGCAACAGGCGGCGGCTCAGCAACAAGATTGCTGAGATCTATGAAGCCGCGCATCCCAACCATGCCAAGGCCTCCGCTGCCGACAAGAAGACGTGGCGCGAGAGCCTCTACGAGGTTGCGACCGCCCTCAGGGACGTTGACCTCGGGCAGGTCTATGTCTTCGTCGAGTACAGAGTTCACGCCGATATGAGCCCGATCGACGTGGTTCTTGCCGGAGAGCACCCTGATGGCGGACTGAGCTTCGCCGCCATTGAGCTGAAGCAGTGGGGCACCATTGAGCGGCCCGACCCGGCCAAGGGGACGGCCAAGCTGTGCGCTGAGTGCAGGCAGTCCACCACTGGAGAGCTCTGCGTAGACTGCGCCATTGGCCGCGTCTACGCACCGTTCTACCGGGAGCACAGAAAGCACCCTGCAGTGCAGGTGAAGGACAATCTGGAGGCGCTGAAGCGCCATCACAGCATGTTCGATGATCGGTACGTACACCTCGCTGGCGCAGCCTACTTACACAACCTGAAGGATCCTGACTGCCAGTGGATCAGCATGGTGCGGCCGGCGCCGGGAGTTCCGACCTTCACGGCACGGCAACCAGACGATCTCCGCAAGTTCCTCACCAGCCACTTCAGTCCCGTCAAGAATGCCGCAGCAGCGCAGGCACTCCTGGGGCGTCGCCGTGCTAGCTCTCTGCTTACGGACGAGATCGGGGCGATCGTCAACGGGCACACAAACTTCAGCTTGACGGAGAAGCAGCTTGAAGCTGTCGACCAGGTCATGGAGTCGGTCCGCAAGCCGTCGCCTGGTGCGAAGAAGGTGTACGTCATCAGCGGTCGGCCGGGCACCGGGAAGTCACTCCTGGCCCTGACAGCGCTCGGCGAAGCGCTCAACAAGGGTTACGAAGCGCGCTTCGTGTCGGGTGGCATCGCATCCCGCGAAAACCTCAAGCGCGGTGCCAAGGGAAAGCAGAAGCACTTCACGACCTTGAACCAGATCGCGAACAAGGTGGCGCCCAACGGGCTCGACTTGCTGGTGTGCGACGAAGCGCACCGGCTTACCGAGCGCCCCCAGTCGGGCTCGTACGCGATGCGGCCCGGCGAGTCGTCGGTTTCGGTGATCGTGACACGGGCCAGAGTCCCTGTCTTCTTCGTGGACGGCGACCAGCGACTCTTCGCCGAGGATGCCTGGTCTGAAGCGGATCTCATCGAGGCCATTCAAGACCTCAAGGCAGAGGTCGTGCCCATCAGGCTTGACAGGTCTCTTCGAGCGGTCGGTAGTTCCACCTACGACACATGGGTGGGGCATCTCCTGGCGGGCCGACCTGTGCCGTGGAACGCGGACGACGACGAGAATCCGGAGCTTTTCGAGCTCTACTACACCGACAGGGCGGCCCGGATGGAGGAGTTCCTCCAGTCCAAGCTTGATGCGGGGCACAGCGCCCGGATGACTGCTGGCATGTGCTGGGAGTGGACCGACACGTCCGGTACCTACCCGGATGTCGCCCCGGAACCGGGGTGGGCTCGCCCGTGGAACGCGGAGGACACGCATAACACGCCGGGTGTTCCATCGCGCCGGTTCTGGGCTACAGGCGACGGCGGCTTCGGTCAGGTCGGCTGCGTGCACACGGCCCAAGGCCTGGAATACGAGTGGGGCGGAGTCATCATGGGCCCTGACCTCACCTGGGCCGAGGGCTCGTGGGCCTTGGACCGTGACTGGGTGAAGAGCAAGGCCATCCGAATCGACTCCGACGAAATCTTGACGGAGCGACTTCGTAATGCCTACGGCGTACTGATGACCCGATCCATCCGCGGCACGGTGCTCTACTCCATGGACCCGGCCACCAGACAGCTCTTCGCGGAGCTTGGCGTTCCGAAGCTCTGATCGTAGGAGGGCCGCCAAGGTTCGCATCCGAGGGATCGCTGCACAGGAAGAGCTGCGGGGCGTTGTTTCGGCTCAACACTGGGCGTCTGTGGAGCTGGTAAACGAATTATTGTGCCCAGCCCGTGCGGCCGGGATGAAGGGGATGGGCCCGTGTCAGCAACGGAATCCGCGTCAGGCTGGCCGGAAGTCCGGCTCGCCAGGGTCCTCAGTAGTCGATTGATGAGCGGAGGATCCAAGGCCACTGTCGCCAACGACGGATGGTGTGCCACGCCTGAACCGCTAGTGCTCGAGGCAGAGGCGACAAGAGGGCACCCGAATCCAGCAGTGGACAGGGCATGCGTCGACGGAGTTCCAGTGGACGTTCGTGTAGGAGACTTTCTCGTCCGTCGCAACGCCGGATCAATGGACCGCCTCGGTCAGGGAGTACTGATCGAGGAAGGGACGCAACCGCTGGACTTCCCGCGCACCATGACGCGAGTCCGCGTGCGCCCCACGCTCCTGCATCCCTCGTACCTGGAGCAGTTGTGGCAGTCCTCCGATGTCCGAGCACAGATTCAAGCCGTAGCACGCAGCGGCCGCACGCACTCGCTCACGATCGAGGCACTGCTGAACATCAAGTTTTCCCTGCCGCCACTTGCACTACAGGAACGCATCCTGGCGCAGCTTCGGGCACGGCTGAAGCGCCTGGATCAGGCCGAAGCGGCGCTTCTCCGGGCCGCTTCGGGAGTCACTGCGTTGCAGGACGCCGCCCATCATGCACTGACGGCGCAATGTGACGCTGCCGGCCAAACGCTTCCCCGCGGCTGGCGTTGGGGGTGTCTGGGCGAGGTCATCAAGGAGATCGAGACAGGACGCTCACCGCAGTGCCTGGGGCGGCGCGCCGAAAGTGACGAGAAGGCAGTGATCAAGACCAGTGCCATCACCCGAGGGAAGTTCCTCCAGGACGAGAACAAAGCGGTGCCCGCTGGAACGCCCCTCATGCCACGGCACGAGATCAAGGCTGGCGACATCTTGCTGTGCCGTGCCAACACTCTCGACCACGTCGGTGCGACCGTCCATGTCACGGAATGTCGGCCTGGTCTGTATCTGAGCGACAAAAGCCTGCGATTGGTGCCCAAGAGCGATGTCGATGACCGCTGGCTCGTGCCGCTGTTGGCAACCTCCTACGTACGTGCGGAGATCGCGCGACGGAGCAACGGCAGTCTGTCGTCGATGCGCAATATCACGCAAACTAATCTGCAAGGTATCCCGATACCCATTGCCCCGCCTAACGAGCAGGTGCGGCTGGGCCGACGAGCCACTCAGTGCAGACACGCAGCAGACCACCTGCAACTGCGGGTACAGAACGCGCTGGAGTTATCGGCCCTACTGCGTCGGGCCATGGCTGATGCGACGTCAGCCGGGCGGATCATGAGTCCTGCGAGCAGCGGCTCGCCGCAGGAGGAGCCCGCCCTGCAGTTCCCGCCGGCGCCGTTCATACGCAACGACGGCGACTGGAATGCCTGCCAAGTACATACCCCATCGGCGGTGGCTGATCAGCACAGCAAGTACGTTGTCGCCGAACAACTGGAGCTTGAGCTATGACCGATGTCTCTGCCCTCACGACGGACCGAGGATCGCACGACGCGAAGGCACATTTGACCGCGCGGCTCCTGAACTACTACAACCTGCTGCATGACCGCGGGCTGTCTGCCATGGAATCCGTCGAGCAGCTCACATATCTACTCGTGCTCAAAGTTGAGGACGAAGACCGGAAGACCGCAACAGTCAGCGAGCCGCCTGCGCCATCCATCCAGCACGATTGGGTGGCGCTGACAAGGAAGGCGGGAGAGCCGCTTGTCGCCCAGTACACCGAGATACTCGCCCAGCGCTCGTCCAGGGCCTCGGGTACCGTTGTGGACGCTGTCTTTGCCGGCGCACAGAACCACGTACCCGATCACGCACTGCTGCAGCGGCTCGTTCTCGATCTGTTCGATGGCGAGCAATGGGGCGCGCGCGGGAAGAGTCTTCTGGGCGAGGTATATGGCGAGCTCCTCCAAAGAACGATGAACGAGAGAAGATCCGGGGCCGGTCAGTTCTTCACGCCCCGTCCGCTCATCGATGCCATTGTCGAAGTGCTCCAACCAGAGATCACTGACACCATCAGTGATCCAGCCTGCGGCATGGGCGGCTTCCTCCTCGGTGCGCACGACTATCTCGCACGGGATCTGGCCAGCCCCACCTCCTATGAGCAGCGTCAGTACCGCAACCAACAGCGGTGGGGGGACGAGCTGGTCCCTAGTACTGCCCGGTTGGCGACCGCGAACCTGCTTCTGCACGGAGCTGTCTCTGCCGGGCAACCAGCACCGATCACTGTGAGGGACGCACTGGCTCAACAGCCTTGCAGCAAAGCCTCGCTGGTGCTCACCCATCCGCCGTTCGGCAAGCATGCAGAGATCTTCGGGGAGAGTTCCCGCGATATGTATGAGCGATCAGATTTCTTGGTCGTCTCGACAGACAAGCAGATCAATTTCCTGCAGCACGCCATGTCGCTGACGGCCGTGCAGGGACGATCAGCGGTTATCGTCCCCGACAACATCCTCTTTGCCTTGGGCGCGGCAGAGGCCGTGCGACGAGACCTGATGTACAGGTTCGACGTCCACACCCTACTCAGGCTGCCTGCGGGAACCTTCCCCTCAGCCAGCGGCGTCAGGGCGAGCGTCATCTTCTTCGACCAGCATCCCTATCGCGCGGGCGAGTATCCTCAAACTTCCAGAATTTGGGTCTATGACCTGCGCTCAAGACACCGATCCGCCCTTAGAGACAATCCGCTTAGCCAAAGAGACCTGAACGCATTCGTGTCCTCGTACGGTCCAGGTCTCTCCCGAGCGGATCGCCGAGAGACAGAAAACTTCCGATGCTTCGACATCCACGATGTGCTTGACCATGGTCACGCAAGTCTTGATCTCACGCTGCCGAACGAGTCCTCGGGGGAGAGCTCTCTGGCCGCTCCTGAAGAGATCGCACAAGGTGTTCTTGACGATCTACAAATAGCCCTGCAGGAGTTCGAGGAGCTGACTGCGGAACTGCTGCACGACGACGCTGAATGAGCCGCTTATCGCCAGCGGCGCTGGCTGTTGACGGTCACGAATTCCGCAGGTGGTGCGTGCGGCAGCGGGCGGGCATGGAAGTCGCAGGTCAGGTTGTCAAGGGGTGTCCCGTAACGATCTCGACGTCGGGATCGGCAGAGTGCGATCCACAACGAGCCAGGCTGGCCTTGCTTGGAACATGTTCGCGGTCAAGAGCCCAAGACTGGCCGCGCCAGGCGAGATGGGGCCCACGATGACACGACCCCACTCGTACTCGAGTCCTTGCGAAGTGTGTGCTGGCCGGCGCGCACTCGCCGGCCAGCACTAGGCCCTTCCTGCCTACAGGCCGAACCAGGAGCAGATCAGCTGCCCAAGTACGTAGACGCTGACCTTGGTCAAGACCTGCCCGACGTGCCGCAGAACGGTCCGCCGCTTGGCGTACTTCTCCGTGCCCAAGAGCTTCCTCTCTCAGCAATGGCCCGCCTCAACCTGCGCGGGGGGTGCCTCCTGGCGCCCGCCAGGAGGCCAAACCCGCAGATCGGGTAAGGCGGATGAAGCTTGAGAAAGGGCCTGCTGGAAACGCTACCTGTCCGCACGGGCCTGCGTCTGCCGCTTTAGAGATCATCGTCGCCCTGCCCTTACCGAGAGTTCGGAGGTAGGTCCGAGCGCTGCGCGGTTGCCCCAGAGCTAACGGCCTGCAACGACGTTTCGTGATTCGCACCCGACAGCCGCTTTAGGGGCCGGGTGTCTGATCACTGGGCCTGATGAAGGCTACTTTTTGGTAAGCCTGGGGGTGGCTTCCAGCGCATCCGTAGTGGTCACGCCACGCGCCATCTCCTACAGCCGACAACGCAGTCGCTGCGCGTCCATGCGTCCTCGCTGACCGTGGCTGTCCGCCCGATCTGGCACGCGCCTGCCACCGCTTTAGGAGTTCGCTCAACGGGCCGCCGCTGCACCATGGAGGGAGCGGGGCTGCCGTGAGCCGTGTGGGATTGTGGCCATGCGCCGTCGTTGGTGTCAGATGTGGATGTCTGGCAAGCCGAGGCAGGGTGCCCACCGCGAGGCAGTCATACCGTCCCGTTGAAGCCGGGGGAATCCCACAATCGTGTCGCCGTCACTCCTGCCTTCGCCGACTGTGGCGGGCTAGTTTCGCGCGGGGCTCTATTGCAGGCATCCGATCGAGAGACAAGCCTCAACCAATCTTAATATGATGAATTAGCACGAATACAAAAGCTGAGGCCAGGAGCACAAACAGCTCGACCAAAAGAACCGATTGGCGGATTCTGCGGAGCCATGCACTCAAGGTCGAAGCATCCCTAATGAGAAGGAATGTTGCAGCAAATGCAACGGGAATGAGGATGAGGGTTGCATCCTTCGCCGTTAGCCCTTCAGCAACAGGGGAAGTTGACTGCCTTGTGGGGTCGTGCGGCGGCATGGACGAAAGCTCAGGAAGGCCACGATCGATTAGAAGGGCGAAACCAAAGGCAGTAATGATCATCGTAATGTAGAGCATTCCTGAATGAAGTCTAGTCAAACGCAGTGGGCACTTGATATAGATGCGCTCACGACGACCTCGGGATGAGTCGTGAAGTAGATAAAGTTCGAAAGTACTTGCTTCCTGATCAACGGCCTCCGTAACGGGATTTTTGATCTCATCCAAAACTTGCGGGCGATGCTTGAGGCGAACAGCCGTATCTGTAACGCGAACACTTACGTGATTAGTTTCCGCGTCGGCAAATGGAACCATTTGCCAAGCTTCCTTCTTCCATTGCTCCCAGGCGGAGATCCTCGCTTTCCTTTCCGGTGAAAAGTAGATCGCCCTTTTTTCTTTCACGTGAATGCTGAATGACTCGCTAACTGGAACTTTGCATTTGGCGAATGCCATCCAGCGATAGCCATACCCAAAGTAGGTGGAGATGAATTCGCAAGCGGCAGCATCTCTACTTGCCCTGCTGTGAGCGGTTTCCAGCATGGAGCACAGGTAGTTCAGTAGGACGTCAATATCCTGCCGCCCCATGACTCTTTCTTGAGATCGCTGCTGCTCTTCAATCTCTTGAAATAGATAGGGAAGTGCGATTAGGGGGTTTTGTGCACCGCTCGTATGGTCCAGGATGACGTAACTCGCAGCAAGCTCACCAATCCTATTCGCCGTGCATTTCCATTCACCATAGGAATGCAAAATGTCAAATGGGAACTTCCGTCGCATCGACGCTAGATACTCTTGCTGAGTATCAACGAAAGCCCTGACGCTCCATGAGTCTGCATGAGAAAAGGATAAATGGTGATATTTTTCCCAGATCTTTTGGTAGGGATGAGTGGGGAAGTAAAATAGAGCCCCGAGGAAATCGACCAAATGCTGTGAGCATTCTGGCGGGTCATTGATTAGTTGAGCTCGCTCGGCCAAATAAACGACATGACGGGCCTCAATCCTTGCTCCCTCGTCCTTAGGGACTCGATAAACGGAATTTCCGTCCACTGTGATTGATAGATCCAGAAGGGGGATTTTAGGTAGGTCCGTAATTGGCAATACCATTTCGAAACTCTCCCCCGTGGCGGAGCGGTGGCGAGCCAGGTCTGTTCGGAGGTTGCGGCGCCAAGGTGAATCCCCTTCCGTCACTTCTGAGAAAGATTTGACATGGATTTCCCGATCTCGCTCAGACCAAAATGCGCTTGAAAGCTCCACCCGCTCAACCGCACGTAGGCGCCATGCGGGGAGATCAGTCAAAAGGGTCACGGCGGCTTGATCAAACCAGTTGTACGGTTCATTCATGACGGAGCCTCAAGGGTTTGGCTGACGTTGCAATCTATCCGGGTACCCTTCTCGCTTAAGTGGTGACCTCTTCTTGCGTCATTTGACGTAAGCCACTCACCCTAAAGAAGGACTTAAACACCTATGTGTCTCCCATTGCCTCATACGGCTGGGAGGTATCCGCTTCAGAGGCAACTGCCGGCAGCCGATGAAGCTCATCTCAGCTCCTGGGCGCTGTCGCTGATGTCACTGTCGGTGGTCAGCAACGCCCATGGCCAGCTAAATGATGTCGCCCCAGAGCCGAGTCGACGAAGGGTTGCCGCCTTCCATACCGAGCTGCCGTCACGCCAGCGCGCTCGGTGATGCTGGTCTTTGCGGCCGTGGCCGGACAGGCCTGGCTAAGCGCCCATGGCAGCGGCCATCCACCGCCCCTGCCGGTGACCTCACGCGAGCGATTAGCGCCTGCCTCGTAGCCAACCTGCTGGACCGGTGACACGGCTGACCTGCAGTCAGGCAGCTCCGTCTCACGAGACCCAGCAGTGGCACCGACCCCACTCTCGGAGCTGGGGCCGCCCGTCAACCCGCTGATGCTCCAGCACGCAGGCAGTGACAACTCGGCACAGACATCCCAGCCCAGGGAGCTACCCACGCGTTTCGACTACGCAGTCACTGGATCGGCCCTACTCTGCCGCCATGACGAAGTGGCGTGTAGCAGTCGAGCAGGAAGATCCCGACCTCACCGATCGCAGCCTGCCGAGGCAGACGACCAGCCACGCCTACAACATCGAGGAGCACCTCGGAGCCCACCCCATCACAGGCGGCTACACCGTTCGCGAAGATAGCCGATGGGATAGGCCTGTCCGCGGAGAACGCTGCCCGCAATGCTTGAAGGCCGTAGGCCGGTATCCGAAGGACTAAGTGACGTTTTCCGTCTAGGCCAGCGGAAACCGCATTCGCAAGAACTCATATACAGGGAGCGATCCATGCCTTCAATCCGCCAACTCATTGAAGCTGTATCGGACGGCAGGGTTCGCATTCCCGCATTTCAGCGAGGTTTCGTTTGGAATGCCGATAGGGTCGCCCAGCTAATGGACAGCATCTACAAGGGATACCCTTTTGGCGCATTGCTTTTTTGGCGCACAAGGGCAGAGCTGAAGACCGAGAGGGACCTGGGCCCCTTTTCCCTTCCTCCTCGGCCGGAGGATTACCCAATTGACTATGTTCTAGATGGTCAGCAACGCCTGACGAGCATCTTCGGCGTTTTCCAAACCGAGCTAAGGCCTATCGGAAAATCGGACTGGATGGACATCTATTTCGACTTCATGGGCGACGCAGACGCACAAGAGAGCTTGTTTGTTCCGTTGACTCCTAGTGAAGTCGACCCAAAGAAGCACTTCCCGTTGAACGTATTTTTTGACGCCTCAAAATACGGTCCAGCCTTCAGGGCACTTCCCGAGTCGGCAACCCCTAAGATCGATGATTTGTACAGTCGCTTCAAAGAAGTCGACGTTCCAGTGCAGACGTTCGTTACCGATGATCGGGCTGGCGTTGCAATCGTATTCGAGCGAGTTAATCGACTTGGCGTTGAACTCGACACGTTGCAGCTGTTGAGTGCGTGGACATGGTCAGATGATTTCGATCTACAACGCCGCTTCGCTGACTTGAGTGAAGAACTGGAGCCTTTCGGATTCAAAGGTGTAGGAGAAGATGTCACTCTACTCCTTCGCTGTTGCGCTGCCGTCATTGACGGGGATGCATCGCCGAAAACGCTCGTTTCACTTAATGGGACCAAAGTTCGAGAGCAGTTCTCCCATGTAGTCAACGGGATCAAGGGAGCTATTGACTTCGTAAGGCGCGAACTGAAAGTGGAAAAACTTGACAATCTCCCACACGCCACACTACTCGTGCCACTCGCGTCATTCTTCGCTGCAGCTGATTCGAAATCGGTCAAGGTTTCAGATCGGCAGCGAGCAACGCTCCTTCGCTGGTTCTGGAAGGCTTGCTTCTCCGCGCGATACGGGCGGGTCGTGCAAAGGAATTTGCAAGTGGATGTAGAAGAAGCCGTAAAGTTGAAAAACGGCGAGCCTTCCGCCCTTGATGATATTTCAGCGCACATCGATGACCGATTCTTCCTGGAGAATAACTTCAACCTGAATGCGGTCAACTCTAAGACATTCATCCTCCTCCTGGCGCAGGAGCGCCCTCTGAGTTTCGTTAGCGGGCAATCGATCGATCTATCGACTGCCCTCCAAGCGTACAATCGAAATGAGTTCCACCATCTTTACCCCCAGTCCCACCTGCGCTCGGAGGGAATTCCAACTGATCGGCAAAGCCCGCTAGCGAACCTATGCTTTATCAATGCCATTGATAATAAGGTCCTGGGTGGAGTTGCGCCAAGCGCATACCGCTCACGCGTGTCCAGTAAGGACGGTGTGTTTGAGCGCGCCCTATGCCCCAAAGTTGAACTGTTTGATGACGACTATGAGGCTTTTCTTAGAGCGCGTTCCCGGGCCCTCGTCAACGCGGCTAACGCGCTGATGAACCCATAGGGTTGGCCGTTTCAGGAGGTCGGTGGAGCGGGTTTGGTCGGTGGCCTGCCCGGTTTGGTGTTGAGCATGATTAGGGGCCGTACGCTGGCCGGCATCTCGGGCAGGCTTGTGAGCTGCCCGAAATTTCAACGAGTGGCCCCCTGCTCTTGCTCGACGCGGGACCCGAACCCGGGAGGTGGCTAAAGCCGTGGAGCCGACCGCCCCAACCCCCGCTGACCTAGTATGAACCTGTTTCTGGCGCTCGCTGATCGCTTGCGCGGCCGGGTGGACCGGGCCGGAGCGGGGCGAAGACAGGAGCGGCGGCCCGGGGAGCCGGGCCGCGCGCGGCGAGCGGTAGCGAGCCGCCTTGAAGACGTAGAGAAAGTCTGAACCACGTACCCGCCAGTCAGAGCGGGTAACTGATCTCCAAGTCATCCCCGGGGAGTTGGAACTCCTCCAAAGCCAGGGGCTTGTCCTCGCCGCCGGTGGTGACGCGGAGGATGTGGAGCAGAGGTACCCCGTCGGATAGGCGCAAGGCTTCCGCCTGGTCCGGTAGCGGCATGCGGGTGCGCAGGTACTCCGTGAAGTGCAGTTCGTGGCCCAGGTCGGCGAGTGCGGTGTACAGGTGAGGGGCTGGCGGGGGTGCCTGGTCCTCGTACTTGGTGTCGACCAGCACGGAGAACGGCACATAGGTGCGGTGGAGTTGGCGGAGCCGGCCTCGGTCGGCGGTCTGCAATGCGTCGTAGGTGTACATCGGCTCGCCCGGCGGGATGCGGAGCAGGTCGGCCAGGGCGAGCGGTGCGTCAGTGCGGGTGACGGCGGGCTCTTCGGCATCGGTCCAGCGGAGGCCGTCGGCCTCGATGTAGCGTCCGTCTGCGTCGCGCCGTACGCCGCGGGGGCGGGTGACGCTCGGGCGGGAGTGGGGTGAGCGGACGAACATGCCGCGGCCCATCATGACCTCGACCAAGCCCGAGGCGCGAAGTTCTGAGATGCCTTGACGGACAGTGGGGCGAGAGACGCCGAACTGCTTCGCGAGCAGTTCCTCGGACGGCAACGGCTGGCCGGCCGGGTACGTGCCGTCCAGGATGCCCTGCCGCAGGTACTCCGCGATCTGGCGGTATTTGGCCTGGGCTTTCTCGGGCGGCATCGGGTTCTCCACGGGTGACGTCGGCTCGTTGGTGTCCATCGGTTGCGACAGGCTGCCCACGTTCGTGGGCAGCTACAGCCTCCCTCACACGTAGTCGCTTGACAACCCGTACTACGGGTTGCACTCTGGATTCCGAGCCCGTACTACGGGTGGTAGTCATTCCGTAGGTAGATGCCTACGGGCCTTCGAGACAAAGGAGTTCAGAGACATGGCAAGCCTTCCGATCGACACCGCGAAGTTCAGCGGGATGATCTGCGCGGTACCGCCCGCACCGCGTGTCGCCAACCGCGAAACCGGTCAGCTCCGCGTCGACCGTGAAACCGGCAAGACGATGTACCAGGTCGGTGTGTGCCTGATGGCAGGGTCCACGGCCGACGTCATCAACGTGAGCGTGGCGGGGGAGCCGACCGGCATCCAGCTCGGGATGCCCGTCCAGCTTCGGGACCTGGTGGCCACCCCCTGGGAGAACGACGGTCGGCATGGGGTCGCCTTCCGCGCGGCGGAGATCAAGCCGTTGTCCGCGCCGGCCTCGTCGTCCACGGCGAGTAAGGGGGCCGGTCAGTGATAGCCCTTGCTGCCGCTAGCAGCAGGACCGCTGGGAGTTGGCTCCTGGTTGTGGTGGCCGTGCTGGCGTTGGGCCTGCTCATCGCGGGCCCGGGCCTGCGGCGCCGTTACCCGGTGGCCTGGTGGGTGATCGTCGGATATCCCTTGGCCTGCTTGCATGTCGCCCGCACCTGGCGGCCGTTGATGGCCGGCTGCGGGCTGGCAGTGAGCCGTAAGGCCGCGCTCGTCGTGGTCTCCGGGCTCGTGGGGAAGGGGGCGGCGCCTCCGCAGCCCCGGGTTCCACGACGTAGTGCCCTGCATCCGACGGCGCAAGGGTTCTGGTTCCTGGTGAGGCTGCTTCCGGGGCAGGTGCCTGAGAGCTTCGCCAAGGCGGCGCCTGCGATGGCGGAGGACTGGCAGGTTCACGCGGTGCGGGTCACGGCGTACAAGCCCGGTGTGGTGCGGATCGTGGCTTCGGCCACCGACCCGCTGAAGGAGCCGCGGGTACCCATGCAGCGCGGCCCCGGTCGGCTCCTACGCGTGGTGGTCGGTGCTCTGGAGACCGGATCGCAATGGGTCCTGGACCTGCGGCGTGTCCCGCACTGGCTGATCGTCGGGGCCACACGGTCGGGAAAGTCGACACTGATCAACGCACTCGTCGCCGGGCTGGCTCCGCAACACGTCGCCCTGATCGGAATCGATTGCAAGGGTGGCATGGAGCTGTCGCTCTATGGCCCTCGCCTCTCCGCACTCGCGACCAACCGAAGTCAGGCGGTGAAGCTCCTGGGCGCGCTGGTGGACCTCACGCTCGACCGCATGGCGATCTGCCGGGCCTCCCACGTCCGCAACATCTGGGGCCTGGCGGAGAAGGAGCAACCTGTTCCGGTCGTTGTGATCGTGGACGAGATCGCGGAATTGTTTCTCATCGCCAACCGCACTGAGAAGGACGAAGCGCAGGCTGCCAGTACGGCCTTGATCCGGCTGGCTCAGCTTGGCGCGGCGCTGGGTGTGTATCTCGTCGTCGCCGGGCAGCGAGTCGGCTCGGACCTCGGACCGGGCGTCACTGCCCTACGGGCTCAACTGGGCGGACGCGTCTGCCATCGGGTCGCCGATCCCGGAACCGCAGAGATGGCGCTCGGAGATCTTAACCCGGACGCACTGAAGGCAGCTCAGGCAATCACGCCGGAGCAAGCGGGGACAGCCGTCATCGCCTCGGGAGACGGCTGGGAACGGGCCCGTTCCCACTTGATCTCAGAGACCGAAGCGGAAGCGACTGCGGCCGAGTACGCGCACCTCGCCCCGTACATCCCCGAACTGGTCGACGCCATCGGCGGTACGTCCCCCGGCATGACCATTCCCTTCGCACGTCCAGACCGCGACGAAGACGAATGAGAGGGAAGTGCCGTGCTCGTTTCGATGTCGGCCGTGCTCCTGCTCGGCCTCCTGATCTGGTTCCTGCTGCGCATCCGCTATCTGCGGTGGGCCGAGGTCCTGCTCTCCGGGGGCTTCGGGTTCCTCGTCGCCAAGACCGCAGCCGCACCGTTCGTCATGTCCGCACTCAACGGGGTGGGTGGCTTCCTCGGTCAACTCCACCTCTGACCGCATCACGCAGTGAAGGAGGTACCGCAGTGCCCGCAGTACCCCGCGTTCGACCTGGGCCGAGCAGCCCAGCAGACGTCCGTATGAAGGGCTCCCGACGGGGCGCGAAGTCGCCAAACCCGACCCTGTCAGGAACCCACTCCAACCGCCACATGAGCAGTAGAAGGAGCACCCACACTTTGACCACCGGCAATCCGTCACGCAAATTCCCGCCTCCTCGGTGCGAACTGCGCGAAGCCGAACGCCCGACTTGCGTTGGCCGTGCAGAGGTCGTCCTCGTCGACACCGCGAACCGCGAGCAGCGACTCTGCCCGGCCCATGCGGCAGCTCTCTGGCTGACCGACCCGACCCTCCGATTCAGCGCCAAGACACGGCCCGAAGCCATTGCCACGGTCATGGCCCAGGCGTTCGGAGGTCCGCGATGAACCAGGTCTCGAAGGGCGCCGCTGCCCTCGCGGAACGAGCCGTGCTGGGTGACTTCGACGCTTGGCAGCGCAGCATCGTGCGCCTCGGCGGCTGCACGAATCCGATTCACCTGGTCGGCAACACGACCCTGGCCGACGCGAGGACAGGCGAGGTCCTGCACTCCTTCGCCTCGGACGGCCGGGGCGGCCGACTGCTCACCGCATGTGGCAACCGGCGGACGAGTGTCTGCCCGACCTGTGCCCGCCTGTACCGGGCGGATACGTACCAGCTGATCCGTGCCGGACTGGTCGGCGGCAAGGAGACCAGTCCGGAGGTCAGCGCCCACCCTCGGGTCTTCCTCACCCTCACCGCTCCTGGCTTCGGCCCGGTCCACACGCGGCGCGAACGCAACGGTCGGCTGCGTGCCTGTCGACCGCGCAAGGTGGGGGAGAGCTGCCCGCACGATGTTCCGATCGGTTGCTTCATCCGCCATGCCGAGGGTGATCCGGAAATCGGGGAGCCGCTGTGCCCGCAGTGCTACGACTACGCGGGGGCTGTGCTCTGGCAGGCGCTCGCCGGGCAGCTCTGGCATCGGTTCGCGATGGAGCTGCGGCGGGAACTCGCCCGCAGGATCGGCGTCACCCGTACCGGCCTCGGTGCTCTGCTCCGGCTCGCGTACGCCAAGGTTGCCGAGTACCAGCGTCGGGGCCTGGTCCACTTCCACGCCGTGATCCGCTTGGACGGTCCGGAAGGCGCGAACTCCCCTCCGCCCGGTTGGGCCTCAACCCAGCTCCTGACTGACGCGGTGAATGAAGCCGTCGGACGCGTCAGCCTCCCGGCACCTGGTGGCGATGTGATCGGAGACCGGACGCTTCGCTTCGGGCAGCAGATCGACGTACGCCCCATCAAGGAATTCGGTGTGGGGGAGCGGCTGACGTCCGCGGCCGTGGCGGCGTACATCGCCAAGTACGCGACCAAGGGAGCGGAGGCGGCCGGCGCGGTCGACGGGAGGATTCACCGTTCGACTGACCTCGCCACGCTGCCCGTACGCGCTCACACGCGGCGGATGATCGCCACCTGCTGGTGGCTGGGCGGGCTGTCAGAGTTCGAGGCCCTGCGGTTGCGCCAGTGGGCCCACATGCTCGGGTACGGCGGCCACTTCTCGACCAAGTCGCGGCAGTACTCCACCACTCTCACTGCGCTTCGGCAGGCTCGTGCCGAACATCGTGCGCAGGAGCAGTTGGAAGCGCTCGGGCTCGGAGATCGTCCGACGGTGGCCATCGGCCAGTGGAGGTTTGTGGGTCGCGGTTACTCGCTGGCCGAGGAGCTGATCGCGGCCGGTGTCCGGGCCTCGCGAACGGAGGTGTCCGCATGAGCGGCCGGCTCCTGACCGTGGAGCAGGTGGCCGAACGGCTCGGCACCTCGGTGCGCTTCCCTCGGCGTCTCATTTCCGAGCGTCGGATCACTTTCGTCCACGTCGGACGTCACGTACGCATTCCGGAACGGGAGCTTGAGGACTTCATCGCGCTCCACACCACCAATCCCATCAGTCGGCGTCGCGGAAGGGCGGTGGCCTGATGCCCAACAACAGTGGTCGCAAGCGGCGGTTCGGTGCGGTTCGGCAACTTCCCTCGGGCCGCTGGCAGATCCGCTACCCGGACCCGGTGACCAAGCAACTGCGTAAGGGCGATCGGACTTACCCGACCAAGCGGGATGCCGAGGTCAAGCTGTCGGAGATCGAAGCCGACATCGTTCGCGGTCGCTGGGTCGATCCGGATGCGGGGAAGGTCAGCTTCGGCGACTTCATCGACCAGTGGTTCCGTGAGCGGAACTACGCGTCGACCACGCGGGGTCGAAACGGCGGCGTCATCAGGCTGCACATCCGACCGCACCTTGGGGATCTGACGGTGGGGGAGATCGACACCCCGCGCGTTCGACGCTGGCGGGCCGAACTGCTGGAGGCGGGAGTCGGTGAAGCCACCGTGGTGAAGGCGTACCAAATTCTGCGGGCGGCGCTGAACACCGCCGTCGACGACGGGCTGATCCAACGCAATCCGTGCCGTATCAAGGGCGCCGGCATCACCAAGTCGGCAGAGCGCCCCGTACTCACGGTTGAGGAGGTGTTCGCCGTGGCCGGCGCGATCGAGGGGCGCTACCGCGCGATGGTGCTGCTGGCTGCCTTCACCGGCATGCGGTTTGGGGAGCTGGCTGCCCTGCAACGGCGAGATGTCGACCTGGAGGGACGCTTCGTCCAGGTGCGGCGGGCTCAGGCGGAGCCGCAGTCGGGGAAGTTGGAGGTCAAGGCACCGAAGAGCGAGGCAGGTGTCCGTACCGTCTCGTTCCCTGCGTCGCTCGTTCCGGAGATCAAGGAACACCTGCGGATCTTCGGAGAGGACGGCCGGTCGGGACTGCTGTTCGTCGGCCCGAAGGGCGGCAGGCTGCGCCGGAATAACTTCCATGACACGTGGACGGCGGCGCTCAAGGGGGCCGGGGCCAAGGGTGTCCATTTCCACGATCTGCGGCACACGGGCAACAGCCTGGCCGCGACTGGTGGCGCCACCACGCGGGAGCTGATGACACGTATGGGTCACTCGACCGTACGAGCCGCCATGATCTATCAGCACCTCGTCGGCGGACGGGATCAGGAGATCGCGGATCACGTCGACCGGCTGATCAAGAAGTCGAAGAAGGCGAAGGGCTCCAAGAAGGATGGGGAGTCGCCCTACGGAGACAAGATCAACTGATCTGGCACGGATCTGGCACGACGGCTTCGGCGGCGTGATCCCGACCCGAGAACGATTGAGGCCCAGGCATCCGGTTCTTCACCGGCTGACCTGGGCCTTCGTCGTATCCGCCGCATAGGCGGCGCATGGTGCCCCCGGCAGGATTCGAACCTGCGACACCCGCTTTAGGAGAGCGGTGCTCTATCCCCTGAGCTACGGAGGCGGGGCTTGCGTAAAACGTGGATGAATACTCTGAGTGATGTTCATCCGGTTCCTGGCAAGGGAGCGGACCGCCGCGAGCGGCGGTCCCAGACAGGGTAGCGGATGGGGCTGGGGTGTGGTGGGCGCCTCGGCTCAGTTCATGATCGTGAGGCTGCTCATCGGTCGCCGCTGAGGTCTGCTGTCTCGGTGTGGGCGTCGGAGCAGGTGGGGTCTTCTTGGTGGCGGGCTGCGCTGGTGGCGTTCTGGGTGGGGAGGAAGCCGAGGATGACGAGGCTTTGGGCTTCGGCGCCGAAGGCGATCATGCGGCGGTTCCACAGGGAGCGGTCGAGTGGGGAGAAGCCGGCTTCGGTGTCTTCGCGGTCGCCGTAGAGGGTCTGGTGGACGGCGGTGTTGTCGGGGATCTGGAGGAGGTTTTCGGCGCGGTGGAAGCCGGTCTCGGTGTCGCTTTGGCCCTGGCTCTGTGCGCCGATGGTGCTGGCGACGCCGACGGACTCGCGGTGCTGATGGGGGCCGCGGGGGCAGGGGATGTCGAGCAGGTGGTACCAGCGGTGGGTGTGGGTGCTGGCGCGGCGTTCGAGTTTGCCGGCGGACAGGGGGGATGAGGGTGCTGGTGCCGTCGTCGAGGAAGGCGCGTTCGTGGACGCGGCCGCTGTTGGACCACAGTTCGTGGCGGCAGCGCCCGAAATCGACGTCGGAGTGCCGCTCGTCTGGCTCCCGTACGGCCAAATCGCCGACCGCGTCGGGCACTTGGCGGTAAGTGACCTGGAGCTGTTCCTGGAGGCGTACGTGGACGGCTGGATCCCGGACGGCTGGATCGCCCTGCAGTGGCGCTGCCCGTCAGGCGCCGGCGGCTCAGCGCTCGTGCGACGCGCTGCACGCCCCGGCCGGGTCGGTCAGCTGCTGCCGCAGGCGCAACCGGAAGCCGGCTCGGAGGGCTCGGCAGCGGATTGGCTGCCGCAGCAGGCGCCGCTACCCGGGATGTCGCTCTTGCCCAGCTGGCCGGCGTCGGCCTTGACGGCGTAGACCTCCCAGGGCTCCTTGCCGGGGCCGTGCACCCACACCTTGTCCTGGAGGGCGTAGCAGCAGGAGGTGTCGTTCTCCTCGAAGGTCGCAAGCCCCGCTTCCACCAGGCGGTCGGTTGCGGCATGGACCTGCTCGGTGGAGCCGACCTCGACACCGAGGTGGTCCAGGCGGGTCTCCTGGCCCGCCTCGCCTTCGATGAGGACGAGCTTCAGCGGCGGCTCGACGACGGCGAAGTTGGCGTATCCAGGGCGGCGCTTGGCCGGCTCGACGCCGAACAGCTTGGCGTAGAACTCCACCGACGCCTCAAGATCGGGGACGTTGAGGGCGAGCTGCACACGGGGCATGACGGCCTCCCAGCACGTTGTATCGATGTCTATCGATGCAAGCTTGCGCCTTGAATTGAAGTTCGTCAACATAGACGCATGTCGAATCAAGAGCTTGAGGTGCTCGGCCAGACCCAGGAGTGCTGCCCGGGGCTGCTGACCGCGCCGCTGGACGAAGAGCAGGCCGCCGAGCTGTCGAAGGTCTTCAAAGCCCTCGGGGATCCGGTGCGGCTGCGACTGCTGTCGATGATCGCCTCCCGGGCCGGCGGTGAGGTGTGCGTGTGTGACCTGACGCCCGCCTTCGACCTGTCCCAGCCGACGATCTCCCACCACCTCAAGCACCTGAGGCAGGCCGGACTCATCGACTCCGAACGCCGCGGGACCTGGGTTTATTACCGGCTGCTTCCTCAGATGACCGACCGCCTCGCCGGCATCCTGACCCGCTCCGCCGGAGAGCCTCTTCCCCAGCTCACCGAGACGCCCGCGGGCATCACCTCATGACCGGGAAGACGACTGAGCCCGCGCCTGCGGGGCCGGTCGCGGCCAGGCTGTCCTTCCTGGACCGCTTCCTTGCGGTGTGGATCCTGCTGGCCATGGGCGCCGGCCTCGGCCTGGGCCGACTCGTCCCGGGCCTGGGCGATGCGCTGGCGAAGGTGACGATCACCGGCGTCTCGCTGCCGATCGCGCTCGGGCTGCTGGTGATGATGTATCCGGTGCTGGCCAAGGTCCGCTATGACCGCCTGGACACCGTCACCCGCGACCAGCGCCTGCTGATCCCCTCACTGGTGATCAACTGGATTCTCGGCCCCGCCGTGATGTTCGCGCTCGCGTGGATCTTCCTGCCCGACCTGCCGGAGTACCGGACCGGGCTGATCATCGTCGGGCTGGCCCGCTGCATCGCCATGGTCATCATCTGGAACGACCTGGCCTGCGGCGACCGCGAGGCCGCCGCCGTCCTGGTCGCCCTGAACTCCGTCTTCCAGGTCCTCGCCTTCAGCCTGCTGGGCTGGTTCTACCTCTCCGTCCTGCCCGGCTGGCTCGGCCTGCAGCAGACCGGACTGAACATCTCGGTGTGGGAGATCGCCCGCAGCGTGCTGATCTTCCTCGGCATCCCCCTGGCCGCAGGCTTCCTCACCCGCCGCCTGGGCGAGAAGGCCAAGGGCCGCACCTGGTACGAGACAAAGCTGATCCCCCGCATCGGCCCCTTCGCCCTCTACGGGCTGCTGTTCACGATCGTCGTGCTCTTCGCCCTCCAGGGCGACGCCGTCACCTCAAAGCCTCTCGACGTCGCCCGGATCGCGCTGCCCCTGCTGGTGTACTTCGCTCTCATGTGGGCCGGGTCCATGGCCCTGGGCAAGGCCGTCGGCCTGAACTACCCGCGCACGACGACGCTGGCGTTCACCGCGGCCGGCAACAACTTCGAACTCGCCATCGCCGTTGCCATCGCGACCTTCGGCGCGACATCCGGCCAGGCCCTGGCCGGCGTCGTCGGCCCTCTCATCGAGGTGCCGGTGCTGATCGGCCTCGTCTACGTCGCCCTCGCCGCCCGCCGCCTCTTCCCCGACACCGCCCCGGCCGCCGAGCCGGCCGGCCTGAAGGAGCCCGCCCGTGACTGACCCCCGCAAACCGTCGGTGCTGTTCGTCTGCGTCCACAACGCCGGACGCTCCCAGATGGCCGCCGCCTTCCTCACCCACCTCGCCCAGGACAAGGTGGAGGTCCGCTCGGCAGGTTCCGCCCCCGCTGGCGCCGTGAACCCGGCCGTCGTTGCGGCGATGGCCGAAGCCGGCATCGACATCACCGCCCAGACCCCGAAGGTCCTGACCACCGAAGCCGTCCAGGCATCCGACTACGTCGTCACCATGGGCTGCGGCGACGCCTGCCCGGTCTTCCCCGGCAAGACCTACCTCGACTGGGCCCTGGAAGACCCCGCAGGCAAGGGCGTCGAGGCCGTCCGGCCCATCCGCGACCAGATCAAGACCCGCATCGAAGCCCTGATCGCCGAAATCGACGCCACCGCATAGCAAGACGAGACGCGTTCGGCGATCAGCGCGACCGCGGAGCTTGCGCCACACGACCACAGCGTTTTATCCCCTCATGCCTCGTGGTCAACGGCTCTTCGCCCCGGCCCGCTACCCCTCCGCTCTGCGCTGCGGGTCTACCGAGGCGGCGACAGGGCCTGGATCACGGCGCGCAGCGGCTCCGGCGACGTCGAGAACTCGCCCAGGAAGGGATACGACAGTTCCGTGACGAGGAACAGGTTGGCGGCCACGAGGACGCTCACTCCCCCGACCATCCCGTAGTGGATCAGGGCATGCTCGGAGCCGAAAACGACGGAGAACCCGAGGACCAGTCCACTGGTCAAAAGGACCGCCATCCACAAGGACGGGGGCGGGCCGAGGTTGGTGCGTGCCTGGAGCAGCCGTTCCGTGCGTGCGCTGCCCAATTCCCTCAACGATGACAGCGAGCTGGTGAGAAAGGCGCGCTGGGTGTCATTGCGGGGTCTGATGGTCCCGTAGGTGCCGTGCAGGCGGTCCAGCGCCCGCTCGGCCTCAGGCGCGGTACGGCCGGCCGCGGCGCCGTACCACTCGGCGTTCGCCGCGCGTCCGTACGCCAACAGGCCCTGCCGGATCCGTGCACCCTCTTCCTTGCCGAACACGTCGAGGCCCCTGGCCATCTGCACCGCCATGGCACCCTCGGTCCGCGTCGTCTGATCCGCCGTGTTCACCTGGCCCCAGAGTGCCAGGACGATGAAGCCGATGAGGAACCCGTAGACGACCGCGACAACGGGAAACAGAAAGGTTGCGACCTCGTTCTGCTCACCCCGCACAAGGCTGGGGAAACGGTGCCGCACCACCGCCTGGACGGCTGCCGTCCCGCCGGCGACACCGGCGACGAGCCCTACCAGCAGCAACCAGGAAGGGACGTGGGTCACGATCCAACGGGTCACGGTCACTGACTCACGGTAACAGTGACAGTGTCGAGCGTAGCGGGAGGGCCTATATGCCTGATCCGCGTCCCTCGGTCGTCGGAGCGTGGAGGGTTGGGGCCAGGGGCGTGCTCTGCCTCGGCTCCGGAGCCGGACCTGGTCCTGGCACCGCTGCCCCATTGACACAGCCCAGCCGCGGCCCGGCCGCGCTCATCCGCCCCGACGGCATCGTCGCCCGGGGCGGCGCCCCGGGCCTGCCGCGGACACCGCAGCTCTGGCGACCGCCCCTGCGTACCCCGCCCGGCGACCCGCACCCACGTATGGCGAACGGCCAACAAGGTGAACCTGGTCAACCTGCAGGCAGGAAGAGCACCGGACAACGCAGAGGGGAGGTCTGATGGTGTGCGATCCACTCTGACCGGCGGTTCGGCATGCCCTGATGCTGCCGAAAGGCCGTCCCGCCTCCGCACCGGCAACACATCCGAGGAGCAGGAACGACGATGGCACCCGATCCGACAATCCCCCAGGTGACCATGACCCTGGCCGCCCTCGCAGCCACCGGGGCCACCCCGCGCCCGTCCGGGGAAACCCTGGAACAGCAGACCGAACGCATCATCACCGGCATCAACGCGCAACTGAACGATCCCCGCCTTGCGACGCAGGGCGCATGGGAGCTGGTGTGGCTCGCCCTGAGCGAGGCCAACGCCAATATGGCCTACATCGCACGGAGCACCAACGGCTCGAACGAGTTCGCCGTGGTCGCTCGCGGAACAGACGCCGATCTGACCGACATCCTCGAAGACCTGGACGTCGGCACCGTCGTCCCGTTCCCCGAAAGCGGATCGCCGAAGCCCATCGCCGTTTCCAAGGGGGCGATGGATGCCTTCAAACGGGTTGTCAACGCCCAATCGATCGCCTCACCCTCCCCGAACGTCACACTCGCTCAGGCGCTCACCGCCGCGCTCAATTCGGCCTCGCCGCAGCCGACCGTCTATCTCACCGGTCACAGCCTGGGCGGTTGCATCGCCACCATGCTCGCGCCGTACCTGCAGGCACGGACCTGGCCGAAAAATCCGAAGTTCGCGGTGATCACCTATGCCGCTCCCACCGCCGGCGTGCAGAGCTTCGTCGACTACTTCGACTCCGTGCCGTGGGTCATCGACGAGCGACACAACAACGCCTACGACCTGGTACCGCACGCGTGGGCCGATCTCGACACCACCGCCGGCTGGTACCCGAACCCGGGACCGCAGGCGACCGAAGAAGTGAAGCTGCTCATCGGGACGATCTCCAAGCGCACCAAGGGCAACGTCTACGTCCAGCCCGGCACGCTGCACCCGATGAACACCAGCTACACGAGCCTTGCCAAGAACCTGGTCAACAAGACCACCCAGGACTTCCTCGGCCAGGTCGCCTTCCAGCACGCCAACTCGACCTACCTGGACCTGGTGGGAGCGCCTGCCGTCCCTTCCGGGCCGGTGGTGACCGACGTGACCCCCACCTTCGGCGCAGCAGGCGCCACGGTGACCATCAACGGCACCGGTTTCAGTAAGGACAGCATGGTCGACTTCGGCCAGTTCGCCTGCCCCACGCGCAACGTCGACTCCGACCGGAAGATCACCGCCAAGGTCCCCGACGGAACCGGCGTCGTCCACGTCCGCGTCACCAACACCCTCGGCACCTCCCCGGCCGTCGCGATGGGGCAGTTCGCCTATGGCGGACCCGCACCTGTGGTGGTCAGTGCGGTCAGCCCGACCAGCGGAAAGGTCGGCACCCCGGTCACCATCAGCGGCTCGGGCTTCGCCAATGGCGCCACCGTGCACTTCAAGGACAAGGCATCCGATTCGGTCAAGTTCGTCTCCACCGGCCAGATCACCGCAACCGCGCCCGGTCAGCTCGACGACCACCAGACGGTGAACGTCACCGTGACGGTCGGCAAGGCCACCTCTCCCACCAGCCCGGCCGACGAGTTCACCTACACCGGACGGTAACGCCCGCACGCCCCGTCACGCCCCGTCCCCGGGGCGGCTCTTCGAGCAGCCCCGGGCCCCTGCCGCCGACCGGTCGAACCGTGCCCCGGCGAGGGATCGCCGCAGGATCGTTCGCCCTGAGGCGAGCAGGCCACGAAGCTGTGCGGCACGGCCGAGCAGCTGCCGGGCGACCAGGTGTCCGGAACCCCGAGAGACCGGGCCGGAATGAGTCGAGGCACCGATGTGCCAGAGTCCTGGTACCGCGATGCGGTGGCGGCTCGACGACAGCTCCGTGCGGAGCCATGCACCCGTGGGCGTGGGAAGGGGCCCGCGCACTGTGGCGCAGCGGCCACTTCCGTGAGGCTGTCACCGCGGCGGCCGAGAAGGCCAACGCCGAGACGCAGCCGACGGCAACAGCGACACTTTCAAGAGCATTCACCGCGGCGCGATGGCCTTCGCCGAGGGCTCCTATGCCCGCATCCGCAACCCCAACAGCCATGAGGCCGGCTTGCCCGAACTACCTGGGCACGAGGCGCTGGAACAACTGGCCGCCTTCAGCGTCCTGGCCCGCTGGGTGGGGTGGTTGCCGTTGCTTGTGGCGACGGCGATGCCGATGGCGGTGGTCGGGGTTGACCACCGCCATCGGCAGCATGTGCGTTGTCGGACCGGTCGTGTCGTGGTGGCCCTGGGCGGGGTGTTAGCCGCCGATGTGCCAGCTGAGGGTGCCGTCCGCGCTGGTGAGGAGAGCCAGGAGGAGCAGGTCGGCGGCGCCGAGGGTGATGCCCAGGAGGGCGCGGCCGCGGCGGGTGGTGCCGCGGGCCAGGGACAGGCCGCCGAGGACCAGGGCACAGGGGCCGAGAAGGATGTTCAGGACCAGGGTGCCGAGCAGGCCGAGGATGAAGGAGGCCACGGCCATGCCGTCCGCCTGGGAGCGGAGGCGCGGGGTGGGCCGGTGTGCGTCCTTGGCTTCTGTGGTGGCCGCCGCGGGCGAGGGCGTCGTCGGCGAGGTCGTGGGTGTGGCTTCGCTGAGCGTGGTCATCGGGAGGTCACCTCGGCGTGGTGGCGGCGTTCGCGGAGGAAGAAGACGAGCAGCCAGCCGGCGATGACGGCGGCCGCGACGAGGGTGACGGGGACGGGGAGGTGTGCCGCGGTACCCAGCATGATCCCCATCAGGAGAAGGGCTGCGACGAGGAAGAGCATGATCTTCCTTTCCGATTCCAGAGGACAGTCGTTCACTCAGTTCCTTCAGTCTACGACTGCCCATGGGTGGAGTAGTTCAGAGAACGGCTGTTTACTGGATGATATGAGTCACAGTCTTGGAGTCCGACAGGCCCAGAAACAGAAGACCCGTCAGGCGTTGCTCGACGCGGCGCTCGGGCTGCTGGAGGAGCAGAGTCTGAGCAGCCTGGGGCTGCGCGAGGTGACGCGGGTGGTGGGGATCGCACCGACCGCGTTCTACCGGCACTTCCGGGACATGGGGGAGCTGGGTGTCGCCCTGGTCGAGGAGGCGCTGGGGAGCCTGCATGCCATGGTGCGGGCGATCCTGGCGGAGCAGGATGCGGCCGAGGAGCGGATCGACTGTTCGGTCGCGGTCGTGGAGCGGCACGTGCGCCGTTATCCGCTGCACATCAGGTTTGTGGCGCGCGAGCGGCACGGGGGTGTACGGGCCGTGCGGCAGGCTATCGCGGATGAGCTGGACCGGTTCGCGGAGGAGGTCGCGGCGGCGCTCAAGTCCCAGCCGGTGTCGGAAGGGTGGCGCGATGACGACGTGCGGATGCTGGCGGAGCTGTACGTGGACCGGCTGGTGACGACGGCCGCGGCGCTGCTTGACGCGGACGCGGACGGGGCCGAGGGGGCGGCCGAGCAGGTGGTGCAGGTGGCGCGCAGGCAGCTGCGGCTGATCAGTATCGGGCGCCGGCACTGGCGGGAGGAGGGGCGGGGGGAGTAAGCGCGGGGGAGGGAGGCAGGGCTGGGGCGAGTTGGCGGCAGGGGGCAGGGGGGGTGCGGCTGGTTGTGCGGCTCGTTTGACTTGGCGGGTGGGGGTGGGTGGCGCGGCTTTGGCGGGCGCGCGCAGGGTTCGGAGTTCGGTTGTCTTTGGCGGGTGCGCGCCGGGGTCGGTCGTCTTCGTCAGGCGCGTGCCGGGGTCACCCGTACGCGATAGGTGCCGTCCGGATTCTCCGTCAGGACGGTGACGGCTGCGCCGCTGCGACGGTCCGTATAGGTGTCGCCGGGGAGGAAGGTGGCGTCGGTCAGTTCCGGGTCGACGTATTTGTTGTCCTGGTAGCAGCCGCCGCTGTCCGGGGTGGCGTCCACGATGCGCATCGGGCCGCGGCCCGAGGGGACGTCGGTGGCGACGCGGTAGAGGAGGATCCCGGGCCGGCAGACCGTGGGGTCGAGCGGGCCGCGGGTGCGGGCCTCGGCGACCAGGGCGGTATGGGATGAGGTCGGAATGACGACGATCTTGGTGCCGCCGGGGGTGGAGACCGGGGTGAGGGTGTGTTCGCCGGGCGTCCCGCGGCGCGGGGCGCAGTGCACCTGATCGGCCGACAGCCAGCCCAGCTTCCACTTGTGCCAGCCGACGAAGTCGTTGCTCGGCCCCCAGTCCTCGTCCATCGGATCCCAGTGCCCTACCGGGGGCGAGGCGTCACGGTCGTCCGTGAAGTAGAGGTCGGGGAGCCCGAAGCTATGGGCGTTCTCGTGATTGAGCACGCGGAAGGCGCTCGCCCCCGTTTGCCGGCTCCAGATGAAGGACGCATTCCGGAACGGCACCCCGTCGGAGGTCTTCAGCCCCATGTCGCCGCCGCTGAAGGTGACCGACAGGACCGTACGGGTCGCGGGCGGGCCCGCGTTGGGGGTGGCGATGACGTTGATGACGTCGTAGTCACGGAAATCGACTATCGGGTCGACGTTGCGGACGATCTCCCGGGAGAGGGCGTGATAGCCGTCGTCCGAGGCCGGGTCGAAGCTGGCGCCCCGTCCGATGTCGTACGCCGCGAGCGGGCGGGACATGCGGATCCACCGGAACAGCGGCATGGGGTGGTAGGTCAGCCTGCCGTACGAGCTGGTGCGGAAGTAGTCCGTCGCGGCCGGGAAGAATTCGGCGAAGCGGGCGCGGGGGGACAGCGTGGCGGGGGCGTCCGGGAAGTCGATGAAGAGGGTGAGCGCCCTGACGATGCCGGATGAGCGGGCGTAGCCGGCGGGAGTCTCCGCGGATTCGGCGACGTCGTCGGTGATGCCGCGCAGGGCGCACGGGCCGCTCGGTGAGGCGCCGGGCGCGGCAGGTATGGCGACGGCGCTGGGCGGTGAGCCCAGCGCTATGGCCGCGGCCGCCGTGGCGGCGCCGACGGCCAGAACCGCGGATACCTTGTGCTTCATATCGATCACCTTGTGTTGACGGGTGATCGCTCGCGCGCGGGGTTACGTCAACTGGAGTCATGGCGGGGCCGGATGGGTCGCGATGGGGCGGGGCGGGCCGGGCCTGGGCGGGTTGGGTCTGGACCGGACTGGCCTGGACCGGCCGGGTTGGACTGGTCGGGCCTGGCTTCCGGCCGGTCCGGGGCGTCCGGGGTGGGCGGGTGAGTGCGGTTCAGGCCACGGGCGCGTGTGGTTCAGGTCATGGGTGAGTGTGTTTCAGGTCACATGGGGTCATGAAATATCCGGGGAGGTGGTCCCCGTTTAACCAGAGGTCCGAAGGAACCGGGGAGCGGTTCCCCGGTTCGTGCCGGCCCCGGCCGGGTGCCTGGCCGCTTGGTCGTCCGTGGGGGCGGTCTCGTCGGCCGGTTCGCCTGTCGGCCGGTTCGGCCTCGTCGGTCACCCGACCGGACGGGCCGGACGGCGTACGTCCGGGAATCCGGACCTTCGAGAAGTTCCGAGAAGTTCCGAGAATGTCGAGAGTTGAGGGGAGTGAGCTGCCGTGACTGCCGTCGCCGCATGCGCGAAGACCGGGATGAAGGGGCAGCCGCCCCGCCTGCGGGCCGATGCGCTGCGCAACCGGGAGCGGATCATTGCGGCCGCTCGCGAGACGATGGTCGAGTTCGGGCCCGAGGTCCCGCTCGATGAAATCGCTCGACGCGCAGGTGTCGGCAATGCGACGCTCTACCGTCACTTCGCGGATCGCCTGGAGTTGATCCACCACGTCACGCTCGCCGTCATGTCCCGTACCGCGGACCGCGCGGAGAGTGCCCTTGCCGAGGAGCCCGATGCTTTCCAAGCGCTGAGGCGCTTTGTCCACGCCGCGGTGGAGGAGCGGATCGGGGCCTTGTGCCCGCTGCTCTCCGACGGCGTCGACCGAGACCACCCCGATCTGCTCGCGGCGCGCGAACGCCTGGAAGCGGCCGTCGAGGCCGTCATGCGTGCCGCGCGCGACAGCGGCCAGCTGCGTACCGACCTCGCGGTCGGTGATCTGATGGTCGCGATCACCCAGCTCACCCGGCCGCTGCCGGGCAGCAACTGTACGAACTTCGACCAGTTCGTACACCGTCATCTGCAGCTGTTCCTGGACGGCCTGCAGGCGCCCGCCCGTTCCGAACTTCCCGGCTCGGCCGCCACGTTGGACGACCTGAGGCGCCGCTCGTAAACCGAGCCGCGCGCCGTAGCAGCGGCCTGACGCGGTCCCGCACACCTCTTACCTCTCGCACCCGTCCTCGTACCTCTCCCGCCTTCCGTATTCCGTCCCGCACGTCGCGTACTTCGTTCCGCACGTCCCGTACTTCGTTCCGCACGTCCTGTTCTTCTTCGCTCCTGTTCGCTCACTGCACCACTAGGTGGATCCCGCCATGCCTGAAACCGCCCCGTACGTCGATCCCCGGCGCTGGAAAGCGCTGATATTCATCGCTCTCGCCCAGCTGATGGTCGTTCTCGACGCGACCATCGTGAACATCGCGCTGCCCTCCGCACAGCAGGATCTCGGCATTACCGACGCCAACCGGCAGTGGGTGATCACCGCCTACGCGCTGGCCTTCGGTGGGCTGCTGCTCTTCGGCGGGCGCGTGGCCGACCTGTGGGGGCGGAAGCGGACCTTCATCGTCGGGCTCGTCGGGTTCGCGGCCGCCTCCGCGCTCGGCGGGGCCGCGGTGGACCAGGGGATGCTGCTGGGCGCGCGTGCGCTGCAGGGCGTCTTCGGTGCGCTGCTGGCGCCGGCCGCGCTGTCGCTGCTGGCCGTGACCTTCACCGAGGTGAAGGAGCGCGCCAAGGCGTTCGGCATCTTCGGCGCGATCGCCGGTGGCGGCGGCGCCGTGGGCCTGATCCTCGGCGGGGTGCTGACCGAGTACATGAACTGGCGCTGGACCTTCTTCGTCAACATCCCGTTCGCCGTGGTGGCCGCGACCGGCGCGTACCTGGTCATCCGTGAGCCCGCGGGCAGCCGTAACACCTCCCGGCTGGACGTTCCGGGTGTCATCCTGGCCACGCTCGGCCTGGTCTCGCTGGTCTACGGGTTCACCCGGGCCGAGTCCGACGGCTGGCTGGCCGGCCCGACCCTTGGCCTGTTCGCCGCGGCCGTCGTCCTGCTGCTGGCGTTCGTGCTGGTCGAGTCCAAGGTGAAGGCCCCGCTGCTGCCGCTGCGGGTGGTCACGGACCGGAACCGCGCCGGCATCTACGCGTCGCTGGGCCTGGCCGTGATCGGCATGTTCGGTCTCTTCCTCTTCCTGACCTACTACCTGCAGATCGTGAAGGGCTACACGCCGGTCATCACCGGTCTGGCGTTCCTGCCGATGATCGTCGGCATGATCACCGGTTCGACGCAGATCGGTGCCCGGCTGATGACCCGGGTCCGCCCGCGGCTGCTGATGGCGCCGGGCTTCACGGTCGCCGCGCTCGGCATGCTGGTGCTCACCCAGATCGACCTGGACACCTCTTACCCGGCGCTGATCCTGCCGGGCTTCCTGCTGATGGGTCTCGGCATGGGTACGGCGTTCATGCCGGCCATGTCGCTGGCCACGCACGGGGTGCAGCCGCGGGACGCCGGTGTGGCCTCCGCGATGGTCAACACCTCGCAGCAGGTGGGCGGCGCGATCGGTACGGCCCTGCTGAACACCATCGCGGCCAGTGCCACGACCGCGTACGCCACCTCGCACGCGGCCGGTGCGCGTTCGCTGGATCTGCTCAAGCTCCAGTCGATGGTGCACGGCTACACCACCGCCATCTGGTGGGCGGTCGGCATCCTGGCCCTGGCGGGCGTGATCGCCTTCACCTTCATCAACACCGGGCGGCCGGGGGCCGGCGGACCGGTGGCCTCGTCGGCGGACGGCGAGGGTGTGGGTGCGGCTCATGAGGACGAGGTGCCCGTCCCGGTGATGGCGCACTGAGGCGTGGTGGCGCGCTGAACCGTGGTGGTGGGGCGGCCGTGGTGGCGGGGCGGGCTCGTGAGGCGGTGGGTTCGTAGGCCCGCGGGGGCTCGTGGGGCGGTGGGTTGGTACGCCGACGGGGGTTCGTACACCGGCGGGCCCCGCGTCACCTTCCGCCGCCTTCGCCGCGCGCTCTTACCGCATTCCTACCTGACTCATAGGTGCGCCGGCCTGACTCATGGGTGCGCCGGGCCTCACCGGCCCGGCGCATTCGCGCGCGGCCCCGCCCCCTACGACTGCTGGCCGTCTCGGCTCCGCCGTCGGTCAGCGCAGCCAGGGAAGGTCGGCGCCCTTCGGCTGCAGCCCTTCGGTCATGACCTGGCAGATCTCGGCGAGTTGGCCTATCTGCTCCGGGGAGAGCCGGTCGAAGATCGCGGCGCGTACGGCGGCGACATGCCCCGGGGCGGCCTTCTCCAGCACCCGCATTCCCTCGTCCGTGAGATGGGCGTTCTGCCCCCGCTTGTCGGACGGGCAGTCCTCGCGCCGCACCCAGCCGTTCCGCTCCAGCCGCGCGATCGCATGTGAGAGCCGGGAACGGGTGATCTTGGCGTTCTGGGCCAGCTCGGTCATCCGCATCCGGCGCCGCGGTGCACGGGAGAGCTGGACGAGCAGGCCGTAGTAGACATGCGGCATCCCGGCGTCCCGCTGCAGCTGCCGGTCGAGGTGATCCTCCAGAAGCGTGGTGGCGTGGAGGTAGCACTGCCAGGCGAATTGCTCCTCGTCGCTGAGCCATCGTGGCTCGACTGCGGGTTCGATGCTCATACCATCCACTCTCTCACCACTCGGAGAGTTATTTAAGATTTAACAACGCCGGGTTAGTCTGAAAGTCGACGCTTGAACCTTCAAGCATCGTGGGGGGTGTGGCGGCCGAAGCGTCACGCACACCGACTACTGACCAGTGTGACGCTGTGGGGTTGCGATGTCCGTAATGCCGGCTCTTTATCTCAGTCATGGTGCGCCGCCGCTCGCCGACGACCCGTGGTGGCCGGGCCAGCTCGCCGCCTGGTCCGCCCAGCTGCCGCGGCCCCGGGCCGTACTGATCGTCTCCGCCCACTGGGAGGAGGCGCCGCTCGCACTCGGCGCCACCACGACCGTGCCGCTGGTCTACGACTTCTGGGGCTTCCCGGAGCACTACTACCAGGTGCGGTACCCGGCCCCCGGGGCGCCGCAGTTGGCCGAGCGGATACGCAAAACGCTGCGGACGGCGGGCATGCCCGTGGTGGACATCCCTGACCGGGGGCTCGACCACGGTGCGTATGTGCCGCTCGTGGAGATGTTCCCGGACGCCGGTGTGCCCGTACTCCAGATCTCCCTGCCCTCCCTCGATCCGCGCCGGCTCCACGCGATTGGGCGCAAGCTCGCACCGTTGCGCGAGGAGGGCGTGCTGATCATCGGCAGCGGCTTCTTCACGCACAATCTGGCGGCGCTGCGGCACGACGGCGGCGGTACACCGGCGTGGTCGGCGGAGTTCGACGACTGGGGGCGCCGGGCCCTGGAGGTCCAGGACCTCGACGCGCTCTTCGACTTCGTGCACAAGGCGCCGGCCGGCCGGCTGGCCCACCCCCGCACCGAGCACTTCGCCCCGCTGTTCGTGACCCTGGGGGCCGCGGATGCCCATGCCCAGCTGGATCGTGGGCGCAGTGTGATCGACGGGTTCTGGATGGGGCTGGCGAAGCGGTCGGTGCAGTTCGGCTGAGGGGAGCGGGCCCGGCGAATGCTCCGGAGGTCGGCGCGGCGGTGCTCCGGAGGCGAGGGTGGTGCCGGTGCCGGTGCCGGTGCCGGTGCCGGTGCCGGGTCCCGGTATCCGGCGGCCGGCCGTTCGCGTGTCGGGGTCTGCCGCCGCCCGTCAGTCGTCCTCGTTGATCAGTGCGAGAGCGTTGAGGGCCGCCGACAGGGCGCGGGTGTCGCCGTCCTCGGATACGTCCAGGGCGATGTCGGCAAACTTGATCGCATGCTCGTTGCCGTGGGCGACCGCCCGCTCGAAGATCTCTCCGGGGGTGACCGAGCCGGCGTGCGGCGCCGGGCGCGGGGTGTCGGCGGCGTAGATGGCGGTGACCGCCGAGGTCGCCGCCCAGGCCATCGCGAACGAGCTCGCCCACAGCTCGTGGGGGAGCGCGGGCAGGGTGCGCAGCACCGCGTTCGGTGCAGTGGCGGCATGCACCAGCATGATGCCGTTCCCATGGCCGTAGTCCGCGTAGTTGAGGGTGGCGGCACGGACGAGCGCGCTCAGGCCCTCACGTACGGCTTCGAGGTCATCAGGGATGCGCAAGGACTCGGTGGTGCGCAACCAGTCAGGGGTGTGCGGAAGTTGGGCGTAGCCGTGTTCCGGCGTGACGTGCTGATCGGCGATGCGGGGGAGGGCGGACAGCGCCTCGGACGGAGTGGCGCCGCCCGCGGGGCGCACGGCGGTGGGCAGGGGCAGATGGCGGGCGGCCCAGTATCCGAGGGCGTGTGCGAACTCCGCTGTCCGTGCGGTGTCTTCACCTTCCGTCAGGAGGCTGCGTACGGCGTGGCCCACACGGATCACCGGATGGGTGGCGGCACCCGCGATGCCGGGTAGCAGGCGCGGCCACCAGTCGGCGAGGAGCTCGCGCCAGGGCCGCTCGGTGACCTGGTGGGTGAAGTACGCGGTCCAGTCGGTGACCCGGCTCGCATCGCCCAGCGCCTCCCGCCAGTTGGCGTCGGTGATACGGGCACGGGCACGCGGAACGCTCTCCAGTTTGCCCCACCCGGTTCGCGGGCACCGGCCCTCACTCCGTTCGCCCCGTTCACCCCGGCCCGTATCCGTATCCGTCTCCGTCTCCGTCTCCATGTCCATACCGGACAGAGGGTGTCGGGTATTTGGGGGGAGGGTGCTGCCATGACGAGTGAGAGCGCGTGGGTCGGGGGCATCGAGGGCGGCGGAATCGTCGGAGGCGGTGCGGATGTCGAGGGTGGCGAGAAGGCCGGAGGCGGTAAGAGTGCCGAGGGGCGTGGGGGAGTCGGGGGCGGTGCGGTCGGCTGGTCGGTGGTCGAGGCGGCGGTGCCGGAGTTCGCCGGGCGGGTGCGGGAGCGGTTCGGGGCGTACCGGCACCACGTTCTGGCGACCCTCCGCAAGGACGGCGGGCCGCGGCTCACCGGCCTGGAGGCGGATTTCCGTTACGGCGAGTTGTGGCTGGGCATGATGGTGGGCTCGCGCAAGGCGCTTGATCTGCGGCGCGACTCCCGCTTCTCGCTGCATGGCAATCCGGGTCCTGGCACCGATCTGTCCGGGGGTGACGTACGGGTTTCCGGGCGGGCGGTGGAGGTGACGGACCCCGAGGTGGTCGCCCGCTATGCGGCGGTGGTGAAGCCGCCGGATCCGTTTCATCTCTTCCGGGCGGAGCTGACGGAGGCGTTGTACACGTCCGTCGAAGACCCGTATGTGGTACTGGAGAGCTGGGTACCGGGGCGGCCGCTGCGCACCATCCGGCGGACGTCCGACGATGCGGCGCTACGGATGGCGTGACGGGCAGGGGCGTGACGGGCGGCGTGGCGAGGGGCGTGGCGAGGGGCGTGACGGGTGGCTTGGTGGCCAGCGGGGTGAAGGGTGCGGTCGGCTCAGTGGGTGGCCACGGGGAGGCTGTGGTCCCGGTCCCTGTCGCCCCTGTGGGCCCGGTGCGGCTTGTGGGGGCGGTGTATGCCGTGCGGCTCGCGGGCGCGGTGGGTGCGGAAGACGTACAGGGCGACGACGAACATCACGGCGCCCAGGGTGAAGCCGAAGGCGGACGACTTGAGGATCGACTCCCCGCCGAGGCTGTAGACCCAGCCGATCGAGCAGCCGAAGAGGGCGCCGTACGCGATCGCCCGGGTCTCGGTGATCATGGACGACTGGTAGTGGGCCACCACCAGTCCCAGCACGCCGGACACCACGGCCGCGGCCAGTCCGTACAGCATGGCCGGGCCACCCTTGGTGCCGTCGGTGTGGGTGCGGAAGATGGTGAAGCAGCCGAAGGCGAGGGCCGTGATGATCGGCAGGGAGACGGTCGCCGGGATGTGCCTTGCCCGCTCCGCCAGGCCTGCCTTGCCGGCCGGTCGCGGGGCCCGCTGCGGGTCACGGGACCGGGTGTTCGCCGTCGCGCCGTGTTCCACGTCGACGGTGCCGTGTGAGCGGGCGGCCCTGGCCTCGTGCCGCTGAGCGTGCTGGTCCATGACGGGCTCCTCTCGATGCGTCCCACTGCCTCGCTGTCCCGCTGGCCCTCCTCACCAGGCGACACCCGGGGGCGGTCCGCGTCAACCGGAACGGCGGGTTGCGGAGGCGGCGCGGAGCGGGGTCAGCCCAGGTCCTTCTGGTACCAGGCCACGTCCCAGTAGCGGCCGAATTTGCGGCCCACCTCCGTGTACGTACCGATGTGCCGGAAGCCGAAACGGGTGTGCAGGCGCGTGGAGGCCTCGTTCGGCTGGGTGATCCCGGCGTAGGCGCGGTGGACGTCCTCGTCGGCCAGCGCCTCGAACAGGGACGTGTAGAGCAGCGTGCCGATGCCCCGGCCGGCGGCCTGCGGGGCGCAGTAGACGGTGACCTCGACGGAGGGGGCGTAGGCGGCCTTCGGGCGGAATGCGCTGCTGGTCGCATAGCCGAGCAGCGCGCCTCCGGGGCGGTTTGCCCCGGGGGCCGCAGTTCCGGTCAGTGTCCCGGTCGCCGCAGTTCCGGTCCGCGCCCCGGGTCCCGCAGTCGCGGCCCGTGCCTCAGGTGCCGACGTCGGCCCGTTGTGCGGGTTTTTCGTGTGATCTGTCGCTTCCTGGGCAACCAGAAGGCGATGGGGGCCGTCTTGGGGGTGGGAGAGCAGCCACGGGCGGCGCTGGTCGGGAGTGAAGGGCTCCAGGTCGAAGGTGATGCATGTCTCACGGATGTAGTGGTTGTAAAGATCCGTAAGGGTCGGAAGGTCGGCTTCCGTGCCCGCCCTGACCTGCACTTCTCCCTGCTCACGCAGCATATGACCTCCCTGGGTGGCCGCGCAGGGTACTGCATGATCAGAAAAATAGCGGGGCGGCGTGGGAATTCTGTCCGGATTCCAGCCGTTGTTTCCTTCGGACGGGTCGCTACGTGAGCATCGGTTTCGATGCCCCTTCCGGCCCGCCCACCGTCCCGCGACCGACTCATCGCAAAGGGAGCACACGCATGGCAACCCGTGCCGTCGCCCGTCGTCAGGAAAGCAGCAGCGGTTCTGACGGGGCCCGCAGCGTTCGCGCCGTAGGCGGGGAGATCGCCGACCGCGACCTGGTCGGCATGTACCTCGACGAGATAGCGCGAACGCCACTGCTCGACGCCGCCAAGGAGGTGGAGCTGTCCCAGACCATCGAGGCGGGCGTTTACGCCCAGCAGATCCTGGACGGCGAGGTCACCGACGGCAATGCCGCAGCCGCCAGCCGCGAGGAGCTCGAGGCGCTGGTGGAGGAGAGCGCGAAGGCCAAGGACATCTTCATCCGGTCCAACCTCCGCCTGGTGGTTGCGGTCGCCCGTCGCTACCCGCGTGCCGGGCTGCCCCTGCTGGACCTGATCCAGGAGGGCAACGCCGGTCTGGTGCGTGCCGTGGAGAAGTTCGACTACGCCAAGGGCTTCAAGTTCTCGACGTATGCGACGTGGTGGATCCGCCAGGCCATCACCCGCTCCATCGCCGACCAGTCGCGCACGATCCGGCTGCCCGTGCACCTCGTCGAGGAGCTGGGCCGGATCCGTCGCGTGCAGCGCGAGTTCAACCGTGAGAACGGCCGTGACCCGGAGCCGGCGGAGGTCGCCGGTGAGCTGGGCTCCACGCCCGCCCGCGTCACCGACGTACTCGACTGGGCGCGCGACCCGGTCAGCCTCAACATGTCGGTGGACGACGACGGCGACACCCAGTTCGGCGATCTGCTGGAGGACACCTCCGCGGCCTCACCCGAGCAGTCCGTGCTCACGCTGCTGCGCAGCGAGGAGCTGGAGGATCTGATCGACCGCCTCGACCACCGCACCGCCTCGATCATCAAGGCGCGGTACGGCATAGAGGACGGCCGTGAGCGCACGCTGACCGAGGTCGGCAAGCAGCACGGTCTGACCCGTGAGCGGATCCGGCAGATCGAGAAGCACGCCCTGCTGGAGCTGAAGCGGATGGCGCGTGACACGGGATTCGACGCCGCCGCCTGACGGGTGCGCGCTCTCGCGCGTGCCGACATCCATGGCAAGGCCTGTGCCTGTAGAGGACGAGCCCCGGTGCCCTTCGTGGCGTCGGGGCTCTGTTGTGTCCGAGGGGGAGGGGGCCCGTGGGAAGAGGGGCCCGCGGGCAGAGGGGGCCCGCTCGGCCAGGCTGTGATGTCTGTTTGAGTCTGCGTGAAGTCCATTTGTGTTTACATCGCGGATGTGCCGCCGTAGCATCGCGTCGAAACCACAGGTTCGGGCATGGAACGGACAGGCACGCTGATGTATGCACCGGAGCGCCAGCAGGAGATTCTGCGGCTCGCCCGTGAGGGCGGCCGGGTCGATGTGCTTTCCCTCGCGGAAGAGTTCCAGGTCACCGCCGAGACCGTGCGGCGCGATCTGAAGGCCCTGGACCGGGCAGGCCTGGTGCGCCGGGTGCACGGCGGGGCCATCCCGGCCGGCCGCCTGGACTTCGAGCCCGACCTCGCCGAGCGGGACGCCGTCGCCGCGGACGAGAAGCAGCGCATCGCGCGGGCCGCGCTGGCCGAGCTTCCCGGTGGCGAAGGCGGCCCCGGTGGCCCGGGCGGTTCGGGCGGCTCCGGGAGCGTCATTCTGGACGCCGGTACGACCGCCGCCCGGCTCGCCGCCGAGATCCCGCTGGAGGCCGAGCTGACCGTCGTCACCCACGGCCTGCCGGTCGCCGCGCGGCTGGCCGACCACCCCGGGCTCACCCTCCACCTCGTGGGCGGCCGGATCCGGCGCCGTACGCGGGCCGCGGTCGACGACTGGGCGCTGCGCGCCTACCGCGAGGTCAACGCCGATGTGCTGTTCCTCGCGACCAACGGCTTCTCGCTCGACGGCGGCCTGACCACCCCCGACCTCGCGGAGGCCGCCGTCAAGCGGACGCTGATCGCCGCCGCCCGCCGCGTCGTCCTCCTCGCCGACTCCGCCAAGTTCGGGCAGCAGCACTTCGCCCGGTTCGGTGAGCTGTCGGATGTGGACCTGCTCATCACCGACACCGGCCTGAGCCCCGACGACGCCCTCGCCATCGAATGCGCGGGCACGGAAGTAGTACGCGCATGATCCTCACCGTCACCCCCAACCCCAGCCTGGACCGGACGTACGAGATCCCGGCGCTGGACCGCGGGGCCGTGCTCCGGGCCACCGCCGACCGGATCGACCCCGGCGGCAAGGGTGTCAATGTCTCGCGGGCGGTCGCCGCCGCCGGACACCGCACCCTGGCCGTACTGCCCCTGGGCGGTCCGGCCGGCGCGGCGCTGGCCGCTCTGCTGGGCGCCGAGGGCATCGAGGTGGCGGGGGTGGAGGTGGCCGGCCAGACCCGCTCCAACATCTCGGTCGCCGAACCCGACGGCACCCTGACGAAGATCAACGCGACCGGGCCCGAGCTGACGGCGGACGAGTCGGAGGCGCTGCTCAGCGCGGTCGGCGAGCGCTCGGTGGGGGCCGACTGGATCGCCTGCTGCGGCAGCCTGCCGCGCGGTCTGGCGCCCGAGTGGTACGCGGAGCTGGTGGCCCGCGCCCACCGCGCCGGCGCCCGGATCGCCCTGGACACCTCGGGCCCGTCGCTGACCGCGGCGCTGCGCGAACGACCCGACATCGTCAAGCCGAACGCCGAGGAGCTGTCGCAGGCCGTCGGCCGGCCGCTCGCGACCCTCGGCGATGCGGTCAAGGCCGCCGAGGAACTGCGCGCGGGGGGTGCCCGCGCCGTACTGGCCTCCCTGGGGGCGGACGGCCAGCTCCTGGTCGACGCGGAAGGCGCCTACTTCGGCAGCGCCCCGGTCGCCGCCGTCCGCAGCAATGTCGGCGCGGGCGATGCCTCACTGGCGGGTTTCCTCACCGCGGGCGGTACGGGACCGATGGCGCTGGCCGCCGCACTGGCCCATGGCGCGGCCGCCGTTCAGCTGCCCGGCAGCCTGATGCCGACGCCGGCCGATCTGGAGACCTCGGCGGTCACGACCACCGATGCGGTGCCGCTCCACCGCGTGCTGACGGAGCCGGTGTCATGAGGGCAGCGCCTGGTGTCGCGGTGGCCGCTGTTCCCGCGCCTGCCGTCCCTGCGCCTGCCGTCTCCGTGGCCGCTGTTCCTGCGCCCGCCGTCCCCGTCGCCTCCTGGTCCCCTGCGGCCTCCCGGACCTCTGCGGCTCTCCGGACCCCCACGGCCTCCTGGCCCCCCACGGCCTCCTGGCCCCCTGTGGCTCCTGGTCCTCCGCGACCGACCCCTCGTTCCCTCCCTCCGGTCCACGCCGGGAGGCGCCCCAGCCACCCCCCGTTCCGTCCCCACCGCCCGCACGGCGGTACCGCGCGCAAGGGAGCCCGCGATGAGTGAGCTGATCACCGCGGAACTGGTCGACCTCGACCTGTCCGCAGAAACGAAGGACGCCGCCGCACGGTCCCTGGCCGAGCGGATGGCCGCCCACGGTCGCGTCACCGACCTGGAGGGCTTCCTCGCGGACGTAGCCGCACGGGAGGCCCAGATGCCGACCGGTCTGGACGGCGGGATCGGAATTCCGCACTGCCGCAGCGCGCATGTCACGGAGCCGACGCTGGCCTTCGGACGCAGCGCCTCCGGCATCGACTTCGGTGCGCCGGACGGGCCGGCCGACCTGATCTTCCTGATCGCGGCCCCGGCGGGCGGCGACGCGGACCATCTGTCGATCCTCTCGACCCTCGCCCGGCATCTGATGGACGAGTCCTTCACCGGCGCGCTGCGGTCCGCCACCGAACCGGAGCATACGGCGGCCCTGATCCGCGGGGACGCGCCGGCGGAGGAACCCTCGGCCCCGACACCGACACCGGCCTCGGCCTCGGATGAGGACGCGCGCTCCGAGGCTGCCCCTGGGACCACCCCGGAGGCTGCCCCCGACTCCACCCCCGAGGTTGTCCCTGAGCCGTCCTCGGAGGCCGAACCTGCCGCTGAGGGCGCCCCTGAGAGCGCCCCCGAAGCCGCCCCTGGGACCACCCCCGAGGCTGTCCCCGACGCCGCCCGCAAGACCCCCGCCCCCAAGAGCCCCGCCCAGGCCGCTCCCTTCCGTATCGTCGCCATCACCTCCTGCCCCACCGGCATCGCGCACACCTATATGGCTGCCGAATCGCTGGAGAAGGCCGGGCAGGCGGCCGGCGTCGAGGTGTCCGTCGAGACCCAGGGCTCGGCAGGGTTCAAGCGGCTCGATCCGCAGCTCGTCGCGGACGCGGACGGTGTGATCTTCGCGCATGACGTGGAGGTGCGGGAGAAGGAGCGGTTCGCCGGGAAGCCGACCGTCGATGTCGGGGTGAAGGCGGGCATCAACCGCCCCGCCGAACTCATCGCCGAGGTACGGCAGAAGGCCGAACGCGGCGAGGCGTCCGCCCCCGCGCGTGCCGCCGCTCCCATGGACAAGGACGCCGCCACGGGTGACGGCTTCGCCACCCGCCTGCGCACATGGCTGATGACCGGCGTCAGTTACATGGTCCCGTTCGTCGCCGCGGGCGGCCTGCTCATCGCGCTCGCTTTCGCCATCGGCGGCTACACGATCAACAAGGCGCCGTCCGTCGCCGACCACTTCCTGTGGACCGAGTCCACGAGCTGGGCGGCCCTGCTCTTCCAGGTCGGCAACGTCGCGTTCGGCTTCCTCGTCCCGGTGCTGGCGGGCTTCATCGCGTACGGCATGGCGGACCGGCCCGGCCTCGTTCCCGGCTTCGTCGGCGGCGCCATCGCGCTCACCATCAACGCGGGCTTCCTCGGCGGTCTGATCGCCGGTCTGATCGCGGGTGCGGTGGTGATGGCGATTCAGCGGGTCGGTATCCCGCCGGTGCTGCGCGGCATCATGCCGGTCGTGGTCATCCCGCTGATCTCCTCGGCGATCGTCGGCTTCCTGATGTTCCTCGTGATCGGCAAGCCGATCGCCGCGCTGCAGAAGGGGCTGACCGACTGGCTGTCCGGCCTCACCGGCGCCAACGCGATCATCCTGGGCGTGATCCTCGGCCTGATGATGTGCTTCGACCTGGGCGGCCCGCTGAACAAGGTCGCCTACGCCTTCGCGGTCGGCGGCCTCGCCAACCCCAACGAGGGGAGCCTCAAGGTCATGGCCGCGGTGATGGCGGCCGGTATGGTGCCGCCGCTGGCGATGGCGCTGGCCACGACCGTCCGCGGGCGGCTCTTCACCAAGGCCGAGCGGGAGAACGGCAAGGCGGCCTGGGTACTCGGCGCCTCCTTCATCACCGAGGGCGCGATCCCCTTCGCCGCCGCCGATCCGCTGCGCGTCATCCCCGCCGCGATGGCCGGCGGCGCGGTCACCGGCGCCCTGTCGATGGCCTTCGGCTGCACCCTCCGCGCCCCACACGGCGGCATCTTCGTCGTCCCGCTGATCGGCCAGCCGTTCGTCTACCTGCTCGCCATCGCCGCGGGTACGGGCGTCAGCGCGGCCCTGGTGATCCTCCTCAAGGGCCTCCGCAAGCCACCGCGGACCCGTGCGGCGGACTCGCCGGCCGAGGGCGAGGCCGAAGTGACCGCCGCCGCCTGATCCTCGCCGCCTGATCCCCGTCCCCGCCTGGAGCCCCTGTCCCCGCCTGGAGTTCCGTTTCCTCCTCCCGAGCCCCGACCCGACCTCGCCTGGAGCCCCGTCCTCTCCCGAGCCCCGACTCCGCGCGAGTCCCGTCCCCGCCCGAACACCCCGAGGCCTCCGCCGACACCCGGTGGAGGCCTCGGCACGCCCGCCCTCCACCGCGCTCCACGACGGGCTCTGACGGAACGCGCCGCGAAGTTACTCGTGCGTTAGCAGATCTTTAGCAGCCGCGGCGAGAGTCCTGGGTGTCATGCCGAAGGGCACCAGACACCCGGTACCAGGCACCAGGCACCCGGCACCCGGCACCCGTTGCCAGGCACCATTTACCACCTCGGGGGATCCTCATGTCGCTCGCCACCACCACCCTGCGCCGCGGTCGTCGTCTCGCCGTCGCTTCCCTCATCGCCGCCGCGGGGCTCTCGCTGACCGCCTGCCAGAGCGGGGACGGCAAAGCGTCGGCCGCGCCCTCCGCGGCGAGCAGCCAGGCCGCGAACGGCGGCTCGAATGCGGGGGATGCCCCGTCCGGTGGCTCGGCTTCCGGTGGCTCGGCCTCCGGCGGTTCCTCTACGGGTGGTTCCTCCGCAGGTTCGTCCTCGACGGGCGGGCAGGCGGGCGGTGGCTCCGGGTCCGCCGCGGGGAAGGGCACCTCTCACACGAGCACGACCGGAGGCCAGGGTTCCGCGACGGGCAGCTCCGGCGGACAGGGCGGTGCCTCCGGCGGCCGTAAGGGCGTCAGCGGCACCTGGACCGGCAAGCTGATGTGGCTTACCGAGGACAAGCTGACGGTGGCCCCGGACAGCGGTCCGGAGCAGGCGTTCCACCTCCTCGACAGCACCAAGGTGCTCGGTGCGGCAGCCCTCTGCGAGGCCCCCGACGGCCGAGTCCACACGGACGCCTCCGGCTACGGCACCACCCCGTGCACCCTCGACGACGCGCGCAAGGCGGCCAAGATGGGCAACGTCGACGTCCGGGTGACCGTGACGGGCGGCACCGCCACGAAGATCGCCGAGCGCTACCACCCGTAAGCCCCCGCCGGGTGCAACGCCTCGTCAGCCGGGACGCTACCGCCCGTCAACCCGGCCCCGCAGCCCCACAGCCCCCAGACCGGTCCAGCGGTCGTCGGAGCATCAAGCATCCGACGGCCGCTGGACCGGTATGAGGGGCCCGCTGCCCACGTTCCCGGGGGCTCGCCACTTTCCCGGGGAGCCCGCGCTCAGATCCCCAGCCGGGCCGCGATGCCGTCGAGGACGCTGTCGAGGCCGGTTTCGAAGCGCCACTGCGGGTCGTCCTTGCGGGTGGCCTCGAGGAGATAGCGGTGGTAGGTGGGGTAGCGCCCGGTGCCGATCAGGTAGCGCATCTGCGGGGCGAGGGCGAGGCGCAGGTCGTCGTTGCTGGCCGCGCCCTGTTCCCGCATCAGGGAATAGTGGGCGCACTCGGCCGAAACCGCCCCGTGAACATAGGAGTTGACGGTCCCGAGCACGGCCATCATCGCGTCGACGTCGAGTCCGAGGCCGTCCAGGGAGGCGAGCCCGCGCTCGGCCATGGCCATCCGGTGGGGGGTGAGCGCGCGCAACGACTGCGGCGAGGAGATCTGGATGAGCCAGGGGTGGCGCAGCACGATCTCCCGGGAGCGCAGCGCGTTGGCGCGCATGACGTCGCGCCAGTTCTCCACGTCGTCGGGGAGCGTGAGGTCCGCGTAGACCGCGTCCGTCATCAGGTCCAGGACGTCGGCCTTGCCGGAGACATAGCGGTAGGCCGCCATGGGCGCGACGCTCAGCTCGGTGGCCAGGCGCCGCATGGTGACGGCGTCGATGCCGTCGGTGTCGGCGATGCGTACGGCGGCCGCGGCGATCTTCTGCGGGGTCAGGGTGGCCCGCGGCGCCGGCGCCGGGCGGTCCAGGCGCTCCCAGAGAGAGACCGCCGCCGGGTCGGACGCGTCCGGAGTGCCCGGCGTGTCCGGGGCCGGCCCGGACGGCAACGGCTGCCCGTTCTTGGCTGCGCCGGGCTTCTTGCCGGTCATGGCGCTCACTTCCTTCCCGCTTCCCGGGTCCTGCCGAAGTATCGCGTACAACGTATCAATTGTAGACGCTGTACACGCTGATGTGTACGTTGTATCCAACCGATACGTAGTACACGTGACATGCGAGGGGGCGCAGCAATGGCGGTCAACGGCACGACGGGAGCGGCCGATGCGACGGGAGCGGCCGACCGGACGGGAGCGAAGGGCCGGACGGGAGCGACGGACGAGACGGGCGAGGGGACGCCGAGCGGCGGGACCCGCCCCCCTGGGTCCCTGTACTTAGGGGTCTTCGGGCTGCTGCTCGGGATGTTCCTGGCGATGGTGGACGGTCTGATCGTGGGTACGGCGCTGCCCACGATCGTGGGGGAGCTCGGCGGGCTGGACCAGCTGTCGTGGGTGGTGACGGCCTATCTGCTCACCACCGCCGTGGCGACACCGATCTGGGGGAAGGCGGGCGATCTCTACGGCCGCAAGGGCACGTTCATGGCCGCGATCGCCCTCTTTCTGGCCGGGTCGATGCTGTCCGGGCTGGCGCAGGACATGGCGCAGCTCATCGCCTTCCGGGCCCTGCAGGGGCTGGGCGCGGGCGGGTTGATGGTCGGGGCGCTGGCGATCATCGGGGTGCTGGTACCGCCGCGGCAGAGCGGCCGGATGCAGTCGATGATCGGTGCCATGATGCCGGTCGCGTTCATCGGGGGGCCGCTGCTGGGCGGCTTTCTCACGGACCATCTGAGCTGGCGGTGGGCGTTCTACGTCAATCTGCCGATCGGGGTGGTGTCGCTGGTGATCGTCGGGGGCTGGATCCGGCTGGGCCGCACGGAGCGGAGCCCGGCGCGGATCGACTACCCGGGTGTGGTGCTGCTGTCCGGCGCGATCCTTGCGCTGACCCTGCTGGCCAGTTGGGGCGGCGTCCGGTACGGGTGGCGGTCACCGCAGATCCTCGGGCTGGCGGCCGTGAGCGTGGTGGCCCTGGCCTGGTTCGTACGGGTCGAGCGGCGGGCCGTGGAGCCGGTCATCCCGCCCCGGCTGTTCCGCAGCCGCAACTTCACCCTGGCGCAGATTCTGAGCTTTCTCATCGGCGCGGTGATGCTCGGGATGACCAGCTATCTGCCGCAGTACATGCAGTTCGTGCAGGGCCTGTCGCCGACGGCCGGCGGTCTGCTGTTGCTGCCGCTGATGTTCGGGATGCTGGGCGTGCAGCTCGGCACCGGGGCGCTGATCAGCCGTAACGGCCGCTATCGGATCTACCCGATCCTGGGGGGCGGGGTGCTGACCGCGGGCGTACTCGTCCTGCTGCTGCTGGGCAGGGAGACCGCGACGGCGCTGGCCTCCGGGCTCACGGTCGTCGCGGGGATGGGCATCGGGTTCGTCATGCAGAGCACCATGCTGATCACCATGAACAGCGCGGAGCCCCGCGACATGGGCGCCGCCAGTGGCACCGTGACGCTGCTGCGTACGGTCGGCGGCTCGCTCGGTGTCGCCCTGCTGGGCGCCGTCTTCACCGGCCGGCTGCACAGCGGGCTCGCCGAGCGGCTGGGGGAGGGCGCCGCGGACCGGCTGACGGGAAGGGCCGGGCAGTTGACGCCACAGGCGCTGGACGGGCTCGCCGCACCGGTGCGGGAGGCCTACCGGGCGGCGGTCACCAGCGGGCTGCACGGTGTCCTGACCGGAGCCGCGGCGCTGGCGGCGCTCGGCTTCGCGGCCGCCTGGTTCGTACGGGAGGCTCCGCTGCGGAGCACGGTGGATCCGGACGGCCCGGCAACCCCACACAGCCCGGCCCATCCACACGGTCCGGCGAAGTCGCCCAGCCCGGCGAAGTCGCCCAGCCCGGCGGAACCGCACAGCCCGGCGGAACCGCGCCCCTGAGGTCCGCCCCTACGGAAGCCCGCCCCTTACACACAAGCCCGCCCCGCGCGCACAAAACGGTTGCCGGCCCCGTCCGGGACCGGCCACCGTCTCTGTGCAGCTGTTCTGCGGGCGCTGGCCGTCAGGCCGCGCTGCCCGCCTTCCAGTCGGACCAGGACAGGTTCCAGCCGTTGAGGCCGTTGTCCGGCTGGACCGTCTTGTCGTGCGAGTTCTTCACGATGACGACATCGCCGACCAGCGACTCGTTGAAGAACCACTTGCCCGGGGTGTCGCCACCGCCGCCCTTGCTGTCGCGCAGGCCGACGCAGCCGTGGCTGGTGCCGGAGTTGCCGAACACGGAGGACGGGCCCCAGTAGTTGCCGTGGATGAAGGTGCCGGACGACGACAGACGCATGGCGTGCGGGACGTCCTTGATGTCGTACTCACCACCGAAGCCGACGGTCGAGCCGTCCATCCGGGTCTGCGCGAACTTCTCCGAGATCACCATCTGGCCGTTGTAGGTGGGGTGGTCGGCGCTGCCGCCGGAGATCGGGATGGACTTGTAGGTCTTGCCGTCGCGCTTGACCGTCATGGTCTGGGTGTTCATGTCGACGGTGGAGACCTGCGAGCGCCCGATGGTGAAGGACGCTGTCTTGGACTGGACGCCGGTGATGCCCTGGCCGCCCTTGACCCCGTCCAGGTCGATCTTCATGGTGATCTTGGAGCCGGCCTTCCAGTAGTCCTCGGGCCGGAAGTCCAGGCGCTGGGCGCCGAACCAGTGGCCGACGACCTCCTGGCCGCTGCTGGAGGTCACCGTGATGTGGGACTGGACGTCCTTCTTGTTGGTGATCGCCTTGTCGAAGTTGAAGGACACCGGCATGCCGACGCCGACGGTCTTGCCGTCGTCGGGGGTGTAGCTGCCGATGAAGCTGTTGGCCGTGGAGACCGTGGTGAAGGAGGCGTTCTCGGTGGCGGGCCGGCCCTTGGCGTCCTTCGCGTTCGCCACGATCTTGTACTTGGTGCCGCGCTCCAGCTGGGCGCCGGGCTTCCAGGACGAGCCGTCGGACGATATGGCACCGGCCACGGCCGTGCCGGAGTCGGCGGCGGTGAGCTTCACATCGGTCAACTTGCCACCGGTGACCTTCACACCGGTGTCGTTGATGCTGGCGTTGGTGGCGCCGTCCTTGGCCGAGACCTTGATCTTGGCGTCCGAGGCGTCCTTCTTGGCCGCGGCATCCGCACCGGCCTGGCCGTTCTTGCCGTCGTCATTGCCGCCGGCCGAGGCGTCCCCGCCACAGGCGGACAGGGCCAGCGCACCCGCCGCGAACAGGGCGGTGACGGCCAGAGTGCGGCGCATCCGGCGGTGCGGGCGCGGCGCACCGGACGCCGGCTGCTCGGCTGACTGGAGCAGCTGGTGCGGAGTGCGGGACCGTGCGGGTGCGGGGTTGTCCGGCGATGTCACGAGCTGCTCCATACAAGGGTGTTGTGATTCCGTGCTGGTAAACAGCACCAACGGGCAGATTTGGTTGCGGGTGGGGCCCGGTTGTGACGAAGGTCACATATGCAAAGGGAGGGGTTGGTCGGCCGGTCCCGATAGCCAGGTTCGCAGTGGCGCGCCGTGTTCGTCCAGGCGGGGTGGAGCGGAGGGTTGGGTCACCGGCGTGGCCGAAAGGCGGAGCGGGCTGGTGACTTGGGGGATACGACCCTCGCCGACGGAGGCTACCGGATCGAGGCCCAGCCGCTCCGCCAACTCCAGGGCCTCGGAGAGGCTGTTGACCGGACCGCAGGGCACCGAGGCCGGGGTCAGCCGCTCGGTCCAGGCCTGCGGGGTGTCGGTGGACAGGAGGTTTTCCAGTACTTTGATGAGATCTGCCCGGTTTTGCACCCGGTCCTGATTGCGGGCGAACCGGACGTCTTCGGCGAGCTCCGGTGCGCCCAGTACCTGCGTCAGCGCCCGGAACTGACGGTCGTTCCCCACGGCTACCGCCAGCGGCTGCCCGTCCCGGCAGGCCAGCGTCTCGTACGGAGCGATGCTCGGATGGCGGTTGCCCATCGGGCCCGGGTCGTGGCCGGTGGCCAGGTAGCCGGAGGCCTGGTTCACCAACGAGCCCAGCAGGGAAGAGAGCAGATTCACTTCCACCAGCTGCCCCTGGCCGGTCCGGTCGCGGTGGCGGAGCGCGGCGAGGATGCCGGTGGCGGCGTCCTTTGCGGTCAGGACATCCACCAGGGCGACACCTGCCTTCAGGGGCGGCCCGCCGGGCTCGCCGGTGATGCTCATCAGCCCTCCGACGGCCTGCACCACGAAGTCGTAGCCGGGCAGCGCGGCGCCGGCGCCGGACCCGAAACCGGTGATGGTGCAGTGCACCAGGCCGGGGTTGGCGGCGCGGGTGGCGGTGTGGTCCAGGCCGTATGCGGCGAGCGAGCCGGGGCGGAAGTTCTCGATCAGTACATCGGCCCGGCGCGCCAGCTCACGGGCCGCGGCGGCGTCGTCCGGGTCGGCGAGGTCCAGGGCCAGGCCGCGCTTGGAGCGGTTCGCGGCGTCGAAGTACGCGGCCGTCCTGCTCCGCTGCGCTCCGCCTTCGCTCTCTGACGGGTCCCCGGAAGCGGAGTCGGGGGCGAACGGCGGGCCCCAGGCGCGGGTGTCGTCGCCGGTGCCGGGACGCTCCACCTTGATCACCTCGGCGCCGAGGTCGGCGAGCGTCGCGGCGGCCAGCGGACCGGCCAGCACCCGGCTGAAGTCCGCGACGAGGATGCCTTCCAGGGCGCGGGCGGGTGGCTCGGCGGCTCCTGCGTCTCCGGCTGCCGCGCTGGTGACGTTTGTGGCGTTTGCGGCTTTCGTGGTGCTCTTGGCGGTCCTGGGGCGCTTGCTGCTCTTGGCGTTCGTGTCGGCGCCGGTGGACGGCGGGGGCTGCGGCCGGTGCGGCTGCGGCACGTGCGTACTCCTCACGTCGCGGACGAGGTGCCGTCATCGTCCGCGACGGCCTTCGCCGAGGGGAAGCCTCCGGGGTGGCCAACCGGGTGGCGTGCACCCTGCCGTGACGGCCTCTTGGGCGGCCGATGTGCCGCGCCGTGACGGGAATGTAGCGAAATGTCATAGGAGATGCGTCACTTCGGGACTTAAGTCCCAAGATCCCCTGTCGGACGGCCTGGCGTGTGGTGTCTACTGGCTCTGCCCCAGCGCCTCATCCGTCCGGGAGGACCGCATGCTCCCCTCCGCTTCGATTCTGCAGCAGATCGGCCTCGGCGTGTTGCTGGCTGTGGCCATCGTCTGGGTCGTCGGGCTGGCCAGACTCCTGCGCCGGGGGCGGTACGAGTCGGCCATGTGGCGTGACCAGCGGGAAATGCGGGCGCGATACGCGCCGCGCAGGCGCTTCGCCCCACCGTCCCCGGAAGGGCTGCCCGCACAGCGGGGGCTGCTCGGTTCCGTCCCTCGGCAGACCGGGCCGGCCGGGCCGCCGTCGGAGTGCGTGGAGCTGAGCGCCGCCGAGCGTGCGGCGTTCGAGGGTCTCGTACGGCAGCTGACCAGCCGGAGCTGACCGGCCGCGGCCGGCCGGGGAAGCCGACCGGAGCCGACGGGAGCTGACCGGGTAACCGGCCTGAGCCCGGTCCCGGTACGCACGCTCTCGGTACGCACCGTTCCAGGTACGCACCGCCCTCGGTACGCGGTCTCGGCGCACCGGTCGCAGCCACGGGTCTCGGCGCACCGGTCTCAGTGCACCGGGCCCAGCCGCAGCATCGCCAGCGCGGCCAGCATCTGTACCGATACCGCCGCCGCCGACTTCCACGTCGACAGGTGGTGCTGGCCGCGTATCAGCAGTACGGCGAGGACGTAGCCGAACCCCCAGGTCGTCCAGGTCGCGGCCTGGACGAAGGTGGCATCGGTCGGCAGCCAGGCCGCTATGGCCATCCGCGGCAGATCCGTCACCCAGAAGAGCACGATGAACAAGCTTGCCGTGGGCGCGAAGCGGCCTATGCCGCCGAGCGTCCGGGCGATGGCGTGGGCGACCGAGCCCAGCGCGAGGCTGGCGGCCAGCACGCCCGCCTCGCCCAGCCCGAGGAGCTTCAGCGCCGCGGCGTGGTCGACGGCCCACTGGGTGTGGAACGCATCCACCGACAGCACCCCGATGCCACCGCTGATCAACGACAGCAGCACGGCGGCGCTCCAGGCACTGCGGTCCCGTGCCTCGTCCAGCACCTCCACCGGGCGGTACCAGAGCCCGAATATCAGCTGGTGCCACCACAGTCGGCGGCGTGGTGCCGGCTTGCGGGGAGCCGGCTGGACGAGCGTGGGTGGTGGCGGCTGGGGAGGCGGGGAGGGGGGTGGTGCGGACATAAGCCGTTTCTACCACCGGCCCATTCGGGGCGGGGCGGTGGCGTCGGGGGAGGTGCGCCCGGTGGGGATGGGACGCTCTGACGATGACTGTGCAGACACCGGACCACGACGAGGCGCACGGCGGCGGGCTCGGCAGCCGCCTCAACTGGCTGCGGGCGGCGGTACTTGGCGCCAATGACGGCATCGTCTCCACCGCCGGACTCGTCGTCGGAGTGGCCGGAGCCACCGATGCCCGTGGCGCGCTGCTGACCGCGGGACTGGCCGGACTGCTGGCCGGGTCCATGTCGATGGCGGCCGGTGAATACGTATCGGTCTCCACCCAGCGGGATTCGGAGAAGGCCGCGCTCGCCCAGGAGAAGCGGGAACTGGCGACCGAGCCGCAGGCCGAACTCATCGAACTGACGGAGATGTTGGAAGGCAAGGGACTGAACGGGCAACTGGCCCGGGAGGTCGCCGAGCAGCTGACCGAGCATGACGCGCTGCGTGCGCATGCGGAGGTGGAGCTGGGGATCGATCCCGACGAGCTCACCAATCCCTGGCATGCGGCGGGGGCGAGTTTCCTCGCGTTCACGGCGGGGGCGTTGCTGCCGTTGCTCGCGATCGTGCTGCCGCCGGCCGCCCAGCGGTTGTGGATCACGGTGGTCGCGGTGCTGGCGGCGCTGGCACTGTGCGGCTGGAGCAGTGCCCGGCTGGGGGCAGCGCCGGTGGGGCGGGCGGTGTTGCGGAATGTGGGCGGTGGCGCCGTGGCGATGGGGGTGACGTATGCCGCGGGGTCGGTGCTGGGGGCGGTGGGGGTGTGACCGGTCCGATGGGCGGTGCTCGGCGCAGTTGGAGGGTGACCGACGGTACGGATGGCCGTCTGCGTATCAGGCTGTCCGTGGGTCGGGGAGTCCGTGGATCAGGCCGTCCCGCAGAGGATCAGGCCATGCCGTAGGGGGTCAAGCCATCCCGTAGGTGATCAAGCCGTCCCGTAAGGGAGCAGGGTCCCGTAGGGGATCAGCCCGTCCCGTAGAGGTCGCGGTACGACAGGAAGACCCCGCCGGGCCCGTCCACCGTTTCCGCCTCCCTGGCGGCCCGGACCACGGCGCGGGTCAGGACGTCCGCGCCGGCGGACAGGATCTGGTTGAGGGCCCCGGCCTCGGCGTGCACGTCGAACGCCGCTTCGGCGCGGGCCTCTTCGGGGGCGAGCGGGCGCGTGGCGGTGGACAGCGCGAAGACCGTGTCGCCGTCGGACAGGAGATGGACGGGGCGGATCGCGCGGGCCAGCCCGTCGTGGGCGGTGCCGGCGAGCTTGAGGGCCTGGGCGCGGGTGAGGGTGGCGTCCGTGGCGACCACGGCGAGGGTGGTGTTCAGCGGCGGGCGGACGGAGGCGGCCGAGCGGGCCCGGGATATCTCCCCGGCCTCGGCCAGCCGGCGCGCGGCGGCGGCGTGCACCTCGGGGGAGGGCAGGTCCGCCGGGCTTTCGTACAGCCGGCCGTAGAGGGCGCCGGTGCGCGGGTCGGCGAAGGAGCCCGCGGCATTGACGGCGGCCAGCGCGGCGACGGTGGCGCCCGACGGGAGGACCGCGCTCGCGGTGCCGATGCCGCCCTTGAGGCCGCCGGCCACCGCGCCCGTGCCGGCGCCCGTATTGCCCTGCGCGACCGGGGCGCCGGGCCCGGTGTCCGCCGCGGCTGCGGCCGCCGCCCGGCCCAGTGCGGCGTCCGGGCGGGCCCGCCAGTCGCCGCCGCGCCCCAGGTCGAAGAGGGCCGCGGCCGGCACGACCGGTACGACCTGCGCGGGGTCGGGGCCGACGCGGAAACCGCGGCCCCGCTCCTCCAGCCAGCCGGCGACACCGGATGCCGCGTCAAGACCGAAGGCACTGCCGCCGGTCAGCACGACCGCCTCGATGCGCTGGACGAGGTTGCGCGGGTCGAGCGCGTCGGTCTCCCGGGTGCCGGGGCCACCGCCGCGTACGTCGACGGCCGCGACGGCGCCGCCCTCGGGGGCCAGGACGACGGTGGTGCCGGTGAGGTACCCGCCCCCGGTCCGCTGGGCGTGGCCGACCCGGAGGCCGAGGACATCGGTCAGCGCGTCCTGCGGCCCCGCGGGGTACGGCGGGTGCTCAGTGACCGGCGGGTGCTCAGTCATCGGCGGATGCCCGGTAACCGGCCGGCCCCATCACGATGACCGGGTGCAGGTCGGGGTCGAGGGTGCGCAGCAGTTCCTGCATCACCTTGGGCTTGAGGCTCACACAGCCCTGGGTGGGGCCGTCGTGGTCCACATGCAGCCAGACGCCGCCGCCCTTGGCGTCGCCCAGTGGGCGCTGCTGGTCCAGGGGAGAGGTGCCGGGCTCCCGGTTGTAGTTGATGGCGATGACGTAGTCGAAGGCGCCGGCCAGCGGCTCGCCCTCCACGCCGGTGCCGTCGGCGACAAAGCTGGTGTTGTGGTCGTAGGGGAGTTTGGTGTCCTCGGGGGCGTTCAGCAGCCCGCCCGCGTCGGTGAGCGAGAAGACACCGATGGGGGAGCGCAGATCGCCGTAGCGGTGGTCGTCCGTCCAGCCGTGCGCGGCGTTGTGCGCGGACCAGGTGGGGCCCGGCTCCCAGTCGTCGGAGCCCTCCTCGCGGGTGTAGAGGACGACACGCGACTCGAAGGAGTCCATGCCCTTGCCCGTGACGACCAGGGCCTGCCGGGAGTCGGCCGGTATCCGCTTCCTGGCGGCGTCGCTGAGGCCCGGGATGGGGCGGCCCGCGGGGGCATTCGGTGCGGCGTTCGGGGCGGATTTCGCGGCGGACACGGGGACGCGTGGCGTGTCCGGGCCGGAAGCCGTCGAGGACGTGGTGCTCTTGGCGTCGGTCGCGCTGGTGTGGTCGTCGCCCGACGCGGGCCACGCCCACAGGGCGGTGCCGACCAGCGTGGAGAGGGCGAGACCGCCCACGGCCTTGCTGCGCCGGGACAGTCTCGTCCGCGCGCGGGACTGAGCGTGGCGGGCCATGGCTGGCGTCTCCTCAGGTACGGACGGCGGTCGGTCCCCGGGTTTTTCTGCGGCTCTTTCCCGGGGCGCCCCTGTCATAAAAAGGGCAATCTGCACCCTACCGCTTCAGAGTAGACGCGCCTCCGCTGGCCCCGGTGAACGGTGGGGAACGAGGGCGCCAAGTGGCGGGAAGCGGTGTCCATTGGTGGGTAATTGACGGGGTATGGGGTGAAGGCGGCACCGAGGGTGCTGCTGGTGAAGGGCCCCTCCGGTGAAGGAAGCGAAGATGGCCGAATCTGATGCCGGATCAGGGCGGTTGCGGAGGTTTGCACGGCAGTTCGGCACGCTTATGGGGGAGGCGCAGAGAGGCCTGCGGGCGCGCCGGGAGGCCCGTGCGGGGACGCTTGCCGAGATCCGTGCCGGGGCGCTCGCCGAGATGGGTGACGTGGCGGCCGCTGCCCTCCACGGGTGCGGTGCTCAGACGGGTGAGGGCGGCGGCATGCCCGGTCGCTTCTGCTCCATCGGCGCGACTCCCTGACGGGGTGTGGGCAACACGCCCGGGGCACTTCCACTCCACGGGTGCGGTGTCCTGACGAGGTGTGGGCAACACGCCGGGGCGCTTCTACTCCAGCGGTGCGGCACCCTGACGGGATGTGAGCAACACGCCGGCCGCCACCGCGCCGGATGCCACCAGGCCGGCCGCCAGAACCGCCCGGTGCCCGGCGAAGGTGCACACCAGGACCAGCAGCGAGGACACCGGAAGCACCAGCTGCTGCGCCGCGCCGCGCTTGTGGTGCCGGGAGTGGATCAGCCACACCGTCATCATGAACAGGGCGGCCGGCACCGTGACACACGCGGCCGCCGCGAACGCCGACAGATGCGCCCTGCCGAACGCCTCCTCCACCGCGATCTCGATGCCCGCGCCCACCGCGGCCGCCGAGCCGAACACCAGGTAGTGGCCGTAGCCCCACAGGAACGACTCGCGGTTCGAGTGCAGGTGACGGTGGATGGGGACCGCGAAGTAGATCCAGTACGCGGCGAAGACCAGCAGCAGTCCGCCGCCCGCGATCGGCAGCAGGACGCCGAGCTCGTCATTCGCGTCCAGCGCCGACTGCACGGCGACGGTGGCCGCCGCTACCGTCTCGCCCAGCACGATGAGGGTGAACAGGCCGTAGCGCTCGGCGATGTGATGCGGATGCCAGGTCGTCTGCCGCTCCCGCTCGGCCAGTGCGGGGACGGCCAGCTCCAGCAGTCCCACGACGACGAACACCCATGGGACGTCCTCCTTGGGCAGCGCGAGCAGGCCCAGCCAGCCGACCTGGCACGCCGTCATCCCCAGGGCGTAGCGCAGTGCGGTGCGCCGCTCGGCGTCCCGGCCGGCGAGTGCGGCCCGCAGCCACTGGGTGACCATGGCCAGCCGCATCACCAGGTACCCGCACCAGATGACCGTGAAGTCGCTCTGGGTGAAGGCGCGCGGCACGCCGGCGGCCAGGACCAGCACCCCCGCCATCTGGACCAGGGTCACCACGCGATAGAGCGGGTCATCGGTGTCGTACGCCGAGGCGAACCAGCTGAAGTTCATCCACGCCCACCAGATGGCGAAGAAGAGCATCAGGTATCCGGAGATGCCGTGTCCCGGGTGCCCCTCGGCGAGCGCATGGGCCAGCTGCTGCCCCGCCTGGGCGATCGCCACGACGAAACACAGGTCGAAGAAGAGCTCCAGCGGGGTGGCGGTGCGGTGCTGCTCGTCGCGGCGGCGCGCCCGCATGAGGACCGGCACATCAGCTCCTCTCCTGGGCCGGGGCGGCCGGCATCAGTACAGCGCGGGCGGGCGGTGCCGCCCATGAAGAGGAGCGGGGCGCGGCGTGTCGGGCGGTCGGTGCGGGGAGTGGGCGCGGCGTGTCGGGCCATCCACGACGGAGGCGGGTACGACGTGTCGTTCCGCCTCCGAGGAGCTGGGGGCGGCGCGTCGCGGCGTGTCGTTTCGTGTCGCGGCGTCTCGTGCCCGCGGGTGTTCGTGGTGGCTACTCGGCGACCGCCTCCACGATCGAGGGGAACGCCGGTGTGGGCAGTATCCGTGTCAGCCGGAACCCGCCCGCCGACAGCAGGGTGGCGAACTCCTCCGCGGTCCGCTCCCGTCCGTCGACCACCGCCATCATCGCGACGTCCAGGGTCTTGCCGAAGTGCGGGGCATTGCCCGGCGGCAGTACGGCATCGATGACCAGCAGCCGGCGGCCCGCCGCCATCGCCCGGCGGCAGGTGCGCAGGATGCGCAGGCAGGCCTCGTCCGGCCAGTCGTGCAGGACGTGCTTGAGGACGTAGACATCGCCGTCCTCCGGCACGGACGCGAAGAAGTCGCCCTCCTGGGTCCGCCAGCGGCCCTTCAACTCATCGCCCTCCAGGAGGTGGTGGGCCAGCGGCGGCGCCTGGTCGAAGAGCACACCGGTCAGCTGCGGGTGGCGGCGCAGCGCGGCGCGCAGCAGCCCGCCGCGGCCACCGCCGACGTCCACGACCGTGCCCACCGCGGGGAACGGGTACACGTCGGCCACCGCCGCGTCGACCGGGGCGGACACGGAGGACATCCCGTCGTCGAAGACCCGCCGGGTGGCCGGATCCGTCGTCAGATGCTCGAAGAGGGGTGCCCCGAAGAGCCGTTCGAAGGACGCGCCCTCGTGCCTGACGGCCTCCGGGAGGGCGGCCGAGGTCCGCAGGAACAGCTCGTCGGTCGCCATCATGACGGCCGGGTGCATCGAGTCGGGGACGTCGGTGCGCAGGGGGACGGCGGACGGCGTCAGGTGGTAGGCGCCCGCGGTGTCCTCCCGGAAGAAGCCGCGGGTGGCGAGGTAGCGCAGGACGCGGCGCAGCTGCGGCGCCTGGGTGCCGGTGGCGGCGGCCAGCTGCTCGGGGGTGCGGGGGCCCGCGGCGAGGTGGTCGGCGAGGCGGTGGTGCGCCGCGGTGCGCAGGGCGGCGGAGAAGACATGGCCCATGGCCTGTTCCATCAGATGAGCCGCGAGATCGCGGGGCTCGCCGGTCGGTGGGGTGGGGGAACTGGCCAACGTCGGCCTCCAGTCGTCGGCTTGGGCGTGCTGGTCCTGGCCACAGGCAGGGTGATCCACGGTTGCAGTCACGGGCTTCGGTGTCACGATCGGGCAGGGCGGCACCCGCGAAGTCCGGCCAGGGCAGGGCGGCGTGCCCCTACGGGGCGGCTCCGGGGTGGGTGGGGGGCAGAGGCGCGGTGCGGGGCGGCGATCCATGGTCGAATGCATGTATGAGCGACAGCGACACGACAGGCATGACCGGCCCGACCGATGACGCCGAGCACAGTGACGACTCCGCCGCCGTCCTGGCCCCGCTCGACGACCGCCTCGCGGACCTCGTGGCCCTCTACGAAGACCTGCACCGCCACCCCGAACTCGGCTTCCAGGAGACCCGTACGGCCGCCGAGGCCGCCCGCCGGCTGACCCGCTGCGGCTATGACGTCACCACCGGCATCGCCGAAACCGGAGTCGTCGGCGTGTTGCGCAACGGCCCGGGGCCCGTTGTCCTGCTGCGCGCCGACATGGACGCACTGCCCGTCACCGAGAACTCCGGCCTGGACTACGCCTCCACGATCCCCGGCCGGATGCACGCCTGCGGGCACGACGTCCATGTGACCTGTCTGCTGGGCGCCGCCGACCTGCTCGCGGCGGCCCGAGACCGCTGGTCCGGCACGCTGGTCGTGCTCTTCCAGCCCGCCGAGGAGGTCGGCAGCGGGGCCCGCGCCATGCTCGACGCCGGCCTCTACACCAAGGGCCTGGTCCCCACGCCCGATGTGGTGCTGGCCCAGCATGTCGCCCCCCTCGGCGCCGGGCTGATCGCGTACTGCTCCGGACCCTGTATGGCCGCCGCCGACAGCCTGGAGATCACCTTCCACGGCACCGGCGGCCACGGCTCCCGGCCTGAGACCACGGTCGACCCGATCCTGATGGCGGCGGCCTTTGTGCAGCGGGTGCAGTCCGTGGTGGCCCGCGAGGTCGCGCCGAAGGACCGGGCGGTGGTCAGCGTCGGCTCCTTCCAGGCCGGGGACACCGCCAATGTCATCCCCGACCGGGCCGTCGTACGGCTCAGCGTGCGCACCTTCGACGAGGCGGTGCGCACGGCCGTGCTGGCCGCCATCGACCGCATCGCGCGCGCCGAGGCCGCTGCCTCCGGTGCGGACCGGGCGCCCGAGACCGAGGTCCTGGACTCCTTCCCCGTCACCGTCAACGACGCGGCGACCCTGCAGCAGGTCAATGAGCAGTTCACCGGAGTCTTCGGCGAGCAGCGGCTGTTCGCCTACGAACCGGCCACCGGCAGCGAGGACGCCGGACTGCTGGCCACCGCCGCCGGGGCACCCCTCTACTACTGGTGGCTGGGCGGCTGGGACCCGGAGGAGTTCCAGGCGGCGCTGGCCGCCGGGCGGCTCGCGCAGGACATCCCCTCCAACCATTCGCCGCACTTCGTCCCGGTGGTCCGGCCGACCCTCACCATGGGCGTCCAGGCGCTGACCGCCGCGGCGCTCAACCAGCTGGCCCGCGCGGGCACGGACACGAAGGAGGCGGCGGACCCGGACCCGGCGGAGGCGGCGGACCCGGACACGGTGGAGGCGGCGGACCGGGCCGGCCAGGGCGGGGCCGGCCGGGGCGGGGCGGCGGCAGCCGTTTGACCTTGTCCTTGGGGGAAGCCCCAGCATCGGCCGTACCGGGCGAGGCGCCCGGTACGAGGAGGGCGGACGGGTGGACCGAGGGGCGGGCCGGGGAGTGGACCGAAGGCCGGACCGACGGGTGACCGGGGGTGTGGGTGACGCGCCCCACGGGGACGGTGAGCTGCTGACCATCGGGGCGTTCGCCCGGGCCTGCCGGCTCTCGCCGAAGGCCCTGCGGCTCTACGACGAGCTCGGCCTGCTGACCCCGGACCGTGTCGACCCGCGAAGCGGCTACCGCCACTACGCCCCGGCCCAGCTGGAGCGGGCCCGGCTGGTGGCCTGGCTGCGCCGGCTCGGTATGCCGCTGGCCCGCATCCGCGAGGTGTGCGAGCTGGTGCCGGACGCGGCGGCCGGGGCGGTCGCCGCGTACTGGGCGCAGGTCGAGGCCGACACCGCCGCCCGCCGGGACCTGGCCGCCTTCCTCGTCGACCAGCTGTCCAGGAAGGACACCGTCATGACCGAACCGCTCACCCCGGTGACGATGCGCTGCGCCGCCCTGACCGATCAGGGACTGGTGCGCCCGGCCCAGCAGGACGCCGCCTACGCGGGACCGCGGCTGCTGGCCGTGGCCGACGGCTACGGCCCCCGTGGCGGCCCCGCCGCGACGGCCGCGATCGAGGCGCTCAGGGAACTGGAGCACCGGGATCTGGCCTCGGCGGACCTGCCGGCCGTCCTGGAGGAGGCGGCCCATCGGGCACACCGCGCCGCCCCGGCGGCCAACGAGGCCTCCGGCAGCACCCTCACCGCGCTACTGCGCTCCGGCTCGCAGCTGGCGCTGCTGCACATCGGGGACTCGCGTGCCTACGTCCTGCGCGACTCCGGCCTCTTCCGCGTCACCCACGACCACAGCCTGGTCCAGTCGCTGGTCGACGAGGGCCGCCTCACCCCCGAGGAGGCCTCGTCGCACCCCCAGCGCGCGCTGCTGCTGCGGTCGCTGGAGGGCGGCACCGCGTTCGCCCCTGACCTGCAACTGCTGGAGGCCCGGCCCGGGGAGCGCTATCTGCTGTGCACCGACGGCCTGACCTCGGTGGTGGCGGCCGAGACGATCCAGGACGTGCTGACCACGGCCGACGGCCCCGACCATGCCGTACGGGACCTGATCCGACTCGCCCGCGAGGCGGGGGCGCCGGACAACGTGGGGTGTGTGGTGGGCGAGATCAGGGCGGCGTAGAACGGAATCCGGCGCGGCGGCGGCCGGCCTCCCCGGACGGCTGCCGGGCTCTCCCTGCGGACAGGCCGGGGCCCGTACACCGTCCCGAAGCCACTGCCGCGAAACCACCGCCACGAAGCCACATGTCCGAGGCCGTCACCCCTGGGCCGTCACCCCTGGGCCGCCGCCCCTGAGCCGGCGCCCCCTGAATCCCTGCCCCTGAAGAGTCTCCGCCCCTAGGCCAGACCCTTGAGCATCCCCTTGAAGTAGAGCTGCGGCAGCCCGTAGCGCTTGAGGAACCACATGTCGGTGCGTTCCCGGGTGGTGTCGATGAAGGGGATCGAGGGGGTGGGCTGCAGGTCGTAGTCGAACTCGGCGAGCAGCATCTTGTGCCGGGCGGTGACCAGGGGGCAGGAGGTGTAGCCGTCATAGCGGGCGGTGGCGGGGCGGCCGCGCAGATGGGCGAGGAGGTTGGCGACGACGACCGGCGCCTGCTTGCGGATCGCGGCACCCGTTTTGGACGTCGGCAGGTTGGCGACATCGCCGAGCACGAACACATCGGAGAAGTCAGGGTGTTGGAGGGTTTCCCGGTCGGCCTTGACGTACCCGAAGGGGGAGTCGGGGTCGGCCAGGGGGCCGTCGGCCAGCCACTCGGGGGCGCGCTGCGGCGGTACGGCGTGCAGCAGGTCATAGCGGACGGTCTCGTCCTTGCCGGTGGTGTGGTCGGTGATCACTGCCTCGCGCGCCGCGCCGTCGAGCCGGGTCATCTCGGAGCTCAGCCGCACCTCGATGCCGTACCGCCGGGCCGTCTCCGTCAGCGCACGGGAGAAGACCGGCACCTTGAACATCGCAGGCTCCGGGAGCACCAGGATGGTGCGGATCGCGCCCAGCACGCCGCGCTTGCGCCAGTGGTCGGCCGCCAGATACGCGATCTTCTGCGGGGCGCCGCCGCACTTCACCGGCCCGGACGGCATGGTGAACACCGCTGTCCCGCTGCGCATCCGGCGGATCAGATCCCAGGTGAGCGGGGCGAGATCGGGCCGGTAGTTGCTGCTCACCCCGCCGTGTCCGAGGGCCGAGGCCAGGCCGGGGACGCCGTCCCAGTCGAGCTGCAGGCCCGGGGCGAGCACCAGCCGCCCGTAGGAGAGGACCCGGCCGGAGGCGGTGGTGACCGTACGGGAGGCCGGGTCGACGGCGGTGGCGCGCTCCCGCAGCCAGCGCACGCCGGGCGGTATGACCTCCGCCTCGGTGCGCAGCGCGGCGCGCAGCGGGGCCTGGCCGCCGCCGACCAGCGTCCACAGCGGCTGGTACCAGTGTGTTTCGGACGGCTCCAGCAGCGCGATGTCCCGGACACCGGCGCGGCGCAGCCGGGCGGCGACGGTGATGCCTGCGGTGCCGCCGCCGACGATGAGGACCTGGTGGTGGGACGGGGCGGCGGGTGCGGGGGCCATGTGCTTCCTCCTGGTGGGTGGTGACTGGTGAGTGGTGTGTGGTGGGGGCGCGATGCGGGTGGTCGGCGGCGCATGGGCGAGGGATCGGGACCCTGGGGTCCGAGGGCGTCAGGGGGACCAGAGGCGGGGCAGGGCGGTGGCCGCCATGGAGACGGCCAGGACGGTGACGAGGCAGGCGAAGGCCGTGGTCAGGGTCTGCGGGCGCAGGCGGGTGGTGAGGCGGTTGCCGAGGTGACTGCCGATCGCCGCGCAGGCCGCGAAGCCCGCCAGCACCGGCCAGTCCAGATCCCCCGTACCGGCCCTGGTTCCCAGCGCCGTAAGGGAGTTGAGGAGTATGACGAGGAGAGAGGTGCCGATGGCGACCGGCATCTCCAGGCCCAGGACCAGGGTGAGCGCCGGTACGACGACAAAGCCGCCGCCGACCCCGAAGAAACCGGTGAGCAGCCCGACGGCGGACGCGGTCACGGCGAACCGGAGGGGACGGGCGGGCCGGAGGGGACGGGCGGGTCGGGAGCCTGCGGGCCGGGGGCCGGTGGGGTGGGTGCCTGTAGGGCGGGTGTCCGGGGGGCTGCTGTCCGCGGGGTGGGCCCCCACAGGGTGGGCCCCCACAGGGTGGGCCCCCGCTGGGTCGGCCCCCGGGAGATGGGAGGCCTCGGCGGTCCGGCCTGCGGAGGGAGCCGGGCTCGAGGTGTCCCGCACGGGTGAAGGCTCTGGGGCGTCCCGTACGGGCGAGGGCTCTAGGGTTTCCCGTACGGGCGAGAGCCCCGGGGTCTCCCGTACCGGCGCGGGCTCCGGGATGTCCCGTAAGGGCGCAGAGCCCGGCGAGTGGCGAAGGGGCGCGGGCGGCTCCGGAGCATCACGTAAGGGAACCGGCCCCCTCGGCTCTCCTGAAGAGCCCGTCTCCGGGGACTCCCGTAAGGGGCGGATGCCGTCCGCAGCCCGCCTTTCGCGCAGCCCCCGTGCCACCAGCGTCGCCGCCACCACGAGCAGTAGCCCCGCGAACGCCGCCATCAGCACCGCGGGGTCCAGCGCCGCGCTCCACCGGGAGCCGAGGTAGCTGCCGGCCGTACCCAGCGCCCCGAACGTCGCACCGGCCGCCCACCGGACCCGCCCGGCACGGGCATGGCAGACCAGCCCGGTCACCGAGCCGACCGTGACGACGATCAGCGCGCCCGCGGTCGCCTCGTGCGGCGACTGCCCCAGCAGATAGACCAGCGCGGGCACCGCCAGCACCGAACCGCCGCCGCCGAGCGCGCCCAGCAGCAGACCGATCAGCAGTCCGCACGCCAGCGCCGCGGCGGCTATGAGGACGGACACGAGGCACGCGGCGCGAGGGCGACGGCCGGGCTCCGGTCGGACCACTCCGCGACGAACGAGAACCGGTCGCCGCGGACCACCGTCTCGCGCCACTCCACCGGCCGCGCCCCGGCCTGCCCCAGCCGCTCGATGGTGAACGCCGCCTCCCGGTCGGCGAGCCCCAGCAGCCACGCCTGCCGGACGTCCGGCAGGAACGGCTGGATCCGCTCCCGGCCGCCGGTGACCTTCACCCCGCAGCGCCGCGTCAGTTCTCCGTAGAGCGAGGTGTGCCCGAAGTCGGCGTCCAGCAGCGGCTCGGCGACCTCGGCGGGGAGATACGCGGTGTCATGCGCGAGCGGTTCGCCGTCCGCGAGCCGCAGCCGTTCCAGTACGACCAGCGGCGCATCCGGAACCAGCCCCAGATGCCCGGCGACCGTCTCCTCCGCGGTCCGCTCCAGCCGCAGCACCTCACTGCGCTGCTCCACGCCCTGGCCCTCCAGCTCACGGAAGAGGCTGTAGAGGGAGCCCAGCGGCTGCTGTATGCGGCGGGTGTCCAGCCGGCTGGTGCGGCCGCGCTCGGCGATCACCAGCCCGTCGGCGCGCAGCTTGCGCAGCGCCTCCCGGACCGTGTGCCGGCTGACCTCGTACTCGCCGGTCAGTCGGTGCTCGGCTGGGAACTCCGCACGGAACGCGCCGGCTTCCATCCGGCGGCGCAGATCGGCGAAGAGCTGCGCCCACAGGGGCAGCGGCGAGCGCCGGTCCAGGGGACGCGGGCCGTGCGCGCCGTCCGGCGGCTCGTTCGTCATGGTGGGTTCCTCCGCGGGCGTACGGGGTGGTGTGGGCGGTGCGGGTGGTGCGGTCGTCGATGCCGAGCGAGTCGGTACGGCCGCCCGACGGCCGGGTGCCCGACGGGCTGGGTGCCCGACGGGCTGGGTGCCCGACGGACCGGTTGCCCGATGGCCGGGCGTCGGACGGACCGGGCAGCGGCCGGCTCGCCCGAAGCTGATGTGACGTCACACACCCGCGCGCGAGGCGATGTCGTGCGTGATGCCTGCCACCTCGTCACCCAAGTTCGCCTGGTGCACCGTCACATGGAGCCCCGGGAAGGCGGCCTCGGCTTGTCGCCCGCCATCCGGCTCCCTAATGTACGTACATCCGTGCATCCGCACAACGCACCCTGCCCGGGCGGGCCCCAGCCGCCGCGCACGGGCCCCGCGCACCCTGGAGGCCGACCGTGCACTTCGCGCAGTACTACCTCGACTGCCTCTCCCAGGCGTCGTATCTGATCGGCGACGAGCGCACCGGCCGCGCCGTCCTCGTCGACCCGCGCCGCGATATCGACGAGTACCTGCACGACGCGGAAGCCGCCGGCCTGCGCATCGAACTCGTCGTCGAGACACACATCCACGCCGACTTCCTCTCCGGCCACCTCGAACTCGCGCGGGCCACCGGCGCCGCCATCGCCTTCGGGGAAGCCGCCGAAACCGGCTTCCCCATACGGCGGTTACGGGACGGTGAGCGCATCTCGCTCGGGGCGGACGACGGCGAGGGGGTCACCCTCACCGTCCTCGCCACCCCCGGCCACACCCTGGAATCCATCTGTCTGGTCATCCGCGAACACCCGGACGACGAGGAGCCGTTCGGCGTGCTCACCGGCGACACCCTCTTCGTCGGCGATGTCGGCCGCCCGGACCTGCTCTCCGCCGCCGGTCACTCCCCGCAGGACATGGCCGCCCGTCTGCACCACTCCCTGCACACCAAACTCATGACCCTCCCGGACGCGACCCGGGTCTTTCCCGCACACGGCGCGGGTTCCGCCTGCGGCCGCAGCCTCTCGACCGAGACCAGCTCCACGATCGGCAACCAGCGCCGCGTCAACTACGCCCTGCAGCCCATGCCGGAGGCCGACTTCGTCCGGCTGGTCACCGCGGGACAGCCTGCCACCCCCGGGTACTTCGCGCACGACTCGGCCCTCAACCGTGACGGCCACGCCCTCCTGGAGCCCGGCCCGCCGCCCGCCCTCACCCTCGACGAGGCGCTCGCGGCCCGCGACCGGCAGGGCGCCGCCCTCCTCGACTGCCGTCCGTTGGCCGCCTACACCCGCGCGCACCTGGCCGGTTCGCTCCATACGAGCCTGGACACCCGGTTCGCGGAGTACGCAGGCAGCGTGGTCGCCCCGGGCACCCCCATCGTGCTGCTCGCCGACCCCGGTACGGAGCAGGAGGCCCGCCTCCGGCTCGCCCGTATCGGCTACGACCATGTCCTGGGTCATCTGCCCGACCCGGCCGCCGTACTGGAGCGCACGCCCGCCCTCGCGCGACGCAGCCATCGCATCCGGCACGACGAGCTGCCCGGGCCGGCGAGCGAGTTGCCCGAAGGTCACGCGCCCGGCACCCAGTTGATCGATGTCCGCAACCCGGCCGAGTACGAGGCGGGTGCTCTCCCCGGTGCCCGCAACATCCCGCTGGCCGGTCTTCCTGCCCGCATCACCGAACTGGATCCGGCCCGTCCGGTGGTCCTGTACTGCCGCAGCGGCAATCGGTCGGTGATCGCCGCAGCCCTGCTGGAGGCGCACGGGTTCGGGGACGTGTGCGATGTGGTGGGGGGATACGACGCGGTGGCCACGGGCGCGGGGTGAGCGCGCGCCCGGTGGGCCGGAGGAGGGATGGCGTGCGCCCGAAGGGGGAAGGAATCCTGGGTGACGGGCACGCTGCCCTCGTACGCGACCCGTGCGCCGGTGCCGTACACCGGCGCGTACAACGGACGTTCAGTGAACGTTGATCAGTGATCGACATCCTGGTCCGCATGTTGCGCCGTATGACCTCAGAGCATGCAGATGACGCCCGGGATGTGCAGGAACCGGAGGCGTCGCGAATCGCCCTCACCTGGAGCGGGGAGCCGGGACGCCATGAGGAGCTGACGCACGGCATGCTCCTCGACCAGGCCGAGCGGGCCGCGGCCGCGCTCACCCGGCTCGGGGTACGGGCCGGTGACCGGGTCGCGGTGCATCTGCCACTGGTGCCGGAGTCGGTGATCGCCACGCTCGCCTGCGGCCGACTGGATGCGATACGCACCACGCTGCCGGTCTCGTTGACGGTGCCCGAACTGGTCGCACGGACGCGTGAGTCCTCGGCCCGGGTGCTGATCACGGCCGATGCGGCGTTCTGGGACGGGGCCGTACGGCCGGTGAAGGCGGTGCTCGACCACGCGCTGGCCCGGGGCGCGGCCTCGGGGGGTGCACCGGGGGGTGTGCCGGACCGCACCGTGCTGGTGGTGAACCGGTGTTCGCGGCCGGTCTCCTGGAAGCCCGGCCGCGACCTGTGGTGGCACGAGGCACTGGGCACCGGGGCGGCCACCCGCTGACGGGGCGGCCGCCCCGAGGAGAGGCCGCCCAGAGGAGAGGTGGCCCGAGGGAGAAGCGGCCGGTGGGAGAGGCCCCCAGGGGAGAGGCGCCCCGCGCCGGTTCAGGGGAGGCGAGCGGATGCCCGGCCCATGGCGGTACAGGGGCAGGCGCGACCCAGGCGGGGACAGGGACAGCCGCGGCCTATGCCGGGTTCAGGGAAAGGCGTGCTGGCCCACGCCGGTGAGATGGCGCAGCTTCACCCACTGAGCCCGGAGAACGAGCCGTGTGCCTCCCGCGTGCCTAGCGTGGATTCCGTGGACCAGCCGCGGACGCCCCACGTGCCCTACCTGCTTTACCTGCCCCGGCTGCGGCCCCGGAGGCATCACTCTTCCGACGGGGTCGTCGTACTCGCCCCCGACCGGAAAGGCCCCTCCTCATGGCCCGCCACGAGTACGCTCACCCCCGCCATCCCCTGCCCGGCACCAACCGGAACCGGCTCCTCAGGCGCAGCCACGCCTCGCAGGGCCCGCCGACCCGCCCCCGCGACGGTCACCGCCCGCAGCCCGTACCGACCCACGACAAGGGCCGATGAGGCGGGAGGCGACCGGGCGGCCGCACCGGCCCGCAAAGCCCCGGCTATCCCGCTGACCTGCGCGGCGGCCGGCAATGGCACGATGGCGCAATGGCGACAAATTCCGCTGAATCCTCCGCGCAGTGCCCCGCAGGTGCCGAGCCCTGGGCTGGTGGGGAATCGCTGCACGAGGAGCTTCTTGCGGCGAAGACGGCGGTGTACGACCCGTGCGGGTTCGTCTGCTCGCGGCCGGTGCCCGAAACGGAGAGCGCGGAGTACGCGGCCCATGAATTCACTCTCGACGGCCTGGCCGTCAGGTTCCGGGTGGCCAAGACGACTCCGACGAAGGCCGGCCAGTTCGTCACCGTGTGGAAGCGCAGCCCCGGAGGACCGATCCAGCCGTTCGACTCCGCGGACGCGGTCGATCTCTTCGTCATCAGCAGCCGCCAGGACGGGCACTTCGGGCACTTCGTCTTTCCGCGGGATGTGCTCGCCGGACGGGGCATCGTGTCCCGGAACGGCACGGGCGGAAAGCGCGCGTTCCGCATCTACCCGCCGTGGGTGGAGACGACCAGTCGCCAGGCCCGCAGCGCACAGGCGTGGCAGGTGGAGCACTTTCTGCCGATCGAGGCCGGCGGTGCCCTCGACCAGGCCCGTGCCCGGGCGCTCCACGCGCCCGTACCCTGAAGGGGTGAGCACCAGCAACGGACCCGAGTCGGCCCCCACGCCCCAGGACGCCCAAGACGCGTCCCAGGAGGCGTCCGAAGCCGCACAGGCCGCCGCGCCGTCGCCGGCTGTGCGCCCGGCCCCCAAGCCCGCCGCGAGGCTGATCTTCGACGATCCGCTGAACCAGCAGTCCTCGGACGACACCGACCGTGGCTGGGGCGAGCGCCCGGACCGTAGTGACAGCGCCGCCGACCTGGCCCGCTTCCTCGACGAAAAGCCGCCCCACCACCTCTGAGCGAGGCGAGGGGGCGGCGTGGGCCGGCCGCCGTGGGCGCCTGCTACTGCTGAGTCTTCTGTGTGCCGATGATCCCCGCGCCGGAGGACGGCACGGACGGTGAGCCGGTGCGCTGCGCGATCAGCGCATCGCGGATCTCGATGAGCAGCTGGATCTCGGTCGGGTCCGCGGGGATGCTCTCGTCCGCCTTCCTGGCCGTCTGGCGCTCCTTCCACTTGTTGATCGGAAGGATCATGAGGAAGTAGACGACCGCGGCGGTGATCAGGAACGTCAGGGCGGCGCTGAGCACCGAGCCCCAGAGGATGTAAATGCCGTCGGCGAACGCGCCCGTCTTGGGATCCTTGGCGCAGGTCTCGGTCAGGCAGGACTGGTAGTGATCGAGGTTCTGTGAACCGAGCGCGCCCACGATGGGGTTGATGATGCCCTTGACCACGGCGTTCACGATGTTCGTGAAGGCAGCACCGACGACCACCGCGACCGCGAGTTCGATGACGTTGCCGCGCATCAGGAATTCCTTGAATCCCTGCAGGACGCCCTTGCTCTCGCTCACCTGACAGCCTCTTTCCACGCTCACTACGGATGGTGCATCAACAGTCAGCACCGCAACTTACGGCAGGGCGGGGCGGAGGTGTCCAGTCCTGCCCCGTGCACCGGCGATCGGCCGGAGCCCCGGCGTGCGTCCGGCGGAAGGTGCCGACCCTGCGGACGCCGTGGACGGAAACCGCGGTGGTGGTGCGGTGAGCGCGACTCCATTGGCGCGCGGCGGATGCCCCGCCATGCGCAGCAGTGTCGCGTGCGGGGAGTACGGATGCCACTTGATCTTGGGGCATGGTCACCGCCCTCCCGCGGGCGTTGCCGACGGGCAGCCGGAGACGGGCGCGGCTCGTACGGCGCCGTACGAGGCTCCGCAGGCCAGTGCTGCGGCGGTCAGCGCCAGGGCGGCGGCCACCGTTCGCTGCCGCGTGTTCCGGCCCCGTAAGCGGCGGCCGCCGCCCGCTCGTACGGGAGCGAAGTGCGGCACGTCACACGGAGGGGGAGTGGGGAGCGGCGGGAAGAGAAGGGCGGGGTCCTCCCGGGGAGGGAGCGGAGGGAGGGGAGAGGGAGGCCCGCAAGAAGCAGAAGGCGCGGAAGGGACGGAAGGAGCGGAAGGGGTGTGGGGCATGGTGGGCACCGCCTGCGATGAGAGGTCGGAGGGACCGGGCTCACCACCGTGCCGGAATCCGCTCCCGCCCGCTCCGGGCTGTGGACGACCCCGCCCCTGTGGACAACCCGGCCACCCGCAAGGGGGAGGCCGAGCAGTCCGCCGAGGCCGTCACGGCAAGCCCAAGGCCGTTACGGCAGGCGAGTCCAAGGGCGTTACGGCAAGCAGCTCCGAGGCCGTTACGGCAGGTCGATGCCCAGGTCCCAGCCGGTGTGGACCTCGGTGCACAGGCAGGCGCGGCCAGCGGTGTCCGGGAGGGCGGCGACCGCGTCGAACAGGACCTCCCGCAGCCGGCCCACGTTCTCCGCGAACACCCGGAAGACCTCCTCGTGGGACACGCCGTCGCCGGTCTCCGTGCCCGCGTCCAGGTCGGTGACCAGCGCCAAGGAGGTGTAGCACAGGCTCAGTTCGCGGGCCAGGACGGCTTCGGGGTGGCCCGTCATGCCGACCACCGACCAGCCCTGTGCGGCATGCCAGCGCGATTCTGCGCGGGTGGAGAAGCGGGGGCCTTCGATCACGACCAGGGTCCCGCCGTCGACCGGCTCCCAGTCCCGGCCGCGCGCCGCCTTGAGGGAGGCCTGCCGTCCCGTGGGGCAGTACGGGTCGGCGAAGGTCAGGTGGACGACATTGGGGATCTGCCCGTCGGGGAGCGGTTCGCCGTCGAAGTAGGTCTGGGGGCGGGCCTTGGTGCGGTCGACGAGCTGATCGGGGACCAGGAGCGTGCCGGGGCCGTATTCGGCGCGCAGACCGCCGACCGCGCACGGGGCGAGGACCTGGCGCACACCGAGCGAGCGCAGGGCCCAGAGGTTGGCGCGGTAGTTGATGCGGTGCGGCGGAAGGTGGTGGCCGCGGCCGTGCCGGGGCAGGAACGCGACCCGGCGGCCGGCGATCTCTCCCAGGAACAGCGAGTCGCTGGGGCGTCCGTAGGGGGTGTCCACCGTGACCTCGGTCACGTCGTCGAGGAAGGAGTAGAACCCCGATCCGCCGATTACACCAATCTCCGCGTCAGCCATGCCGGTCACACTATCGGGGTACGGAGACCGGGGAGGGGCGGGTGCCGAAGCCGAAAGAAAGCCGTAAGACCGAGCCGGGCGCCGTAAGGCCGAGCCAGGCGCCGTAAGGCCGAGCACGACGCAAGAAGACAGCGCAACGAGCAAGACGCGAGGCCCTGTGCACATCAGGCGGAGCGTGGCGCAAGACGACGGGCCCCGCCGTCGGTGACGGCGGGGCCCGAAGAGCTGTGGGTCAGGCTGCGGAGCTGGCGCTCGAGGTGCTGCCCGACGACGACGACGCGGCGGCCGGCGTCGAGGACTTGCTGTCCGAGCTGCCGGACGAGGAGCCCGACGAAGAGCCCGACGAGGAGTCGGAGGAGCCCGAGGAGTCCGACGAGGACGAGTTGCCCGACGTGGAGGCGTTCTTCCCGGGGCTGCTGCTGGACGACGAGCCGCGGCTGTCGTTGCGGTAGAAACCGGAGCCCTTGAAGACGATGCCGACCGCGGAGAACACCTTCTTGAGGCGTCCCTGGCAACCGGGGCACTCGGTGAGCGAGTCATCGGTGAACTTCTGCACCGTCTCGAGGCCCTCGCCGCACTCGGTGCACTGGTACTGGTACGTCGGCACTTGTCTTCCTCCTGGCACTCTCACTCGATGAGTGCTAACGACGCTCCATATTGCAGTATTCCCGCCCGCCAGTCCACCGTGACCGCCTTACGGTGACCGACTCCACGTTCCGTCAGACTTCCGGCAGAGGCCGTCAAACGCGCGCCAGCTCCCGTTCCCGGTCGCCGGAAACGGCTGTGACCTGCGGGTTCGCTCCGGTCACAGGCGCGCACGCAGCCTCGGCCGCAGCACGGGGCAGCAGATGGGCGCGGAGCGTCAGCAGCACCGTCAGGGCCAGCGCCGTACCGGCCAGCGGCACCAGGAATCCGGTGCTCGGCCCGAAGCCGTCCGCGAGCTGCCCCGCGGAGGTGGCCGCGACCGCCTGGCCCAGCGCGACCGCGCCGGTCAGCCAGGTGAAGGCCTCGGTCCGGGCGGCGGCCGGCACCAGCGACTCGACCAGCGTGTAGCCGGTGATCAGGGCCGGTGCGATGCACAGGCCGACGACCAGGCCGACCGCGCCGAGCAGCGGTACCGCGGTCACCGCCCACAACGGAGTGGTGGCCAGGGCCAGCAGCCCGTAGGCGACCAGCAGCCGGCGCCGCGGGCTGACCTTCCAGGTGATGGCCCCGCAGGCGATGCCGGCGAGCATGTTGCCGCCCGCGAAGATCCCGTAGAGCACGCCGTTGATGCCGGGCTGCCCGATGTGCTGGGTGAACGCGGTCAGCGAGACCTGCATCCCGCCGAAGACGGCGCCGATGCCGAGGAACGCCACGATCAGGACGCGCACGCCGGGCACCGACAGCGCCGAGACGCGCGGCCGGTCACCGGCCTGCGGGCGGTGCACCGGGGGCTGGCTGCGCCGCTGGGAGGCGAACAGCAGCCCGCCGGCCAGCGTCAGCGCGGCCTCGGCGACCAGGCCGGCCGCCGGGTGGATACCGGTGCACACCGCGGTCGCCAGCACCGGGCCGACGACGAAGGTGAACTCGTCGGTCACCGACTCGAAGGCGGCGGCGGTCGGCATCAGCGGGCTGCCGCCGAGCCGGGAGGCCCAGCGGGCCCGCACCATCGGGCCGACCTGCGGCGTCGAGGCGCCCGTGGGGACGGCCACCGCGAACAGCGTCCACAGGGGGGCGTGGGCGAGGGCGAGGGTGATCAGTGCGGCGACGCCGGCGACATGCACGAGTACGCCGGGGATCAGCACCGCGCGCTGGCCGAAGCGGTCGGCCAGCTTGCCGCTCTGCGGGGCGAACAGGGCCATGGACACACCGGTCGCGGCGGACACCGCGCCTGCGGTGCCGTACGAGCCGGTGGTCGATTCGACGAGCAGCACGATGCCGATCGTCAGCATGGCGAAGGGCTGCCGGGCCAGAAAGCCGGGCAGCAGGAATGTCCAAGCACCAGGGGTGCGGAGCAGTGGTCCGTATCCGGAACGGGAATCCTTGACCGCGGATGCCACGGCCGGGCCTTTCTGCCGCCTGGTAGCGCGCCACCCGCGAGGTCGTCACGGGTACGCGCCGAGAGCTGTCCTCTCGCGCAGGACCGAGTGATACCGCGTGGTCCGCACCGAGAGGGTGGCTGCGTGTGGCAGGAGGACCGCGGCCGCCGAGCGGTCGCGCCAGCTCTGCATCAGGCAGAGTTGGTTCGTCGATGTTGCCTTTTCATACTACAGGCCGTCGCGCGGGAAGCCCTGGGATTGGCCTGGGGTTCGGGTAAATTTCCTTGGGATCCGTGGAGATCTGCGGCACATTTCCCGCACTCCGGGGGGCGCGCCGGCGTACCCCGAGCGCCCCCGGCCCGGGCTCGCCCGGACCTCACCGGTGATGGTGCCCCCACCGCCCCGTGGACCCGCCCGTCCCCAGCCAGCCGGCCAGCTTGCCGCCCTGGGAGACCGCCTGCAGCCGCCGTTCGGCCGCGTCGCGTACCGGGTCGGTGGCGACCACCAGCAGTTCGTCGCCGCGCCGCAGCACCGTCGAGGGCGACGGCACGAAGCTGGAGTTGTCCCGGACGACGAGGGTGACCGCGGCGCCTGCGGGCATCCGCAGCTCACCGACCTCGACGCCGTGCATACGGGAGGCCGGGCCGATGGAGGTGGACAGCAGATGGCCGCGCAGCCGTTCCAGGGGAGCGGACTCGATGCCCAGGTCGGCGGCCTCCTCGTCGTCGCCCAGCTGCAGCCGCTTGGCCAGCCAGGGCAGCGTCGGCCCCTGGATCAGGGTGTAGACGACGACCAGGACGAAGACGATGTTGAAGACCCGGTCGCTGCCGGGAACATCGCTCACCATCGGGATCGTGGCCAGCACGATCGGCACCGCGCCGCGCAGTCCGGCCCACGACAGCAGGGTCTTCTCCGGCCAGGGCACCCGGAACGGCATCAGCGCCACAAAGACGGACATCGGCCTCGCCACCAGCGTGAGGATCATGCCGATCAGCAGCGCGGGCACGAAGTCGTCCAGCAGGTTGTGCGGGGTGACCAGCAGGCCGAGCAGGACGAACATCCCGATCTGGCCGATCCAGCCGAGGCCTTCGGCGAAGCCGCGGGTGGCCGGGGAGTGCGGCAGCTTGGCGTTGCCGAGGACCACCGCGGCCAGATAGACGGCGAGGAAGCCCGAGCCGTGCGCCAGCGCGCCGGCCGCGTAGGCGCAGACCGCGATGGCCATGACCGCGATCGGGTACAGGCCCGACGCGGGCAGTGCCACGTGCCGCAGGCCGTAGGCGCCGAGCCAGCCGATGGCCAGTCCGAGCGCGGCGCCGATCGCCAGCTCCAGGGCGATCTCGCCGAGCAGGAGGTACCAGTGTTCGACCGGCCCCGCGGTGGAGAAGGCGACCACGAGGATGACCACCGGGGCGTCATTGAGGCCGGATTCGGCTTCGAGCACCCCGGTCAGGCGGGCCGGCAGTGGCACGCTGCGCAGCACGGAGAAGACGGCCGCGGCGTCCGTGGACGAGACCACGGCGCCGATCAGCAGCGCCTGCCGCCAGTCGAGCCCGGCCAGATAGTGCGCTCCGGCCGCGGTGACCCCCACGCTCACCGCGACGCCGACCGTCGACAGCGACACCGCCCGGGGCAGCGCCGGCCTGATCTCTTTCCACTTGGTGCCCAGACCGCCCTCGGCCAGGATCACGACCAGCGCGGTATAGCCGAGGAGTTGGGTCAGCTCGGCATTGTCGAAGACGACACCGCCCAGGCCGTCCTGGCCTATGGCGATGCCTATCCCCAGGTAGATGAGCAGGCTGGGGAGCCCGCTGCGCGAGGAGAGCCGTACCGCGGCAACCGCGATGAGCAGTACGAGCGAGCAGAACAGCAGGAGTTCGTTGAGGTGGTCGACAGACAGGAGCTGGTCCTTCCTCGCACAGGTTCCGGAGGGGTCTTTCCTTACCGTATCTAGTTACTGAGACTAACAATTTACCATTACTTGAAGGTTGGGGGTGCTGGCGGTGACTCCGCGTAGGGGTAGCCGGACCCGTGCGCCTATGGTTGCTCCAGCACTCCCACCCTGCCCCTCGAAGGACCGAGATGCCCGCCAACAAGTCCGGCCCAGTCCCCAGGAAAAAGAAGGGGCGGCGCGGCCGCCTCGTCGCCATCACGGTCGTGCTGCTGCTCGTGGCGGGCATCGGCTTCGGCGCGTTCTGGGGGGTCAGTACCGTCCGCTCCTCGTTCCCGCAGACCACCGGCTCGCTCAAACTCCCGGGCCTGACCAACCCGGTGGATGTCGTCCGCGACGGCAACGGCATTCCGCAGATCTACGCCGACACCGACGAAGACCTCTTCCGCGCCCAGGGGTACGTCCAGGCCCAGGACCGCTTCTGGGAGATGGACGTACGGCGCCACATGACCTCCGGCCGGCTCTCGGAGATGTTCGGCAAGAGCGAGGTCAAGACCGACTCGTTCCTGCGCACCCTCGGCTGGCACGACGTGGCGCAGAAGGAGTACGACACCAAGCTGTCGCCCAGCACCAAGAAGTACCTCCAGTCCTACTCCGCCGGCGTCAACGCCTATCTCAAGGACCACAAGGGTTCGGCGGTGTCCCTGGAGTACGCGGCGCTGGACTTCCAGAACGACTACAAGCCCCAGAAGTGGACGCCGGTCGACTCGGTGGCCTGGCTCAAGGCGATGGCCTGGGACCTCCGCGGCAATATGCAGGAGGAGATCGACCGCTCCCTGATGACCAGCCGCTTCACCCCGGAGCAGATCGCCCAGCTCTACCCGGCATACCCGTACAAGCGGAACAAGCCGATCGTCGAGGGCGGCGCGGTCGACCCCGCCACCAAGAAGTTCTCGCCCAAGGGCTCGGCGGGTTCGGCGAATGCCACCCCCGCCGGCGCCGCCGCGGGCCTGCAGTCGGGCCTGTCCGCGCTGGCCGAGACCACCGACAGGATCCCGGCGCTGCTCGGCCCCAACGGCAACGGCATCGGCTCCAACTCCTGGGTCGTCTCCGGTGCGCACACCACCACCGGCAAACCGCTGCTCGCCAACGACCCGCACCTGGCACCGCAGATGCCCTCGCTCTGGTACCAGATGGGCCTGCACTGCCGTAATACCGGCCCCAAGTGCAACTACGACGTCTCCGGCTTCACCTTCTCCGGTATGCCCGGCGTCGTCATCGGCCACAACCAGGACATCTCCTGGGGCATGACCAACCTCGGTGCCGACGTCACCGACCTCTACCTGGAGAAGGTCAACGCCGACGGCTACCTCTTCGACAACAAGCAGCAGCCCTTCATAACCCGCAAGGAGACCATCAAGGTCGCCGACGGCGAGAGCCGCGAGATCACCGTCCGGTCCACCAAGAACGGGCCGATCGTCTCCGACCGCGACGGCGAACTGGCCAGTGTCGGCAAGGACGCCCCGGTCGGCAATGCCGCACCGGACCGCGGCGACGGCTACGCCGTCTCGCTGCGCTGGACCGCGCTGACCCCCGGCAAGTCCATGGACGCCGTCTTGGCACTCGACCGTGCCAAGGACTGGAACGGCTTCCGCAAGGCCGCCGGCGACTTCGAGGTCCCCTCGCAGAACCTGATCTACGCCGACACCAAGGGCAACATCGGCTACCAGGCCCCGGGCCGGATCCCGGTCCGCGGCAAGGGTGACGGCCACTACGACGGCACCCTCCCGGCGCCCGGCTGGGACCCGAAGTACCAGTGGACCGGCTACATCCCGCAGAAGGCGCTGCCGTACGAGTACAACCCCCAGCGCGGCTACATCGTCACCGCCAACCAGGCCGTCACGGACGAGAAGTACCCCTACCTCCTCACCAAGGACTGGGGTTACGGCTCCCGCAGCCAGCGGATCAACGATCTGATCGAGTCGAAGACCAAGGACGGCGGCAAGGTCTCGACCGACGATATGCAGGCCTTCCAGAAGGACAACAGCAGCGAGATCGCCCGGCTGCTGACGCCGTACCTCACGAAGATCGACATCAAGGACAAGTACGTCCGCGACGCCCAGCAGCTGCTGGAGGGCTGGGACTTCACCCAGGAGCCCGACTCCGCCGCGGCCGCCTACTTCAACGCCGTCTGGCGCAACACCCTCAAGCTCGCCTTCGGCAACAAGATGCCCAAGGAGCTGCGCCCCGACGGGCAGTGCCTGACCGTCCGCCCGGCGGACGAGACCGGGCCCGCCGACGAGAACGACAAGTACATCCGCGAATGCGGCGAGCGGGCCGGTGACACCGCGCAGCCCGACGGCGGCGACCGCTGGTACGAGGTCGTCCGCAACATCCTCGACGACCCGAACAACGCCTGGTGGAAGACCGAGGACCGGCCAGGCCGTCCCGGCGACAAGAACCGCGACCAGCTCCTGGCGCACGCCATGGCGGACGCGCGCTACGAACTGACCTCCAAGCTGGGCAAGAACATCGACAACTGGAGCTGGGGCCGGCTGCACCAGATGTACCTGAAGAACCAGACCCTGGGCACCGACGGACCCGGCATGCTGCAGGGCCTGTTCAACCGCGGCCCCTGGAACGTCGGCGGCGGTGAGGCCGCGGTCGACGCCACCGGCTGGAACGCCGCGGGCGGCTACCAGGTCACCTGGGTCCCGTCGATGCGGATGGTGGTCAACCTCGCGGACCTCGACAAGTCCCGCTGGATCAACCTCACCGGCGCCTCGGGGCACGCGTACGACGCCCACTACTACGACCAGACCGACAAGTGGGCCAAGGGTGACCTGCTGCCCTGGGCGTACAGCCAGGACGCCGTCAAGAAGGCGGGCAAGGACACGCTGACCCTGTCGCCGTAGGGGCTCTGCCCTCAGGGGCGGGCGGCGCTTCCGCCGTCACCTGGTGATCGCTGCGCCGTCGGGCGGGCCGGAAGACTTCCGGCCCGCCCGACGTCTTTGCTTCAGCCCTCCGTACGGCCCCCCGGTGCCGTGAACCGGTGCACCGCCGACGGGGTCACCGCGGCATGCACATGCCGGTCGTGCGGCTCGGCGGGCACCTCGGCCAGCACCTCCGCGTCATAGAGCAGCACCACCAGCGACGCCCGCGCACCGGCCCGCTCCAGCCGGGCCAGTACCCGGTCGTAGGAGCCGCCGCCGCGCCCCAGTCGCAGCCCGCCGCGGTCCACCGCGAGCCCCGGCAGCAGCACCACATCGGCCTGGGTGACGGCCTCGGGGCCCAGCCGGGTCCCGTCCGGTTCCAGCAGCCCCCGGCCGGCCCGTACGAGCCGTCCGGCACCCTCGTAGAGCGCCCAGTCCAGATCGTTGTCCGGCAGCAGGACGGGCAGCAGCACCCGCACCCCGGCCGTCCGCAGCCGGTCCAGCAGGGCGCGGGTGGAGGGTTCGCCGCCTATCGACACATAGGCCGCGACGGTGGGCGGGCCGCCAGGGCTGCCAGGGCTGCCAGGGATGCCGGCGTCGTCGGCTTCGTCGGCGTCGCAGGGGCCGCCGTGGCGCACGCCGGCGGGCGCGGCCAACTCGTCCAGCTCCAGCGTCCGCCGGGCCAGCTCCTCGCCCGTCACGGCGACGACATCCGGCGGCAACGCTCTCCTCACCTCCAGGAGGTGCCGCCGCAACCTGCGCTTTTTATCGTCGTCAATGCTCACGGTGTGCCCTTGCTCCCGCTCTCATGCTCTATTCACCAGACCCTCATCATCGTTCCGATAGGGCCGGTTATGGTGTCGCGCATGACCCCATCGCACACACGGATCAGCAAGGCTGTCATCCCCGCAGCCGGCCTCGGCACCCGGTTTCTCCCCGCCACCAAGGCCACACCCAAGGAGATGCTTCCGGTCGTCGACAAGCCCGCCATCCAGTACGTGGTGGAGGAGGCGGCCGCCGCCGGACTCTCCGACGTGCTGATGGTGACGGGCCGCAACAAGCGCCCGCTCGAGGACCACTTCGACCGCAACTACGAGCTCGAAGAGGCCCTGCACCGCAAGGGCGACGAGTCCCGGCTCGCCAAGGTGCAGGAGTCCAGCGACCTGGCGACCATGCACTACGTACGGCAGGGCGACCCCAGGGGGCTGGGCCACGCGGTGCTGTGTGCCGCACCGCACGTCGGCGACCAGCCCTTCGCGGTCCTCCTCGGCGACGACCTGATCGACCCCCGTGACCCGCTGCTGGCGCGCATGGTCGAGATACAGGAGCAGTACGGCGGCTCCGTGATCGCCCTCATGGAGGTCGACCCGGCGCAGATCCACCTCTACGGCTGCGCCGCCGCCGCGCCCACCGGTGACGACGATGTCGTGGCCGTCTCCGACCTGGTCGAGAAGCCCGACCCGGCGGAGGCGCCCAGCAACCTCGCCATCATCGGCCGTTACGTCCTCGACCCGGCCGTCTTCGAGGTGCTGCGCAAGACCGCCCCGGGCCGCGGCGGCGAGATCCAGCTCACCGACGCCCTCCAGGCGCTGGCCGCCGACCCCGCCCTGGGCGGCCCGGTGCACGGCGTCGTCTTCAAGGGCCGCCGCTATGACACCGGCGACCGCGGCGACTATCTGCGTGCCATTGTCCGACTGGCATGCGAACGTGAAGACCTGGGCCCGGACTTCCGGTCCTGGCTTCGCAGTTACGTCACCGAGGAGATGTGAGACGTTGAACCACGCCACCGGCCAGACCCGCCACCAGGACCGCGTCTGGTCGGTGGCCGAGCACCTCGACGACGTCCTGGCGAAGATCGCCCCGCTGGACCCGATCGAGCTGCAGCTCCTCGAAGCCCAGGGCTGCGTCCTGGTCGAGGACATCACGGTCCCCGTCGCCCTGCCGCCCTTCGACAACAGCTCCATGGACGGCTACGCGGTCCGCGCCGCCGATGTCGCGGGCGCCACGGAAGAGGCACCGGTCACCCTCACCGTCCTCGGCGATGTCGCGGCGGGCAGCGGCGCACTGCCGGAGATCGGCCCCGGCCAGGCCGCGCGCATCATGACCGGCGCCCCGCTGCCGCCCGGCGCCGGGGCCGTCGTCCCCGTCGAATGGACCGACGGCGGCACGGGCGAGGGGCCGGCCGCCACGATGCGTGCCCACAGCGCCGCCCCCCAGGACGCCGCCGGCGAGGTCCGCGTCCACCGCCCGGCCGCCGCCGGCGCCCATATCCGCACCCGCGGCAGCGATGCCACCGAGGGCGAGCCGGCCCTGCGGGCGGGCACGGTGCTCGGCCCCTCCCAGATCGGCCTGCTCGCCGCCATCGGCCGCGGCACGGTCAAGGTGCGCCCCCGCCCGCGGGTCGTGGTGCTGTCGACCGGCAGTGAACTGGTCCAGCCCGGCGAGGCGTTGGGCCCCGGGCAGATCCACGACTCCAACAGCTTCCAGCTCACCGCCGCCGCTCGCGCCGCCGGCGCGATCCCCTACCGTGTCGGCGCCGTCGCCGACGACGCCGAGACCCTTCGCTCCACGCTGGAGGACCAGCTCATCCGGGCCGACCTCGTCGTCACCAGCGGCGGCGTCAGCGTCGGCGCGTACGACGTGGTCAAGGAGACCCTGACCGCCCTGTCCGCCGACGAAGGCACGGTCGAGTTCCGCAGGCTCGCCATGCAGCCGGGCAAGCCCCAGGGCTTCGGCCTCATCGGCCCCGACCGCACCCCGCTCCTCGCACTGCCCGGCAACCCCGTCAGCTCGTACGTCTCTTTCGAGCTGTTCGTCCGGCCCGCCATCCGGGCCCTGAGGGGGCTGCCCGAGGTGCACCGCCCCGTCACCCCCGCCCGGTGCACCGACGCCATCGCCTCCTCACCCAAGGGGAAGCGCCAGTTCCTGCGCGGTTCCTACGACGCCGACGCCGGCACGGTCACCCCCGTCGGCGGCGCAGGCTCCCACCTGATCAAGGCCATGGCGCACGCCAACGCGCTGATCATCGTCCCCGAGGACACCACCGAGGTCGCCGCGGGCGCCGAGGTGGACCTCGTCCTGCTCGGGTAGCCCGCTGCCGCCGGGGGTACGGTGTCGTCCCACAGGCGGCAGTTTGGGTACCGGGAGAACGATGAGCAGCGGCCAGCAACACCTCACCCATCTCGACGCGGCGGGCGCGGCGCGGATGGTCGACGTCTCCGCGAAGGACGTCACCGCCCGCACGGCCGCCGCCCGCGGCCGCGTCCTGGTCTCCGCGCAGGTCATCGAGCTGCTGCGGGGCGAGGGCATGCCCAAGGGCGACGCCCTGGCCACCGCCCGGATCGCCGGCATCATGGGCGCCAAGCGCACCCCCGAGCTGATCCCGCTGTGCCACCCGCTGGCCGTCTCCGGCGTCACGGTGGACCTCTCCCTCACCGACGACGCCGTCGAGATCACGGCCACCGTCAAGACCACCGACCGCACGGGCGTCGAGATGGAGGCCCTGACCGCTGTCTCGGTCGCCGCGCTCACCGTCGTCGACATGGTCAAGGCCGTCGACAAGGCAGCGGTCATCTCCGATATCCGCGTGGAGGAGAAGACCGGCGGCAAGTCCGGCGACTGGAGCCGGTCATGAGCCCCGCCCGCGCCCTGGTCGTCACCGCCTCCAACCGCGCCGCGGCCGGCCTCTACCCCGACAAGGGCGGTCCGCTGCTCGCCGAGGGCCTGACCGCGATGGGCTTCGAGGTCGACGGCCCGCAGGTGGTGCCCGACGGAGAACCGGTGGAGGCCGCCCTGCGCGGCGCCGTCGCCTCCGCCCGCTACGCCGTCGTCCTGACCACCGGCGGTACGGGCCTGTCGCCCACCGACCGCACCCCCGAGGCCACCCGCCAGGTCCTGGACTACGAGATCCCCGGCATCCCCGAGGCGATCCGCGCCGCCGGCCGTACGAAGGTGCCCACCGCCGCGCTCTCCCGGGGACTGGCGGGCGTCGCCGGTACGACCCTGATCGTCAACCTCCCCGGCTCGACCGGTGGGGTCCGCGACGGCCTCGCCGTCCTCGCCGACATCCTGCCGCACGCCGTCGACCAGATCCGCGGCGGCGACCACCCCAGACCATCCGGGAGCCCGAGCTGAACGCGCCCTGGCCGGTGGTCCTCACGGACGGAGAGGTGACCCTCCGCCCGATAAAGCTGCGCGACCAACGGGCCTGGCGCGAGGTCAACCGCCGTAACCGCGACTGGCTGCGCCCCTGGGAAGCGACCGTCCCGCCGCCCCCGCCCGGCCTCGTCCCGCCGCACCGCCCCACGTACCGTCAGATGGTCCGCCACCTCCGCGCCGAGGCGCACGCGGGCCGGATGCTGCCGTTCGTCGTCGAGTACCGCGGCCGGCTCGTCGGCCAGCTGACGGTCGCCGGGATCACCTGGGGCTCCATGTGCTCCGGCCATATCGGCTACTGGGTCGACCGGGAAGTCGCCGGCCGCGGTGTCATCCCGACCGCCGTGGCGCTCGCCGCCGACCACTGTTTCCGGTCCGTGGGACTGCACCGCATCGAGATCTGCATTCGCCCGGAGAACGTCCCCAGCCGCCGGGTGGTCGAAAAGCTCGGCTTTCGCGAAGAGGGCACCCGCCCGCGCTACCTCCACATCGACGGCGCCTGGCGCGACCACCTGGTCTTCGCTCTCACCGCGGAAGAAGTACCCGAAGGCCTGCTCAGCCGCTGGCGCAGGGAGAAGCCCAGCGCTCCCGGCACACCCCACAAATAAAATAAACGTTCGATTCTATTCCCTGATGGACCGGATCGGCGGAAGACACTGATCTCTACCATCACAAAAAAGTTCGAGATATCAGCCAGATCGTGCGACACACCGGCCCAATTGGCGGATGGCCCCCTGCAAACCCCTCTACCGTGTGAGTTGTGAGAAGCAGCGGCCTCATCTACGCAGTCATCGTCGGGGCCTGGGCCGCCTACTTGGTGCCGATGTGGCTCCGTAGGCAGGACGAGCTCAACGAGGCCCGTCCGACCGAGCGCTTCAGCACCGCCATCCGGCTGCTGTCCGGACGGGCGGCGATGCAGCGCCGTTACGACAAGGCACGCGGGGAGCACCCCGCCGACGATGCGGGCGACGACGTGGACCCGGACGCCCCGGCCGGCGAGGCCGCCGCCCGGGCCTTCGGCGACCCCGCGGCGGACCCGGCCGAGGCTCCCCACACCCGGGTGCAGGCCGCGCCGCCGCGCCCCTCCGCCGCCGAGCGGACCAAGCGCGCCAAGGTCCTCGCCCGCCGCCGGCGCACCACCACCGTCCTCTTCCTCACCTTCACCGCCGGCGCCATCGTCGCCGCGGTCGGCGGCCTCCCCTTCCTCTGGGCCCCCGCCCTGCCCGCCCTCCTGCTGACCGCGTACATCATTTACCTGCGCGCCCAGGAGCGGCGGCGCTTCACCTTCACCATGGACCGGCGCAAGGCGGAGGCCGCGGCCCAGCGCCTGCGGGAGGGACGCCGGGCCCGCCCTCAGCAGGCGGCCGACCAGCCGCCCGTCGCTGATCACCCGGCCGACGTCCGCGCTGACACCCCGCCCGACGCCGCCCCGGAACCGCCCCGCCCCGCGACCCCCGCCCATACCGCGGGCCGCCGCGCCCTGGTCGAGGAGACCGACCACGCCGAGTGGGTCGACCAGCAGCGCGAACGCGAACGCCCGCGCCCCGCCGCCGGCAGCTGGGACCCGGTCCCCGTCCCCCTCCCCACCTACGTCACCGCGCCGGTCGCCCCCCGTGCCACCAGCCACGTCGACCTGGACGCCGAGGACGCCTGGAGCTCCGCCCGCTCCAGCGCCGCCGCCGACCACCCCCACGCCGACACCCCCTCCCAGGACCGCCCCACCCACCCCGGCCGCCGCACCCGCGGCCGCACCCCCCTCTTCGACCAGTACGAGAACGAGGACCGCCCGCGCGCGGCGAACGAGTGACGGCCCTCGGCTGACCAGCACCGGAAGCGATTTCCGAGCACCGCGACCGAGATGCTAGAGTTTCACTCGTCGCAAGGGCCTGTGGCGCAGCTGGTAGCGCACCTCGTTCGCAACGAGGGGGTCAGGGGTTCGAATCCCCTCAGGTCCACAGCGCGTCAAAGCCCCCACCGGGGAGATTCGGTGGGGGCTTTTTCCTGTCGTACGGCAGTGCAGAGGGCGCGTGCGTGTGGATCTCCGTGGTTACCGCGATCCCGCGGTCGGCCGGGTTCGGCCCGGTCAAGCGAGGAGGGCCGACCTCCCAGACCCGTCTGATCCTTACCTGTGGCAAGACCCATTGGTTGCCCCGAGGAACCGCCGTGGCGGACGCGACCAGCAGGGAAATCAGGTCCCTCGCGGGCCGGTTGGGGGGCAGGCCGATGCGCCCCACTGCACGGATTGGCTTGGGAGCAGGGCGGCTATGTTACTTCTGGCCGGGCGTCAGGGCGGACTCCGGGCTGTCGCCGCCCCAGCTGTCCGGGGTGCGCCAGAGGACGTGGATGTGGAAGACGTCGTGGATGGTGTCGGCGGACCAGTCCTCCGTGGGGGGTTCGGAGAGGACCAGGTAGAGGCTGTCGGCCGGGGTGGGCAGGGTGTGGTTGATCTCCAGGAGGCGGGTCGCTCCCGAGCGGAGGTCTTCGTAGGTGGAGCGGCCGGCGCCCAGGACCTCGTAGAGGAACAGGCCGTTGTCCGTGAGGCAGCTGACGTCGACGAGCGGGGAATCGGCCGGCTGGAGCTCTGCCCAGAGCAGGGCGGACTTCAGGGCGTAGCGCACCGACTCGTGTTTCTTGCAGGTGCGGTCGGCGGCGGCCGAGGTCTCCAGTGCGTGCAGGAATCCCTCCTTCGTGGTGACGGTGGGTGCGGTGGGAACTTCTGCGACGGTGGGCACGGGGGCGCATTCCTTCTGGTCGGGCTGCGGCGCGGGGGTGGAAGGAGCGGTGAGAGTGGTGGGGGTGGTGGGAATGGCGGGGGTGCTTTCGGAGGCCGAGCCGGTGTCGGGCTCGGTGGCGAGGCGGGTCCGGAGGGTTTCGCGGGCTTCGGTCAGGGCCTGGGTCCAGCCGGAGTGGGTGAGGTCGTGCCGTAGCCGGCCGGTGTCCAGGGTGTTGTCCTTGAGTGCGCGGTGGGCGCCCGCCATGAGGTCGCGCAGCACGCCCAGACGGTGTCTGTCCGGGGAACCGAGCACGCACCGCACGTCCACCCAGTCCACCTGCTCGCGGCGGAGGACGCGGTGGGCCATGGCCTGCAGATCGGACAGCCGGCCGCGGGCGTCCTGGGGGATGTCTCCGTCGCCGGTCAGCAGCTCGTCGAGCACGTCGAGTGCGGCTGCGTAGCGTTCCGCCATCGTGGGGGAGAGGGGCTTGCGGCCGCGCTGGTCGGTGGTGAGCACGCTCTGGTTGGTCTCGTTGGCGAAGACCCAGCAGTCCAGTTTCTCGCCTCGGTGCGGGGGAGCGGAGCCGTGCCGGACGGTCAGGACCAGGGGGCGGTCGAGATCGGGGGCCAGCGCTTTGACCTTGTAGCGGCCGCCCGGCCCGGGGCCGAGGACTCGTACGCGGATGTCGGTTCCGATCGGGGGGATGGCGCCTTGCGCTGTGCCGGGTTCGGTCGTTTCGGTGGCTTCGGTGGCTTCGGTGGCTTCGGTGGCTTCGGTGGCTTCGGTGGCTTCGGTCGGTTCAGTGGATTCCGTGGATTCCGTGGGATCCGTGGTTTCGGTGGCGGGTGCTTTGGGTGGTTTGGGTGCTTCGGGTTGTTCGAAGGTGCCGTTGGTATCCGCGGCGAGGGCGCCGTCGGGGTGCGTGAGGACTTCCGGAAGGGCGGAGGTGTGGAGCACCGTCAGGGTCTGGGTGCTGCGGGTGAGGGCGATGTAGAGCTGGCGGTGGCCGGCCGGGCCGCGGTCGGCGATGGTGGCGGGTTCGACGACCAGGACGTGGTCGTACTCCATGCCCTTGGCCTGCGCGGCGGCCAGGACGGAGACCGTCTCGCGGCCTTGCGCGGTGAGGCCGGCACGCTCGTCGAGATGGCGGCCGATCTCGTCGAGCCAGCCCGAGTCGTCGGGGACGATGACGGCCACGGAACGCGGGGTGTTCCCGTCGCTGGTGCCCACCAGGCGGGTGACCTGGGCGGCGGTGTCGTCGAGGAGCTTCCACGGCTCGGTCGCCAGGGTCCGTACGGCCCCGTCGCCCGCCTCCCGCACGGCCTGCGGATAGGGCAGGGCCGGGGCGACCGCACGGGCGAGGGGCGCCACGAACTCCATGATCTCCGCAGGCACGCGGTAGCTGGTGGTCAGCTCGGCGACGTGCCAGTCCCCGTGGTCGGACAGCAGTGTGCCCAGGCGGTCCCAACTGGTGTGGGTGTGGGGGCCGGTGGCCTGGGCGAGGTCACCGAGGACCGTCATGGAGCCGTTGACCGCGCAACGGCGGCGCAGTGCGCGGGCCTGCATGGGGGTGAGGTCCTGCGCCTCGTCGACGACGATGTGTCCGTAGCGCCTCGGGGTCTCCCCGGAGATGAGGAACCGGAGTTCTTCGAGGCAGACATGGTCGTCGAGGGTCCATGGGTCGGCATCGGCGCTGGCGGCCCGGGGGCGGTGCAGGGCCGCCTGCTCGTCGTCGTCGAGGATGCCGGCGGCGCACGTGCCGAGGAGGTCGGCCGAATCGTAGAGAGTGCGCAGGGCCTCCCTGGCGCCCGGCGAGGGCCAGATGCGGTCCACGAGGCGTTCGACCCGGCGGTTGCGTTCCAGGTCGCGGCGGATCGTACCGCCCTGTCCGCGGCGCGGGGCGATGGCGGCGAGTTCCTGCAGCAGGCGGTCGACGAACAGGCTGCGGAAGCGTTCGCGGCGCTCCCGGTAGGCGCCGTCGCCGCCCCGTGTCTCGTCGAGGAGGGCGAGGACTTCGGTCCGCGGGACGCGCAGGGTCGTGCTGCCGGCGGTGACGACGACCGCGGGCTCGTCGCCCTCGAAGGAGGGGGCGGTGGTGAGGTCGTCGAGGACTTCGGGCCGGCAGTCGTTGTCGATCCGGCGCCGCAGGACGGCCGCCATGCGCTCGTCCGACTTCACCAGCCGCGCCGCCGGGGTGTCGGTGCCATGGATCTCGCCCTCCCACAGGCGGGTCAGCTGGACGGCGTTGACGTCCCGCGTCCCGAGGGTGGGCAGGACCTGTCCGACGTAATCGAGGAACCGCTGGTGGGGGCCGATGACGAGGATGTCCTGGGCCTTGAAGTGCTCGTTGTTGACGAGCCAGGTGACGCGGTGGAGACCGACCCCGGACTTGCCGGTGCCGGGGCCGCCCTGCACCACGAGGATGTCGGAGGGGGAGCCCGTGACCAGGTCCATCTGGTCCCGGCGGATGGTTTCGACGATGTCCCGCATACGGCCACTGCGCGACCGCTGGAGCTCCCGCAGCAGGAAGTCGTCCGGCTGGAGCGTCTTACGGCGCCGGCGGCGGGCGGCATCGCCGGGCGTACGGGACGGCGGGCGCTGCTTCCCCGGCGCCGGGACGGGGGCCTCGGGCGCGGCCGCAGGACGGGAGTCGTCCGCGGCCGGTCGTGGCTCCGGGACGGGCGTGGATGAGGTGGGTAATACGGGGGCTGAGGGAGCTGCGGGAGCTGTCCGGGCGATCTCGTCGAAGTAGCCCTCGACCACACGCTGCACACAGCGCAACTGCCGTCGCAGGCTCACCTCCCCGGGTGCCTCGGGCCGCGCCTCCAGCCACTTCTTCGCCAGCGGGCTGGTCCACAGCAGGACCACCGGTTCGTTCACGGCGTCGCGTACGCCTCGTCGCCCGATGTACCAGGGGCGGTGCTCGCCGCCCGGCTCCTCCGGTGCGTCGACGCGGGAGAAGACCAGTGACTCGTCGCCGAGGCCGCCGTACTCCTCGGCCCGCGCCTCCGCCTCGATCCGGTTGGCGATGCTGTCCTTGCCGCTCGCCGAAGCCGTGGCGGCCGACGCCCCGCTCATCTGGGCCAGCCGCGCGCGGTAGCAGTCGTAGGCGTGGTCCACCGCCTTCTGCTCGACGGCGATGACCTCATCGCGTGTGGTGGCGCTCATGTGCATCCTCCCTGCGGCGTCCACGGGATGCCGCTACGGGCCTGCGCCCGTACCCCATTCACATAACTATCAGAGAAGGGGTGGTGACGAATGGTCATCACATGAGTTGCTGCGGGCCGCCCTCCGGAGGGTCAGCCGCGGAGGAAGGACAGGACGGATGCGGTCTGGTCGAGGAGGGCGTGTCCGGCGTCGGGCAGGAGGTTCACGGTGGCGTGCGGGACACATCGGTGTATGCGCCGGGCGGTTTCCGCGGAGTCGAACATGGCGTCGCGGGCGCCGGCTGTCACCAGCACCGGCATGGTCAGGCGGCGCAGAGCGCTGTCGGGGAACACGGGTAGCCGCTCCGTGCGCGGCTTGAAGTGCCTGAAGGTCAGCGACACGTGGTCGAGGAGGTGCCGGGTCTGTGGTGTGTCGAGGCCCGTGGCGGCTCGCGCCGACCGGAGCGCGCCCCGGCGTCCGAAGGGGCGCAGGAGCAGGAACGTGAAGACCAGACCCATTTTCTGCCTCCCCACGCCGCCGGGGCACAGCAGGGCCAGGCGGGTCACCCGTTGCGGCCGGCGGGTGGCGTAGTCCAGCGCCAGCCAGCCGCCGAGTGACATCCCGACGATCGAGGTGTTCGTGATACCGAGACCCTTCAGTACCTCGTCCAGCCAGAGCGCGGAGGCCTCGGAGGCGAGGGGCGGGCGGGACGGCGCGCTCCTGCCGGGCTCGCCGATGACGTCGACGGCGTAGGTACGGAAATGCCGGGACCAGGAGGCGATGTCGTCCTGCCACAACGAGGTGTTCGCCCCGCTGCCGTGCAACAGCAGGAGGGGCGGGGCGTCTTCGGGGCCGGAGGCGATGACGAAGGTCTCGCCCTCGCGGGTCGGTAGCCGGATGTGCTCGGCGGGGACCGGCCAGGCGCTCAGCGCCTCCTGATAGCGCTGCTGGATCTCGTTCGCGCCGGCCTCGGACTTGTAGATCGTGCTCATGACGAGAGCACCCCCTCCACGTAGTCGAGCAGCCGGGCGGTGGCTCCCGGGCCGCCCAGCACGATGATCTTCATCCGGGCCCGCTCCTGGTCGTACGCCGTCTCGATCCGCAGCGGCTCGTCCCCCCGCCGGTCGTTGGTCGCCGAGCCCACCAGGAGGATGGTCAGGCGGTCGGCCGTCTCGGGGCTGACCGCGTCGATCTCCACGATGCTCGACACCTCGGTGTGCCGCTGCCGCCCGTCCGTCTCGCCCGGGGGCGCCGGCACCGGACGGCCGGTGAACGCTTCCAGGTCCTCGTGCGCGATCCGGTACTGCTTGCCGATACGGACCGCGGGGAGTCGGCCGTCCCGTACGTAGCTGCGGATGGTGCGTACGTGCAGGCCGAGGCGTTCGGCGACCTGCTCCACGGAGTAGAAGTGTTCGCTCACGAAAACTACCTTAACATTCCCTATCGGGGGTTGGAATAGGGGCTGTTAGGGAAGATTGGGGAAGGGTGAGAGGGGGCTTGAGGGATGTGGGCGAGTGGGGCGGGGGTGGCCGGGCGGCGGGGCAGTGGGGACGGAGTCAGCGGGTGAAGGACCGGGAGGTGAGGCGGACGCCGTGTCGGGCCAGGTAGGTGAGGGGGTTGATGTCCGAGCCGTAGCGGCGGTTCTTGCGGACCTCGAGGTGGAGGTGGGGGCCGGTGACGCGGCCGGTGGCGCCGCTGTAGCCGAGGCGGGTGCGGGCGCGGACCTTCTGGCCGGGGCGGACGGTGATGCGTGAGAGGTGGCCGAAGAGGATGTAGCGGCCGTCCTTCATCCGGATCGTCACGGCCTTGCCGTAGGCGCCCGATCTTCTGGCGAGGACGACGGTGCCCGAACCGACGGATCTGACCCGGGTCCCGGAGCGGATGGCGAGGTCGATGCCGGTGTGGTGGCCGGCGCGCCAGTGACCGCGGGCGCCGTAGGGAGAGCTGATGCGGTAGTGCGCGGTCGTGGGGTGGGTCCACTTGCCGGAGTGGGTGCCGGCGGCGGTGGGCGCGGCGGCGTGGGCCACCTGGGAGGCCGTCAGCGTGAGGACGGAACCCATGGCCGCCGTGGCTATGGCGTGGAGCAGCATTCTGCGGAGCGGGGGGTGGGTGCGGAATGGGGTCATGTGGCGAGCCCACGCCTTGTGACGGGCGGTCGCATCCCGGGGCGGGCCGCCGGGCCGCCGAACGGGTGGAGGTTGGCCCGGCGGGTGAGCCTCGTTGGGCCGGGCGGCCGGATGGGCGGTGCGGGAGCGCGGGGATGGGTGGGGCGCCTCAGGGCTGGGGCAGGGCGGCTCTGGCACACAGGAGGCGCGGGAGTGCGGGGCGGACGGGGACGGGCGCGGCGCCTCAGGGCTCGGGCGGGGTGGCTCAGGCACTCAGATGGGGCGGCTCAGGCACCCAGGCATTCGACCGCCTTGAGGACCTGGCCGGCGCCGTCCTCGGCGGCCAGGCGCCGGGCGGCCTCGGTGGCGTGGTGGCGGCGGTCGGGAGCGGCGGTGGCCTGGGTGAGGGCGTGGGCCAGGCGGGCGACGGCGTGGCCGGCGGACAGGTCGGCGAACGGGATCGGGGCGGTGGCCGCGCCGAGGGAGGCCAGGCGGGCGGCCCAGAAGGGCTGGTCGGCGGTGACCGGTACCGGGACGGTGGGGACGCCTGCGCGCAGTCCCGCGGCGGTGGTTCCGGCGCCGCAGTGGTGGACCACGGCGGCCATCCGGGGGAAGAGGAGGGCGTGCGGGACGTCGCCGATGGTGAGCAGGTCGGCGTGCTCGGGTGCGTGCCGGGTGGTCAGCCCGGCCCACCCGGACTGGAGGATGCCGCGGACCTTGGCGCGGCGCAGGGCGGCGGCCGCGAGGGCGCTCAGACGCTCACCGTCGCCGCCCGCCATGCTGCCGAAGCCGATGAAGACCGGGGGCGGTCCCGCGGCGAGGAAGTCCTCGACGACAGGCGGAAGTTGGGCGCCCGGTGCGTGCCAGGGCCACCAGTTGCCGACCACGTCCAGGCCGGTGGGCCAGTCCGCGGGGCGGGGCACCAGCACCTCGCTGAAGCCGTGCAGGACCGGCCGGCCGGCGGCTTCGGCGCGGCGGCGGGCCGTGCGGGCGGTGGCGGGCGGCAGGCCGAGGCGGGCCCGGAGGTCGCGGGTCGCGTCCGCGTAGAGGCGGTCGATGATGCGGAGCGAAAGACGGCCGGCGGCGCGGTTGCCCCAACGCCCCAGTGAGCGGCCGCCGCTGACGACCGGGGCGAAGTCGCCGGTGGGCGCGCCGGGTACGAGAGGCAGGTCGAGGTACGGGATGCCCATCGCCTCGGCGAGATGGTGGCCGAGCGGTGCGGTGGTGGCGGAGAGCAGGAGGAGGCCGGTGTCCGCGTGGGCGGCCTCGGCGATTCCGCCGCCCAGTTCCTTGATGAAGGCGGCGGCCTGGCGCATGAGGGCGCGTTTGCCGGCCGGGCCGGCGGGCTGCGCTTGTCCGGCGGCGGGGCGGCGGGTGCGGGGGTCGGCCGGCAAGGGGCGGAACTCCAGGCCGGCGGCTCGTACGAGGCCGGCGTAGCTGTCGTGCGTGGCGAGGGCGACCTCGTGGCCGGCTGCGCGGAGCCGGGCGCCCACGCCCGTGTACGGGGCGACGTCGCCGTACGATCCGGCGGCGGTGATCAGGATGTTCGTCATGGTCGTCGGCCTTCTTGGGCGGGGAGTCAGGGAGGGGGCTGCGGCAGGGTGGTGCAGGCAGGTGGTGCGCGCCCGTGTGGGCAGGGCGGTGCGGCCCGAGGGGGCAGGTCGGGGGTCCGGTGCAGGCAGGGTGGCGCGGGATGCGGGATGCGGGATGCGGGATGCGGGATGCGGGATGCGGGATGCGGGATGCGGGATGCGGGATGCGGGATGCGGGACGCGCGGTGCGGGACGCGCGGTGCGCGGTGCAGGCGGGAGCCTGACGACAGGCGCTGGGGGAGTCCGGGCTACGGAGCACCAGGGAGCCGTAGGGGGCTGCCCCGGGGAACCCCTACGGGGTGCCAGGTCCCCCTAGGAGGCCGGTGACTGGCGTACGGCGTTGGCGTGCACGGCGGTGCGTACATACGCGGCGAGGCCGGGCCGCTGTTCGCTGGGTGGGACGACCAGGGCGAAGGCGCGAGGGTCGGCGGCGAAGTCGTCGGCGATCCGGCCGTGCATATCCGTGGGGCACGGGGTGAACCAGCGGGCGATGTGCCGGCGCTGTTCCTCCGCGAGGTCCATGGCGCGCTCGCCGTCCGCGGCCTCCCCGGCGTCGAAGGCGGCGGTCAGCCGGCGGCGCCAGTCGGCGTGCTGGGCCATGAGCGTCGCCCAGTCCTCCTTGGAGTGCGCGGCGGCCCGCGCCATCGAGCGCTGATGGCCTTCGAGGTGCTGCCACTTCAGACGGGCCTCGGTGGCGTAGGTGAGGTCGAAGGTCAGCTCGCCGAAGACCTCGAAGCGCTCCTCCGGGGTCAGCTGCACGCCGGTCTCCTGGACCTTCATGGCGTTCTCGGCGACCTCGACCAGTCGTTGCAGCTTGGCGATCTGGTCGTTGAGGTTGCGGTGCCGGGCGCGGAGATGGTCGAGGGCGTTGGCCTGCGGGTCTTCCAGGATGGTGGCGATCTCGTCGAGCGGGAAGCCGAGTTCCCGGTAGAAGAGGATCTGCTGCAGCCGGGCGAGGTCGGCATCGCTGTAGAGGCGGTAGCCGGCGGGGCTGCGGTCGCTGGGGGAGAGCAGGCCGGCCTTGTCGTAGTGGTGCAGGGTGCGCACCGTGATGCCCGCGAATCCGGAGACCTGCCCGACCGAGTAACTCATCGCAGCGCCTTTCATCCCGTCCGTCCGGCCGGCCCGTCCTGCCCGGTGGGGTGCCACCGGTGGCGGGCCGTGCGTCCTTCAGGGTGGAACCTGACGTGGGGTGAGGGTCAAGCGGGGCGGAAGAAAGGCGGCCGGGGTGCGGCCGGGGACGGCCAGTGGGTGGGCGGGGCGCGGCGCAGGCCTGCCCGCTTCACCGCTCGCTCGGTCCGTCCGGCTCAGCCCTACGGATACCGGTCCTGCAGCACCGAGTTCATCAGCGCCTGGACGTCCTCCCGGTCCAGCCCCTCCGCGCGGGCCCGGTCCATCCAGGAGCGGAGCTCCTCGCGCAGCAGGGCGTCCGCCGCGGACTCCGGGCGGGCGAGCGTACGGCTGACGAAGGTGCCGAGGCCGGGGCGGGGTTCGACCAGGCCCTCGCGTTCGAGCTCGCGGTACGCCTTGAGGGTCGTGTTGGGGTTGACCTTGGTCGTGGCGGCGACCTGTGCGGCGGTCGGCAGCCGGTCGCCCTCCACCAGGATGCCCAACCGCAGCGCCTGCTGGACCTGTTGGACGATCTGGAGGTAGGTGGCGACGCCGCTGCGGCGGTCGATACGGAATTCGACGGCGCTCACCACCTCTCTGCTTCTCTCGCCGGTGCCGGCTTGCGGGCCGCGGTTGCCACCCTGTGGGCCGCAGGTGCCGCCCTGTGGGCCGCCGGGACCGTGCTGCCCGACCGCTTGATGATCGGGCCGGTCGTGCCGGGTGTCAAAGCGCCGCCCGGGGCGTGGCCTGTACGCGCGGAACCTGCGAAACCCACGGGTCCCGTGGAACCTGCGAAACCCACGGGCCCCGTGGAACCCACGGAATCCGCAGAACCCACGGAATCCGCAGAACCCACGGAATCCGCAGAACCCACGGAATCCGCAGAACCCACGGAATCCGCAGAACCCACGGAATCCGCAGAACCCACGGAATCCGCAGAACCCACGGGCCGCCACCCGCCGCGTCCCTGGCGCGCCGTGCCGTTCAGAGCGGCCGCCGGTGTGCCCGCCATACGACGAGCGCGAGGATCACGGCTGCCAGCGCCAGCAGAATCCCCGCGCCCAGCCACTGCATCCCCGCCATCTGTCCGTAGTCGAAGTACTGGGTCACCCGGTTGACGATGCCCAGCTTGGCCCGGCAGGCCCCGGTGTCGCCGGTGGTGCAGGTGCCGAAGCCGTAGAGCTTGCCGTCCGCGGTGGACACCCAGTCGTCGATCCGTACGGAGGCGGCAGGCAGCGACGGGCCGTCGCCGTTGAACGGGTAGCTGACGCTGCGCAGCGTGCCGAGGAGCGGGCGCACCTTCTCGTCCCAGATCACGCCGGCGGCCACGGCGAGGACGGCGGTGGCCGCCATCGCCGCCGTCACCCGCTTGATCAGCACGCCGAGGGCGATACCGCAGGAGGTCAGGAACAGGGCCGTGGCCACCGGCACCGGTCCGGTGGTGTCGAAGGCGCCGCTCTCCAGCCAGTCGCCGTCGGAGACCAGCGCGTGGGCCGGGGACCACAGCCAGGTGAAGGCGGCCGACAGCAGGGTGGTGCACAGTACGATGAGGGCCAGCGGCAGGCCGAGCGTGGCGGCGATCCAGCGGCCGCGGCTCGCGGACTGGGTGGTGACCAGCTTGAGGGTGCCGTGCTCCTGCTCGCCCGCGATCAGCGGTGCGCCGAGGAACATGCCGGCGAGGACGGGCAGGAGCTGCAGCACCTGGATGTCGCGGCTGAAGGTCGTGCCGAAGGTGTTCTGGAAGGCCGTGGACACCTGGCTCCCGGCGGCCGCCGAGGCGCCCTTGGCGTGCAGGAAGTCCATCAGGCCGATGCGCTGGTAGGCGAAGGCCGCACAGCCCGCGACGGTGATCAGCAGTCCGGTACGCAGCAGCGCGCGGTGCCGGCGCCAGACCAGCCAGGGCAGGCCGTGCAGCAGTTCGCGGCGGTTCGCGGCCGCGGGGGCGAGGCCGCGGTCCGTGTCCGTGTCCGTGTCGGTGTCGGTGTCAGTGCCCGTATCCGCGCCCGTGTCCGCGCCCGCGTCCGTCCCGCCCGGTGTGACGGCGGTGCCGGTCCGGCTCACGCGGCGGCCTCGTGCGGTCCGCCGGTGCGCGCCTCGTCCGCGATCAGGGTGGGCGCGTCGGGCGAGCGCAGGTAGGCCAGCAGGACCTCCTCCAGGCTCGGTGCCAGCGAATCCCAGCTGTCGGAGAGCGGGCCGTGCGGCCGGACGAGGGCGCTGAACTGCCGCCCGCTGACCCGGGATTCGACCACGGTGTGCTGCCGGCGCAGTTCCTCGGGCACCCCGCCGTCGTCACCGGCCACGCCCGTCACCAGCAGGTGTGCGGGCACCAGTTCCTCGGTCTGGCCGGCCATCCGCAGCCGGCCCTCGGCGAGCACCAGGAGGTAGTCACACATGACCTCCATCTCGGCGAGCATGTGGGACGACATCAGGACCGTGGTGCCGTGCTCGGCGGCCTCGGCCATCAGCAGCCCCGACAGTTCGTGCCGGGCCAGCGGATCGAGGTCGGACATCGGCTCGTCGAGCAGCAGCAGCTCGGGCCGCTTGCCGAAGGCGAGGGCGAAGGCGACGCGGGTGCGCTGGCCGCCGGAGAGGGTGCCGATCCGGGCGCTGAGCGGCACCTTCCCGGACCGTACGATCCGCTCGGCCACTGCCTGGTCCCAGCGCGGGTTCAGCTCACGGCCCAGGCGCAGGGTCTCGGCCACGGTGAAGCGCGGGTAGAGCGGCTTGTCCTGCGCGAGGAAGGCGACCCGCTGCAGGGCGGCAGGGTCGGAGACCGGGACACCGAACAGCTTCAGGGTCCCGGTGGTCGGCTGGATCAGCCGGGTCACGGTGCCCAGGAACGTGCTCTTGCCCGCGCCGTTCGGTCCGACCAGTGCGCAGATGTGGCCGGCGGGAAGCCGGAAGGAGCAGTCCCGCAGCGCCCAGCCACGGCGGTACTTCTTCCCCAGTCCTTCGGCCTCGATGGCCCATGGGCTCGGGTCGCTCACCTGGATCCCCCCTTTAGCTAGTTGATTAGTGGAATGAGTATGAGGAGCGGCCCGGACGCCTGTCAACAACAGTCAGGACCCGCCCGTGCGGACGCGCGGGCGGGGAGGCCGGCATGCGTCGGCCCGGTGTCCCTCAGACGCGCTCCACCAGCGATTTCGTCATGCACCGGCTGTCCTCGTAGGTCCGGTACAGCCCGAACTTCTTCTCGGCCGTCACATAGCCGCTGGAGGCGTACAGCTCCAGTGCCTCGGGCTGCTTGGTACCGGTCTCCAGCACCATCCGGGAGCGCCCCGCAGCCCGCGCGTCCGCTTCTAGGGCGGCCAGGATCCGCCGGGCCAGCCCCCGCCCGCGCGCCTCCTGGAGCACGAACATCCGCTTGATCTCGGCGTCGCCGATCTCGTACCCCTCCGCCGCGTCCTCCTGCAGCCGCCATCCGCCGGTGGCCAGCGGGCGGGTGCCGTCGTACGCGATCAGATACGTGCCGCGCGGCGGGGTGAACATCTCCGGGGCGAGCGGGGTGACGTCGCCGTCGTCGCCGTAGCGCCGGGCGTACTCCTGCTGCACCAGCGCATCGAGGGTGACCGCGTCGGGGTGGTCATAGCGGACGGGGCGTATCTCCATTCCAGAAATCGTACGGGTGAACGGGCGCCCGGCGCGATGAGGTCCGGGGGTGGGTATCGTGCCGGGATGCTCACCGCGACCACCGTCAGTGTGTGGGGCAGCCTCCTCCCGCCTGCGAAACCAAGGAGCATGTTGTGCTCACCGTGACCACCGTGAATGTGAACGGGCTGCGCGCCGCGGCCAAGAAGGGCTTCGTCCCGTGGCTGGCGGGGACCGCGGCCGATGTGCTCTGCCTGCAGGAGGTGCGGGCCGAGACCGCTCAGCTCCCGGAGGAGGTGCGGGAGCCCGCGGGGTGGCACACCGTGCACGCCCCCGCGGCGGCCAAGGGCCGGGCCGGGGTCTCGCTCTACACGCGGCGGGAGCCGGAGCGGGTCCGGGTGGGTTTCGGGTCGGCGGAATTCGACGACAGCGGGCGGTACGTCGAGGCGGACCTGCCCGGTGTGACCGTCGCCAGCCTCTACCTGCCCTCCGGCGAGGTCGGCACCGAGCGGCAGGATGAGAAGGAGCGCTTCCTGGCGGAGTTCCTGCCCTACCTCACAGACCTGCGCAAGCGGGCCGCGGCGGACGGCCGTGAGGTCGTGGTGTGCGGCGACTGGAACATCGCCCACCAGGAGGCCGACCTGAAGAACTGGAAGGCCAACCGGAAGAAGGCCGGCTTCCTCCCGGAGGAGCGCGCCTGGCTGACCGATGTCCTCGACGAGACCCGCGGCGGCTATGTGGACGTCGTCCGCGGCCTCCACCCGGACACCGCGGGCCCGTACTCCTGGTGGTCCTACAGGGGCCGCGCCTTCGACAACGACGCGGGATGGCGCATCGACTACGCCATGGCCACGCCCGGCCTGGCGCGACGCGCGGTCAAGGCGTACGTGGAGCGCGCGGCCGGCCATGACCAGCGGTGGTCGGATCATGCGCCGGTGACGGTCGTCTTCGACCTGTAGGGGCAGCACGAAGCCCCGCCCGGCTGTCATGCCCGCCATCGCCGGACGGGGCCGCATGGCTGCTTCGGCTATTCCGGCTGCTTTGCCTGTGCGCTTCTATGCGCCCTTGACGGCCCTCCCCGGAGGGGTGATTGTCGTGCAATCGGGCGCAAATGTGTCGACCCAGGGAGAGGTCAGGCATGAGGCTGCGATTCCTCGGGATCATTCCGAACACGCCGGACATCGATTCGCCAACGATCTGGCTGGACGAGGACAGCGGAGATCTGCTGATCCAGTCGTACAAGGCAACGGACAAGTACGAGTACGACGTGACGTTCCCCAACGTGGCAGCGGGAGAGCTGATCCGGTGGCTGCCCCGACGCAAGAGCGCGGACATTCCGCTACCCGGCACTGACTTGTGGATGTTCGACAGGTCGGCCGTGCTCTTCACCTATTTCTCAGGTGTCGGCGAAGTGGTCGACCGGGAGTGGCGAACTGAACCCGCCGTTGTGAAGTTGGTGAGTTCGGCCTTCGAGGCCGTGTGGGAGCGGGCCATCCCGCACGAGGAGTACAAGCCCCTCTGACCCATGCCCGTCTCGTCATCGTCCAGTGCCCAGGCAGCCCGGCAGGCACTGGCAGATCGTCTCCGCGAGATCTGCCGGGATGCCGGCCTGGAAGGCAAACAGCTGGCTGCGGCATGCGGGTGGCACCCGTCCAGGGCGTCCCGTATCGCCACCGCCAAGACCTCACCGTCCGCTGACGACATCCTGGCTTGGTGCCGGGCGTGCGGCACGGAGGACCAGGCGCAGGACCTCATCGTCTCTCTCCGGACTGCCGAGAGCACGTGGTTGCAGTGGCATCGCATGGAGCGCACCGGCCTGCGACGGGCGCAAGAGTCCGTCCTGCCGGTGTATGAGCGAACCCGTTGGTTCCGCTGCTACTCGCCACACTTCGTTCCCGGGCTGATCCAAACCTTCGGATACACCGAAGACGTGCTGCGCGCAGTTCAGCGAAGGCGGGTAGTGATCGATGACGTGGCCGATGCCGTCGCTGCCCGGATGGACCGCCAGAGGGTCCTGTATGAGGGACAGAAGCGATTCGCGTTCCTGATGGAAGAGGCCGGCCTTGACCAATGCGCTGGGCACCGCGCATACGCAGATCGAGCAGCTCGAACACCTGCTGACGGCCAGCGCGCTGCCCAACGTGAGTATCGGCGTGGTCCCGACCGGGCTCGGCCGGACTCGTATGCCGGTCGAGGGCTTCTCCATCTTCGACAAGGCGCAAGCGAACGTAGAGCTGGTGTCCGGCTACCTCACCGTGACACAGCCCAGCGAAGTGGCTATGTATGCCGCCGCGTTCTCCACTATGGCGGACATGGCCGTCTATGGCGCCAAAGCTCGTGGGCTGATCACATCGGCCATGGCCTCGTTGAGGTGATTGCCCCGCAATCGCGTGCAATCGGCTGTGAGTTGGGCCGCGCGGGTTCCTGGCGTTGTCGTCATCGAGAGGACACGCGAGGCGAACGGCGGAGGGGCCATGACCAGCCCGATGCGGGACAGCCAACCACCTGTGGAACTGCCGCTGGACGAGTGGCTGTTGGATGGCGTGCCGATCCCGGGCTGCAAGGTATGCACTGCGCTGAACCTCCAGCGAAGCCAGGCGCGGCACCAAGGACTGGTGGGCACGACTCGGCGGAACCCTTGATCCGCGCTCGAGACTCCCGCCCCGGCGGCGGAAACCCTGGACAGGTAAGCGCCGGGACGGGTGACCCAACCGCAGAGGTATCCCCCTGCGGGCCACAGGCCATGCCAGCCGACCGGGCCGGCCGGGCGAACGGAACGCCTTCATGCAGCAGGAACGGCCCACCGGAGTGCGGCGGGCCGTTTGCGGTGCGGAGGCGGGCCGGTGGTCCGGCCAGGGGCTCAGGAAATGCGGGAGAACTTCACGTAGCCGCCGTTGTCGGGGCGCTCCCAGACGCCGCGGAAGGCCCAGTTGATGTAACCGCCGTCGCCCTGGTTCGTGAACTCGCCGTCCTCGAAGATCCAGATGCCGTAGACGACGCCGTCGTAGGTGGCCGAGCCGTACTGCTTCACGCCGTTCAGCTTGTCGTCGTACGGCTGGCTGAGGTTGTGGACCATGACGTTGTAGTGCTGGCCGCTCTCGTAGAACGCGGACTCCATCAGGTTCTTGACGAAGCCTTCGCGGTTCTGGGCGGTCTTGATCGAGGCTTCGATCTTGTTGGCGATGCCGAGGACGTCGACGTTGAAGTTCAGGTTCGCGTTGGCGCCGACGCTGACCGGCGACTCGCCCGCCGCGGCGGCGGGAGCGGCCGGGGCGGCCGATGCCGTCGCCGGGAAGGCGACGGCCGTGCCGCTCAGTGCTGCGCACAGCGCCGCCGCCGCAAGGCCCTTCTTCACAACGTTCTTGGTAACCATGGTTCTCCTCCAGGTGTACGGATGGCAGTCCTCTCCGATCCCCGATGCGGGTATCGGGGACCGGAGAGCCGGCCAGGGCAGCGGCTAGGGGATTGCCGCTGCGACCGGCACAGGAAGGATGTTTCGCGGCCCCGCTCATGAACCGCTCACATTGTGATCACGCACTTCGCAGATGGTCCGCACACTTCACTGACTTTCCGTCAGTCCGCTTTCTCCGTCCACATAGTGAAAGCGGTGAGGGAAACGGAACCCCGCCTTCCCGCCGGTGGTCTTTGCTGGCAAAAGGGCGGTTTGCTGTGCGCGCATCGGCGGGACGAACTCGAGGGCACAATGGTTGAGTTGCGGCTACTGGGGCCGGTTGAAATCGAAGTGAACAACGGGCGACTGCTGAGCCTGGGAGCGGGCCGATTGCGCACCGTGGCCGCGATTCTGATCAGCGAGGTCAATCGCGTGATCCCGGTGGGGAGGCTCATCGACCTGGCGTGGGATGCGGACCCGCCGACCAGAGCGAGAGGCGTGGTCCACAACCATGTGCACCGCTTGCGGCAGTTGCTGGCCGGCCAGGCCGAAATCGCCACCCGGGGCCAGGGGTATGTGCTGATCGCCGACCCGTGGGCGGTGGATGTCAACCGGTTCCGGGAGCTGGTGTCCGATGCCCGTGAGGCCGAGCCGTGGACGGCCGTCGCGCAGCTGCGCCAGGCGCTCGGTCTGTGGCGTGGTGAGGCGCTGGCGGATGTGCCCGGCGACCGGGTCAGACGGACGCTGGGTGTGGGCCTGGCCCAGGCGAGGGTGGCGGCGCTGCAGGAACTCGGCGGCAGGCTGCTGCTGCTCGGCCGGTACGGGGAGCTGGTCACGGAGTTGACCGCCTACCTCGCGGAGCATCCGCTGCACGAGGAGCTGACCGCTCTGCTGATGCGTGCGCTGCAGGCGAGCGGCAGACAGGCCGAGGCCCTCGGCCACTACCACCGGACCAGACGGCACCTGAAGAACCAGCTCGGCATCGATCCCGGCCCGGCCCTCAATGAGACGTACCTGGCGGTGCTCGACGGGAAGCCGGCAGCCGTGGCGCACTTCGCCGACCGGCCCGTTGCCGGCTCCCGTTCCGCCGTGCCGCACCTCATCGATCGTCCCCCGGCCGCTCCCCGTTCCGCCGTGCCGTACGACGCGGACCGCCCGCCGCCTTCCGTCGGGCGACGTCCGTCCGCCGCGCCGCCCTACGCCGCGCAACGTCCGTCCGCCGCGCCGACTTACGCCGCGCAACACCCTTCCGCCGCACCGCTTTACGCCGCGCAAAACCCTTCCGTGACGCCACCTCTCATTGCCCAACTCCCGCCCGTCATCGCCGACTTCTGCGGCCGTACGAGGGAGGGCGCCGCGCTGGACGAGCACCTGGACCGGGTTCCTGGCCCGGGCTGTGTGGTGCTCGCCGGCGCGGGCGGGGCCGGCAAGACCACCCTGGCGGTGCACTGGGCGCACCGGCTCAAGGCCGAGTTCCCCGACGGCCAGCTCTTCATCGACCTCCGGGGCTTCGAGCGTCCCCCGATGCGGCCGGGCACCGTGCTGGGGAGGTTCCTGCAGGCGCTGGGGGTGCCGGACGCGCAGATCCCCGACTCCGAGACGGAGCGCTCGGCGCTCTACCGTTCGCTGCTCGCCGGGCGGCGGATGCTCGTGGTGCTGGACAACGCCGGGACGGCCGAGCAGGTGCGTCCCCTCCTGCCCGCGACGCCGGGCGCACTGGCCGTGGTGACCAGCCGGAGGCGGCTGAGCGGGCTGATGATCCGTGACGGTGCGGCGCTGGTCACGGTGGGCCCCCTGCCCGCGGACGACGCCCTGGAGCTACTGGGCACCGCGCTGGGGCGGCAGCGCATCGCGGCGGAGGAAGCCGCCGCGAGGGAACTCGTCGAGCGGTGCGACCGGCTGCCGCTGGCGCTGCGGATCGCCGCCGCCCGGCTGATGGCACACGTCGGCTGGTCGCTGGCGGACTGGACGAAGAAGCTGGCCGACGAGCGGCACCGGCTGTGCGAGCTGTCCGCGGCCGATCCGGACCTGTCCATGGAGGCGGGTCTGTCGCTCAGCTACCGCGCACTGTCGAGCGGTGCGGCCCGGCTGTTCCGGCTCCTCGGGCTCGTCCCCGGCCCGGACGTGGAGGTCCATGCGGCCGCCGCGCTGGCCGGACACGACCTGCAGCGCACCCGGCGTCAGCTCGCCGAGCTGTGTGAGGCGCACCTCCTCGAAGAGCAGGCCGGGGGCCACTTCGCGCGGACCGAGCTGGTGCGCATCTACGCCGGGAAGCTCGTCGCGACCGAGGAGCCGCCGGCCTACCGGGACCTCGCCCTGCGGCGCCTGTCCGACCATGCGGCCGGGCTCCGGTTGTGGCCCGGGTGAGTCGTGGCGGCAAGGGCCTGTTCGATGCCTGACCGAGCCGCGACCACCCGCCCGCCCGGGCTCACTCCCCGTCCTGCCCTTGCCCGTTCCCCCGTTCCCCGCCCTGCTCCTGCCCCTGTTCCCGCAGCCAGGTGGCCAGTTCCGCCCGGACCCGGCGGTCCACGGCCATGGAGAGTTCGGCCTCGACCACGCCCTTGGTGAGCGGGCGGAACTTGTCGACGGTCTCGGCGATGCGGTCGACCTCGTCGGGGCCGGGGGACTCGCCCGTGGAGGTGCGGGAGAGGACGTCGGAGAGGACGTGGGTGCGGATGAGGGTGGTGAAGATGTCGGCGAGGGCGTCGGCGTGGGCGCGCACCTGGCGGCCGGCTTCGAGGACGTCGGCCAACGGGATGCCCTTGCCCACGAGTTCGGTGGAGGCATCCAGCAGGCGGCGGCTGATGTGGACGAACTCGTCGCCGTCGACGGCGAGGTAGCCGATGTCCAGGGACGTGGTGAGGTTTTCGGGGGTGATGTCCTCGCTGAAGTGGTCGGCGAGTTCTTCGGGGGTGAGGCGGACGGGTGTCTCCTCGGACCAGGGCGCCACCAGGGTGTGGTCCAGTCCCAGCAGTTCGCGCACATCGCGGCCGGTGTCGAAGGCCGAGAGGAGTTCCGCGATGCCGCCCAGGGTGTGGCCGCGCTCCAGGAGGGCGCCGATGGTGCGCAGGCGGGCGAGGTGGTGCTCGTTGTACCAGGCGATCCGGCCCTCGCGGCGCGGCGGCGGGATGAGCTTGCGCTCGCGGTAGAAGCGCAGCGTACGGACCGTGATGCCGGCTTCCTCCGCCAGGTCGGCCATGCGCATTTCGCGCGCCGGGGGGTGTGCTGCCGCTTCCGTGCGCGCGTCCTCGGAGTTCTCGTTCGCTGCCACGGACTCAGCCTATGCCCGGGGGCGTGGCACGGGACCGGGGCGACAACCAGCGGTAACTTCCTGCCGTCCGCCCCCTACCGCTCGGTACGCGGCTGCCCTACGCTCCAACTGTGCCAGTGATTGCTGGCGCGATGGGGCGGGCGGCTGTGGCGCCGGACCTCACGGCACCGAAGATGGCAGTGAAGTACGTCGAACTCGGGAGGCGGCGCAATGGCCGAGCGCGAGCGCAGGCATGTGCGGGTTGCGGTGATCGGATCGGGGTTCGGGGGTCTCGGCGCGGCGGTCCGGCTGCGGCGCCAGGGGATCACCGACTTCGTCATCCTGGAACGGGCCGGTGCGGTGGGCGGCACCTGGCGGGACAACAGCTATCCCGGATGCGCCTGCGATGTGCCCTCGCATCTGTACTCCTTCTCCTTCGCGCCCAACCCGGAGTGGCCGCGGAACTTCTCCGGGCAGCCGCACATCCGCGCCTACCTGGAGCGGGTCGCCGACACCTTCGGACTGCGTCCGCACCTCCGCCTCAACTCGGAGGTGCACAGCCTGCGCTGGGACACGGAGGCGCTGCACTGGGAGGTGGAGACGGCCGGCGGACCGCTGACCGCGGATGTGGTGGTCTCGGCGACCGGGCCGCTGTCGGACCCCAAGGTCCCCGACGTACCGGGGCTGGACACCTTCCCCGGCAAGGTCTCGCACTCCGCCCGCTGGGACCACGACTACGACGTGCGGGGCAAGCGCGTCGCCATGATCGGTACGGGGGCCTCGGCGATCCAGATCGTGCCCGCGATCCAGCCGGACGTGGAACGCCTCACGCTCTTCCAGCGCACCCCGCCCTGGGTGCTGCCGCGCGCCGACCGCAAGATCAGCGCGGCCGAGCAGTGGCTGCACACCAAGGTGCCCGCGACCCGGGCCGCACGCCGCGGGCTGCTCTGGGGCATCAGGGAACTGCAGGTCAGCGCCTTTACCAAGCGCCCCAACGAGCTGGGGCTGGTCGAGCTCCTGGCCCGGAACCATATGAAGAAGGCCGTCAAGGACCCGGTGCTGCGGGCCGCGCTGACCCCCGACTACCGCATCGGCTGCAAGCGGATCCTGCTCTCCAACACGTACTACCCGGCCCTGGCGCAGCCCAATGTGGACGTGGTCGCCGCGGGGCTGAAGGAGGTGCGCGGCAGCACCCTGGTGGGGGCCGACGGGAGCGAGGTGGAGGCCGACGCGATCGTCTTCGGCACCGGGTTCCATGTGACGGACCTGCCGATCGCCGAGCGGGTGACCGGCGCCCACGGGACGACGCTGGCCGAGGAGTGGAAGGGCGGCATGGAGGCGCTGCGCGGCACCAGCGCGGCCGGCTTCCCCAACTTCCTCACCGTCATCGGGCCCAACACCGGCCTCGGGAACAGCTCGATGATCCTGATGATCGAGGCGCAGCTGAACTACCTGGCCGACTTCATGCGCCAGCTGGACCTCCTCGGCGGAAAGATCGCCCTCGATGCCCGGCCCTCCGCCGTCAGGGCGTGGAACCACACGCTTCAGCAGCGGATGGCGCGCACGGTGTGGAACACCGGCGGCTGCAACAGCTGGTATCTGGACGCGAACGGCCGCAACACCACCGTCTGGCCGGGGACGACCGGGGAGTTCAAGAAGGTCACCCGGCAGGTCGACCTCGCGGAGTACGAGGTGCTGCGGCCACCGGCCGGCCGGCCCGGGGACCGGACCGCCGCCGGCGCGCGCACGGAGGTGGCCGCATGAGCCGCCGGCCCGGACACGTCACCACCGGCCCGTACGCGCCGCCGGTGCCCCGTACGACGCTGACCGTCACCTCGGCCGACGGCGCCCGGCTCTACGCCGAGGTCCACGGCCCCGAGGACGCCCCGGCCGTCGTCCTGGCGCACGGCTGGACCTGCTCGACCGCCTTCTGGGCGCCGGTCGTCCGCGACCTGGCCCCCGAGTACAAGGTCGTCGTCTACGACCAGCGCGGCCACGGCCGCAGCCCCGCCGCCGGTCCGGCCGGCCACGGCACCCATGCGCTCGCCGACGACCTGGTGGCCGTACTGGAAGCCACCCTGCGGCCGGACGAACGCGCCGTGGTGGGCGGCCACTCCATGGGCGGTATGACGATCATGGCCGCCGCCGGACGGCCGCAGCTGCGCGAGCGGGCCGCCGCCGCGCTGCTGTGCAGCACCGGAATGGCCGATCTGCCCGCCGAATCAAGGGTGTTCCCGCTGCGCAGCCCGCAGGGGCGGCGCCGTGCGCACCGGCTGATGCTGCACTCCCGGGCGCCGCTCGGCCCCGTATCGCCGCTCGCCAAGCGCGCCCTGCAGTACGCCACCATGGGCCCCAGCGCCACCCCCGGGCAGATCGAGGCCTGTGCGCGCATCGTGCACGCCTGCCCGCCCGGGGTCCGGGCCCGCTGGGGCAAGGTGCTCTCCGGGCTCGAACTGACCGGTGGCGTCGGCCGGCTGGAGCTGCCGACCGCGATCATCGCGGGCACCGCCGACCGGCTCACCCCGCTCGTGCACGCCCGTCGGCTGGCCTCCGTCCTCCCCGACTGCCTCGGTCTCACGGAGCTGCCGGGCCTCGGGCACATGACACCGATCGAGGACCCCGGTGCGGTCGCCGGGCGGCTGCGCGAACTCGTCAAGGACCATCTGCGGACGGCGGGGGCCGGGGCCGAGGCCGGGACCGTGGCCGGGCACGGCACCGGCGCCGAGGCCGGGGAGTCCGCGGCCGCCGAAGTCCCCCGCTCCGCAGGGCAGAAGAAGGAGAAGACGGTATGAGGGCGAGCGCGAGCAGGAGCCGGAGCGGGAGCAGGGCCCGGAGCCTGGAAGGCCAGGTCGTCGTCGTCACCGGCGCGGCCCGTGGGGTCGGTGCGCTGCTGGCCCGCAAGCTGTCGGCGCGCGGGGCGACGCTGGCGCTGGTCGGTCTGGAGCCGGACGAACTGCGGGGCGTCGCGGCCTCGCTGCACGGTCCGGCGCACCACTGGCACGCCGACGTCACCGACCACGAGGCGATGGCCAGGATCGCGGGCGAGGTCAAGGACCGCTTCGGGAAGGTCGATGTGGTCGTCGCCAACGCCGGGGTGGCGACCGGCGGCCCGTTCGCCGACTCCGACCCGGACTCCTGGCGGCGGGTCATCGAGGTGAACCTCATCGGCGGCGCGGTCACCAGCCGCGCCTTCCTCCCCGCCCTCATGGCGTCCCGCGGCTACTTCCTGCAGATCGCCTCGCTCGCCGCGATCACCCCGGCGCCGATGATGACCGCCTACTGCGCCTCCAAGTCGGGCGTCGAGGCCTTCGCGCACAGCCTGCGCGCCGAGGTCGGCTACAAGGGCGTACGGGTCGGGGTCGGCTATCTGAGCTGGACCGACACCGACATGGTGCGCGGCGCCGACCAGGACGAGGTGATGCGCGAGCTGCGCTCCCGGCTGCCGTGGCCGTCGAACAAGACCTATCCGCCGGACCCCGCCGTCGACCGGATCGTCGTGGGCATCGAGCGCCGTTCCGCGCACGTCTACGGGCAGTGGTGGCTGCGCGGGATGCAGTCGGTCCGCGGGTATCTGCCCTCGCTCATCGGGTCGGTGGGCCAGCGGGAGATGCGGCGGTTCGGGGACCGGCTGGACGGCATGCGGGTCGGCCTGGTGGGCGCCGGCGGCGAGGCGGACGAGAAGGCGCGGGCGGACCGGTGACCCGGGTGGCGAACGGCCTGGGAGAAGGCCCCGAGCTGCACCGGAGCCGCCCCTGAGCGGCCGGTCGGTGCCTGCTGTGTGCCGGGTGAGTGCCTGGCGGGCAACCCGCGCGCATCACGGAGCGTAGTCATCCGTGATCGAAATGCGAGCAATGTCCGGGCGTGTCACGCTGAACGGGGCCCAACCCCCCTACACCCCACTAGGAGTGAACAGCATGGGCATCAAGGACCAGTTCCAGGACAAGGCCAACGAGCTCAAGAACCAGGCGCAGAACGCCCGGAGCGACGCTCGCGAGCAGGGTCACGAGCGCGGCGGTCAGCGCCAGGACCGTGAGCACGGCGGTCAGCGCCAGGACCAGGAGCGTGGCGGTCAGCGTCAGGGCGGCCAGGAGAAGCCGCGTGAGCGTGGCCAGCAGGGCGGCCGCCCCGCCCAGGACGCGATGGACGCCGCCGAGGGCCGCTTCGAGAGCTGACACGGCTCGTCCTGAACTTCACGCGCGGCGGCGTACGCGTCATGCGTGAAGGGGCGCACCCGGTCGACCGGGTGCGCCCCACCGCGTTGTCAGCCGGCGGTCAGCCGGCGACCTTGAGCAGGCACCCGTAAAGGGTGGATGGCCAGTTCCTCAGTTTGCGGCCGCTCTGGCGCTCTGCCGTGGCACGCCCCTGCTGCGGCGGCCTGCCCCTACCGTCGCGACCTGGCCCGGTCCGGCCGACGGCCGGCTCAGGCCCCCGCCGCCTCCGCCGCGCCCCCGCTCCGGGGCGGCAACGGCGGCCGCCGCCGGTCCGGCGCGTCCGACAGGTCCGGAGGGGTCGACGCCGGATGCCGCTCCAGCAGCTCCAGCACCGTGCGCACCGCTACGCCCAGCTGCGGATGCCGGCCCTCGGCCCAGTGCAGCGGGGAGCGCAGCGCCTCGATGTCGACCTCGACGCCATGGTTCTCCACGCCCCAGCCGTAGAGCCGGAACCATGCGGCATTCATCGGGACGGTGATCGCGGTGCCGTCGGCGAGCCGGTGCCGGCCGGTCATCCCGACCACCCCGCCCCAGGTCCGCATGCCGACCACCGGGCCGATGCCCAGGAGCTTGAAGGCCGCGGTGATCATGTCGCCGTCGGACGAGGTCATCTCGTCGGCGACCGCCACCACCGGACCGCGCGGGGCGTTGCTGGTGTACGAGACGGGCTCGGCGTCGCGGGTCAGATCCCAGCCCATGATGGTGCGGGTCAGCTTCTCGATCACCAGCTCGGAGATATTGCCGCCCGCGTTGCCCCGAACGTCCACGATCAGCGCGGGCCGGGAGACCTCCATCCGCAGATCGCGGTTGAACTGCGCCCAGCCCGAGCCGCCCATGTCGGGGATGTGCAGATAGCCGCACCGGTCGCCGCTCAACTCCCTTACCACGGCGCGGCGTTTGGCCACCCAGTCCTGGTAGCGCAGCGGCCGTTCGTCGACCAGCGGGACCACCGCGACCCGGCGGGGCGGGCCCTCGCCCTCCGGCGGGGAGAAGGTGAGCTCCACGGTGGTGCCGCCGGCCGCGGCCAGCAGCGGATACGGGCCGGTCACCGGGTCCACCCCGCGGCCGTCGACATGGGTGAGCGCCGCGCCCTCACGGATGCCCGTACCGGCCAGCGGAGAGCGGGCCTTGGAGTCCGAGGACTCGCCGGGCAGGATCCGGGTGACCACCCAATGGCCGTCGCGGCACACCAGGTTGGCGCCGAGCAGGCCCATGGCGCGCTGGTAGTGCGGCGGCCCCTCGTTGCGCCGGGCGCCGACGACATAGGCGTGCGAGGTGCCCAGTTCGCCCATCACCTCGCGCAGCAGATCGGCGAACTCGTCCGGGGAGGCGACCCGTTCGAGCAGCGGCCGGTACTGGGCGAGCACCGCGTCCCAGTCGAGGCCGCACATCTGCGGGTCCCAGAAGTAGGTCCGGGTGATCCGGCCCGCCTCGTCGAACGCCTGGTGCCACTCCGCCACCGGATCGACGTCGTGCAGGATGCGCCGCAGGTCCAGGAAGACCGTCGAGTCGCTGTCCGGCGGCTCGGTCGCGGGCACCGCGCGCAGGTCGCCCTCGTCGTTGACGACCAGCCGTGTGCCGTCGCCGCTGAGCGCGAACCCGTCCAGCGAGCTGCTGAGTTCGGTGCGCCGCGCCTTGGTCAGATCGAAGTGTTCGAGGGTGGGCCGGCCCGAGGTGTCGGCCGGGTTGGCGAAGGTCTCGCCCAGCGCGCCGGAGATCGGCCAGCGCAGCCAGACCAGCCCGCCGCCGCTGACCGGCTCCAGGGAGGAGTACTTGGACGCGGCCACCGGGAACGGGGTGACGCGGTTCTCCAGCCCCTCCACCTCCACCAGCACCGGCCCCTCGCCGGACGGCGGCGGAATCTCGTCCGGGTCCAGACCGCCCGCAGCGGGCCGGCCCTCCGGGGACAGCGCGAACGGGGAGGGGGTCGCCGACGACAGCGGTACGAGGTACGGGCGGCAGCCCAGCGGGAACGACAGGTCGCCGGTGTGCACGTCGTAGACCGGGTCGAAGCCGCGCCAGGACAGGAACGCCAGATAGCGGCCGTCGCGGGTGAACACCGGCTGCTCGTCCTCGAACCGGCCGTTGGTGACGTCCACGATGTGCCGGTCGGACAGCCGGGCCATCTTGATCTGCCGCAGCGTCCGGCCGATGCCGGGGTGCGACCAGGTCAGCCAGCGGGAGTCCGGCGAGAACGCCAGATCGCGCACCGGGCCGTTGGTGGAGCGGATCAGCTCGGTGACGCGGGCGCCGCCGGCGGCCGCCCCCTCCGCCGACCGGTCCTCCTCTCCCGCCCCTTCCCCGGACTCTCCTTCCCCGGCCTCCCCTTCCTCCGGCCGGGACACATCCACCAGCAGCAGCCTGCCGTCATGGGAGGCCACCGCCAGCCGCTCCCCGTCCGGTGCGGAGCTCATCTCGTGGACCCGGCCCAGCTCACCGGCGGCCAGCCGGCGCGGTTCGCCCGGGGCGCCGGCCCGCGGCAGGTTGGTGATCTCGATCGCGTCCTCGCCCTCGGCATCGGTGACGTACGCGATCCGGCCGGTGGAACCCAGCATCTCGGGGAGCCGGACCCGTACGCCCGGGGTGTCGTGGATCGTGCGGGCCGGACCGTCGCGGTGGGTGAGCCAGTACAGGCTGCCGCGTATGCCGACCGCGCTGGCCCGCCCGGTGGTGTCCACCGCGAGCCCGGTGACGTGCGAGGCGGCCGGTACCTGGTAGGTCCGCCGGCCGGCCCGCGGACCGCCCAGGCGTACGGCCAGCTTGCGCGGTACGGCCTGCGGGCTCAGATCGTCGATCAGCCAGAGGTCACCGGCGCACTGGTAGACGATCCGCGAGCCGTCGCTGGAGGCGTGCCGGGCGTAGAAGTCGGCGTGATCGGTGTGCCGGCGCAGGTCGGTGCTGTCGGGAAGGCAGGAGTAGACGTTGCCGATGCCCTCGTGGTCGGAGAGGAACGCGACCCGGCCGCCGACGAACATCACCGAGTCGAGGTGCCCGTACAGATCCGGCAGCAGCCGGGTGCCGTGCAGCCACATCCGGCCCATCGCACCGCCCCGGTAGCGCTTCCAGGAGGCGGGCTCGTGCGGCGGTTTGCCGCTCAGCAGCAGGGTGCGGCGCTCCCCTTCGACGTCGGCGACCGCGATATCGGAGACCGGCCCCCAGGGCAGCTTGCCGCCGGGGCTGCCGTCGGTGGGCACGCTGTAGGCCCACGAGTAGTACGAGAACGGCTGGCCGTGCGAGGAGACCGCGAGGACGTGCGCCTGTCCCTCGTGGTCGGGCGGTGTCCACCCGCAGACCCGGGCATCGGTGCTGCCCCAGTACGTCAGCCGCCGGGCCGGGCCGCCGTCGACCGGCGCGAGATGAACCTCCGGGTCGAGGCTGCGCCAGGTGGTGAAGGCGATGTGCGCGCCGTCGGGGGAGAAGCGGGGGTGGCCGACGCGGGTACGGTCCACGGTCAGCCGCCAGGCGCGCCCCGGCTCCTCGCCCTCCGGGGCGATCGGGGCGATCCACAGGTCGTCCTCGGCGGCGAAGCAGAGCAGATCGTCGTGCAGATGCGGATACCGCAGATACGCGCCGCCGGACACCCCCGGCACACCCGTGGCGGTCGGCTCCCGGCGCTGCCGCCCACGGGCCTTGTCCCGACGCAGCCGCCCGCGGGCCTTGGCGGGGTCCGACTCCGGGCGCGGCCCGACGTCCTCGGGTACATCGCTCACCCAACCATCGTTCCGGGACGGACGAGCGGGGGCAAGTCGGCCTGGTGGGTGGGCCTCGGGGGAGGGCGGCGGGGCCGGTGCCGGCTACGGCGCCACGTGGTCGGGCGCCGAGGCCGCGAACGCGCTCCGAGTGGCCCCCGCCCGACCCGTCTGCCTCCGTACTCAGCTCTCGCCGCACGTGGTGCCGATCCGGGTCAGCCGTTGCGCCGCACCTCGTTGACGAACGCGGTGAATGCTGCCGCCGGGAATGCCAGCGGGGGCCTGATCGGGTCCTTGGAGTCGCGGACGGCTACCAGCGTCCCGGCATATGCGATCTCCATGCATTCGTTGTTGGCGGCGCTGTGGCTGCTTTTGAACCAGGCGGAGGCCGGTATGTCGGTCCGGGACTGAGGGTGATCAGTCATGGGTTAGCTCCGGCGAGCCGTTGCGCCGCACCTCGCCGACGAACGCCGCGAACGCTGTGGCCGGGAATGCCAGCACGGGCCCGCCCGGGTTCTTGGAGTCGCGGATAGCGACCCGTGTCCCGGCAGGTGCGACCTCTAGGCATGCGTTGCCTTCGCCGCCGCTGTAGCTGCTCTTGAACCAAGTGGGAGCCGGTAGTTCTATGCCGGACAGTGGGCGATCAGCCATGAGGCAGCTCCTGTCGTACTTTGGCCAGCAGCCGCAACGACGCCGAGGTGTCGGCTGCTTGTGAGCGAAGATAGTCGAAGGTGAGCTTATAGCCGGAGACATCTTCGGCCTCGTCGAGATACAGCCCGCGTCGTCGCATCTCGATGTAGACCACGGCCATGGAGTTGAGCGGGTTTCGTTCGTCGTTCCTACCGAGGATGACGAAGTCGCCGGCTCCGGCTGCATGAGCTCCCGCTTTGAACGGCAAAATCTGGATCTCGACCGTAGGGCTCTGCGCCATCTCGTAGAGGTGGTCCAACTGCCGGGCCATCACATCTGAGTTGCCGACCGCCCGGCGAATAACGGCTTCATCCAACACCGCCCACACGTGCAGCGGCGGCTCCCGTCGAAGGATGCCCTGGCGCTGAATCCGGGCGTCCACCATCTGCTCGATCACATCGTTCGGGCTGCGCACCTCGCGCGCCTGATGGATGGCGAGGGCGTACTCCCGCGTCTGCAGCAGACCAGGGATGACGGTGTTGGCGCAGAGGTGCTCGTACTCGGCTTCGTGCTCGAAGGACACCAGCGGGTCCATCCATTCCGGCACCGCGCTGTTCCCGACCCACCAGCCGTCGGTCTGGGTCCGCGCGACTCGGACCAGGGCATCACGTTCGCTTACAGAGGCGTCACAGGCGTCGGCGATCGCTTTCACTGTGGCCCACCGGATCCTGGCACGGTCCTGCCACATCTCGTAACGGCTCACGGTCGCCTTGCTGACCCCGGCCCGCTCGGCGACCTGCGTTTGAGTCAAGCCGCATCGCTCGCGCAAGGAGATCAAGCCACGGGCGATCTGCATGCGCCCCGCCGGTCCTGTGAGTGTCGCGGTCATCCCCGCCTCTTCCTTCTCGCCCGCCATTCGCTGTCACGCTCAGCGACGGCCCAACACGGCGAGCGTACGCAGCTATTGGCCGGTACGGGCATCTCCGGGAGCTCGTCACTCACATTGGTGAACTCCATTCGCGAGTCGGCTATTCATTGGAATCCAATGGCAGTCTTCTTGCGATGTATCGATGCAGACTCTGCAAAGGGAGTTGAGGTCATGCACCGCCAATGCGCGCACGCCATCAACCGGCTGCGGTCCCTGGTTGCCCCACGTGGCCGCCATCGTGCCGGGGCGCTGAGCCGTCTTCCCCGTCCGGCCCGCGCTGCCCGGCCGGCATTCGTTGCGCTGACGTCCCGCCGCCCCGGCCCATACGCCACCGACACCCCGATCGACGGCCGGGCAACGGCCATGATCCGCCCCTATCTGCTCACCCGCGAGCAGCGGCAGGAGCGACGTCACCCGCGGCAGCTCCGCACCCTTCGGGGCACTGCATACGGCATGCGTGACGTGGAGGTGGCGCGGTGAACGTTGATGACGCTTCGCTTCGGCGGTTGCCCTGGGCCGGAGAGGGCGGCCGGCCCTGCTATCTGTCCACGGACGGCACCGGCCCGGTATCCCGTCTCGTCAACCGGCTGGAGGTAATGCGACCCGGCGCGGCAGGTGGGCCGCTCGACCAGACGCAGGACGTATTCGCCGGCTTCGGGCGGGACCCGGAACCTGAACTCGGCTCTCCGGACAGTCGGTTAACGGACGCCCTCTGGCGCGCGTTGACGCAGCCGTCCAACCCGCTGCAGGAGTTGGGCCTGCAGTCGCTCCCCGGTGGGGATCTTTCCTCCGCAGGCGCCGCCCGTCACTACGTGCGGACCATCGCCTGCTGGTGGGGTGTGGCCCCGGAGCAGGCGGAAGCGCTGGAATTGATCACCGGGGAGCTCGTCGGCAACGCGCTGAAGTACAGCGACAGTCGTCTCATCGCAGTCGTGCTCTCGCGTACCGCCCGGACCGCGTGCATCGGCGTGAGCGATGAGGGGCAGGGCTATGCGTCCGCGCCGGTCAGGCCGGGGCCTGAGCAGGACGGCGGGCGCGGGCTGCTGATCGTGGAGGCGCTGGCCGACCGCTGGGGGCGGCGGAAACTGGACGGCGGTTTCACCTTCTGGGCCGAGATGGCGATCAAGCACTGACGCCCCCCGGTGACGCAGGCCACTAGCGAAACGCTTCCGTTTCGATCGGTGGGGGCCTATCTTCGAAGTGTACGAAACCGTTTCGTTCGCAGTTGCCGTCGGTAAGGTGGCCGCGTGCGTACGGTCCGACCAGGAGGTAGGTGTCATGGGGCGCAGCCGGCTGACTCCCGAGCGGGAGGCCGAGCTCTTCAATGCGGTGCTCGATCTGCTGCGCGAGGTCGGCTATGACGCGCTGACCATGGACGCCGTCGCCGCCCGTACGCGCTCCAGCAAGGCCACCCTCTACCGCCAGTGGCAGGGCAAGCCGGAGCTCGTCGCCAGGGCGCTGCGGCACTGCAAGCCGGTCAGCACCGCGGACATCGACACCGGCAGCCTGCGCGGCGACTTCGCCGAGCTGGTGCGCCGGGCCGACGACGAGGGGCAGGTCGAGAAGGACGCGGCCCTGATGCGGGGGCTGGGGATGGCCATCCACGGCAACCCCGAGCTCCACGAGGCGCTGCGTGAAGTCCTCCTCGACCCCGAGATGACCGGGCTGAACGCGATGCTGCAGCGCGCCATCGACCGCGGTGAGATCGCGGCCGGGTGTCCCGCGCTGCAGTTCGCGCCGCACATGCTCGTCGGCGCCCTCATCGCCCAGCAGCTCATCGAGGACCGCTGCGCCGATGCCGCGTTCCTCTCCGCCTATCTCGACGCCGTGGTGTTCCCCGCCCTCGGCGTCTGATCCCGCCCGCCCCACTTCCCTTCACACTCCCCTTCATCCCAGCCCTCGTACCCGGCACGCCGCTCTCGTCGCCGGGGTGATGGCGCATGCCTCCGTACGCCCATGTACGCCCTTCATCCCACGGGAGCACCCGGTCTCATGGCCACTTTCCTCTACAAACTCGGCCGCTTCGCCTTCCGGCGGCGCCGCTTCGTCGCCCTGATATGGGTGGCCCTGCTGGCAGTTGCCGGCGTCGGGGCCGCCACCGCCGCCGCACCCGCCGCCGACTCCTTCTCGATCCCCGGCACCGAGGCCCAGCGCGCCTTCGACCTCCTCGACCAGCGCTTCCCCGGCACGAACGCCGACGGCGCCACGGCCCGGGTGGTCTTCCGGGCCCCCGCGGGCGAGACGATGAAGGACCCGGCGAACAAGGCGGCCGTCGAACGGACCGTCCACGCCCTGCAGTCGGGCTCCTCGCAGGTCGACCGGGTCACCGACCCGTACACCGCCAGGGCCCTCAGCAAGGACGGCCGCACCGCCTACGCCCAGGTCTCCTACAAGGTCACCGGTTTTGAACTGACCGACGCCTCCAAGGACGCCCTCGACGACGCGGCCAAGGACGGCCGGGACGCCGGACTGACCGTCGAGACCGGTGGCAACGCCCTGCAGGCCATGCCCGAGACCGGTGCGACCGAGGTCATCGGGATCGCGATCTCCGCGGTCGTCCTCGTCATCACCTTCGGTGCGCTGATCGCGGCCGGACTGCCGCTGCTGACCGCGCTGATCGGGGTCGGTATCGGTGTCTCCACCATCACCGCGCTGAGCAGCACGCTCGACCTCTCCAGCACCACCTCGACGCTGGCCACGATGATCGGCCTCGCCGTCGGCATCGACTACGCCCTGTTCATCGTCTCCCGCTACCGCGCCGAGATCACCGAGGGCCGTGAGCGCGAGGAGGCCGCCGGACGCGCGGTGGGTACCGCGGGCTCGGCGGTCGTCTTCGCGGGGCTGACCGTGGTGATCGCGCTGGTCGGCCTCACCGTCGTCAACATCCCGATGCTGACGAAGATGGGCCTGGCCGCGGCCGGCACCGTCGTCATCGCCGTATTGATCGCGCTCACCCTCATCCCGGCGCTGCTGGGCTTCGCGGGGGCGCGGGTGCTGCCCCGCAAGGCGCGTAAGGAGGCGCGTAAGTCGGAGAGCGTGAGTATCACCGAGCGGCCCAACATGGGGACCCGCTGGGCGCGCTTCGTGCTGCGGCGGCCGGTCTCCGTGCTTCTTGCGGGCGTGGTCGGCCTCGGCGTCGTCGCGATCCCCGCGGCCTCGCTGGAACTGGGCCTGCCGGACGACGGATCGCAGCCCACCCACACCACCCAGCGCAAGGCGTACGACCTGCTGTCGGACGGCTTCGGCCCGGGTTTCAACGGCCCGCTGATGTTGGTCGTCGACGGGCGCGGCGCGCACGCCGGGCAGACCGCCAAGTCCGCTGCCGGGCGGGTCGCCAAGGAGGTCGGCAAGCTGGACGACGTCGCCGTCGTCACCCCGCCCGCCTTCAACAAGGCCGGCGACACCGCGATGCTGAACGTCATCCCGAAGTCGAAGCCCAGCAGCGTCGAAACCGAGGATCTGGTGCACGACATCCGGTCCACGGCGAACGGCATCGCCCGCGACACCGGTTCGAAGACCCTGGTCACCGGCACCACCGCGATGAATGTCGATGTCTCGCAGAAGCTGAATGACGCGCTGGTGCCCTATCTGGCGCTGGTCGTCGGCCTGGCCTTCCTGCTGCTGATGGTGGTCTTCCGCTCGGTGCTCGTCCCGCTCAAGGCGGCTCTGGGCTTCCTGCTCTCGGTGGTGGCGGCGCTCGGTGCGGTCGTCGCGGTCTTCCAATGGGGCTGGCTGGCCGACGTGTTCGGGGTCGAGCAGACCGGCCCGATCATGAGCATGATGCCGATCTTCATGGTGGGCGTGGTCTTCGGCCTGGCGATGGACTACGAGGTCTTCCTCGTCACGCGGATGCGTGAGGCCTTCGTTCACGGTGAGCGTCCCGGCGAGGCCGTGGTCACCGGCTTCCGGCACGGCGCGCGCGTGGTCACCGCCGCCGCGGTCATCATGATCAGCGTCTTCGCCGGCTTCATCGGCTCCTCCGACTCGATGATCAAGATGATCGGCTTCGGCCTCGCCATCGCCGTCTTCTTCGATGCCTTCCTCGTCCGGATGGCTCTCGTCCCCGCGGTCCTGGCGCTGCTGGGCCGCTCCGCCTGGTGGCTCCCGCGGTGGCTGCAGAGGCTGCTGCCGAACGTGGATGTCGAGGGGGAGGGGCTGCGTACGCAGCTCGGCGGCAGCGCCAGCGGCACTGAGACCGGCGGTGGTTCCGGCACCGGCACCGGTGGTGGTTCCGGCACCGGCGTCAGCGGTGGTTCCGGCACCGGTACCGCCGAGGGGCCGGACGAGAGCGCCGCGCGCGAAGCGGTGCGCACCTGACGGGCCGCGTCTGACGGGCCGCGTCTGACGGGCCGTGCCGGGCCGGTGCGTAGCGCGCGGCCCGGCACGGCCCTCCGCACCCCTCATCCGTGCACATGTTCCCCTGGGTGAGGGATGCGCAGGTGGGACCCGCCTTTGCGCTCGCCGTGGCCGTTTCGCATCATGGGCGCTCTTGCAAGTTATTTGCAGGAGACACCACCATTGGTGGGTTGCAGAGCCTGAAGCGGAAGAAGCCTGAGATGCACGTACCCGATGGATTCATCAATGCGCCGGTGTCGGCGGCGACCGGTGTGGTCGCCGCCGCCGCGGTCGCGGTCAGCCTGCGCGGCGCCCGGCGCGAGCTGGCGGGTGCGGGTGCGGGTGCGGGCGGTGTCGCGGGCGCGGAGCGTACGGCGCCGCTGGCCGGACTGGTCGCGGCGTTCATCTTTGCCGTGCAGATGCTGAACTTCCCGGTCGCGGCGGGCACCAGCGGGCATCTGCTGGGCGGTGCGCTGGCGGCGATACTCGTCGGCCCGTACACCGGTGTGCTGTGTGTCTCCGTCGTGCTGCTGATGCAGGGCGTGCTGTTCGCCGACGGCGGGCTGACCGCGCTGGGCGTGAACATCACCGATATGGCGATCGTGACGACCGTGGTCGCCTACGCCCTGTTCCGCGGGCTGGTGAAGGTGCTGCCGCGGCGGCGCCGCTCGGTCACCGTGGCCTCGTTCGTCGCCGCGCTGGTGTCGGTGCCGGCGGCCGCGGTGGCCTTCACCGCCATCTACGCGCTCGGCGGGACCGCGGATGTGTCGATCGGCAAGGTGTTCACCGCCATGGTGGGCGTCCACGTCCTGATCGGGATCGGCGAGGCGGCGATCACCGCCCTGACGGTCGGCGCGGTGATCGCCGTACGCCCCGACCTGGTGTACGGCGCGCGCGGCCTGACCAAGCCGCTGGAGCTGCGGACCTCGCCGCTGGCCGCCCCGGGCGACGAGTCCGGCTCGCCGGCCGACGAGCCCTCCCGGCCTGCCGCGCCCGCACCCGCCTCCGCCGCTCCCGCTCCCGCAGGCGCCTCCGCCGCCTCCGCGGCCCCGCGCCGCTCCTCCCGCCGGGTCTGGCTGGCCGGCCTCGCCGCCGCCCTGGTGTGCGCGGGCGGCATCAGCTACTACGCCTCCGCCAGCCCCGACGGCCTGGAGAAGGTCGCCCACGACCAGGGCATCGACGCGAAGGCCAGGGACCACGCCGCCAAGGACTCCCCGCTCGCCGACTACAGCGTCCAGGACATCACCGACCCGCGCCTGGCCGGCGGCCTCGCCGGCGTGATCGGGGTCGGCGCGACGCTCGCCGTCGGCACGGGCGTGTTCGTCGTGCTCCGGCGCCGCAGGAACGCCGGCAGCGGCGAGCAGCCGGCCGCGGGCAGCGGGCGCCCGTCGGAGAGTGCCTGAGATGGGCGCCGGACATGCGCACAAGCTGTACCGGCACGGACATTCACCGGTCCACGCCCTGCCGGCGCACTGCAAGATCGCCGCGGTCTTCTGCTTCGTCCTCGTCGTCGTCTCCACCCCGCGGGAGGCCACCTGGGCGTTCGGGCTCTATGCCCTGCTGATCGCGGCCGCCGCCGGGGCCGCCCGGATTCCGGCCGGGTTCCTGCTCAAGCGGCTGCTGATCGAGGTGCCGTTCGTCGCCTTCGCCCTGCTGATGCCGTTCGTCGCCGAGGGGCCGCGGGTCGCGGTCCTCGGGATGAGCCTGAGCGAGTCGGGGCTGTGGGGCGCCTGGAACATCCTCGCCAAGGGGACGCTGGGCGTCGCCGCGTCCGTGCTGCTCGCCGCCACCACCGAACTGCGCGAACTCCTGCTGGGCCTCCAGCGTCTGCGGATGCCCCCGCTGCTCGTCCAGATCGCCTCCTTCATGATCCGCTACGGCGATGTGATCACCGACGAGATGCGCCGGATGCGGATCGCCCGGCTCTCCCGCGGCTTCGAGGCGCGCGGCGTCCGCCACTGGGGCGTGCTCGCCAAGTCGGCCGGCGCGCTGTTCATCCGCTCCTACGAGCGCGGGGAGCGGGTCCACCTCGCCATGGTCAGCCGCGGCTACACCGGCACCATGCCCCAGGTCGGCGAGGCCACCGCCACCCGCGCACAATGGACGGGCGCGGCCGCCCTCCCCCTCGCCGCGCTCGCCGTCTGCCTCCTGGGATGGACCCTTTGAGCACCACCGCACCCGCCCCCTCCCTCGCCGTCTCCCGGCTCGCCTACGCCTACCCCGACGGCCACCAGGCGCTCTTCGGCGTCGACCTGACCGTCGGCCGCGGCGAGCGGGTCGCGCTGCTCGGGCCCAACGGCGCCGGCAAGACCACCCTCGTCCTGCACCTCAACGGCATCCTCGAAGCGGGCGCCGGCACCGTCGAGGTCGCCGGCCTCCCGGTCGCCAGGGAAAACCTCGCGGAGATCCGCCGCCGGGTCGGCATCGTCTTCCAGGACCCCGACGACCAGCTGTTCATGCCCACCGTCCGCGAGGACGTCGCCTTCGGCCCGGCCTCCTCGGGACTGCGCGGCGCCGAACTGGAGGAGCGGGTCACCGAAGCACTCGCCCGGGTCGGCATGGCGGACTTCGCCGACCGCCCGCCGCACCACCTCTCCTTCGGGCAGCGCCGCCGGGTCGCCGTCGCGACCGTGCTGGCGATGCGGCCGGAGATCCTGGTCCTCGACGAGCCGTCCTCCAACCTCGACCCGGCCTCCCGCCGTGAACTCGCCGACATCCTGCGGTCGTTGGACGTCACCGTCCTGATGGTCACGCACGACCTGCCGTACGCCCTGGAGCTGTGCCCGCGGTCCGTCGTGCTCTCCGGCGGGGTGCTCGTGGCCGACGGGACCACCCAGAAGCTGCTGTGCGACGAGGAACTGATGCGCACCCACCGGCTGGAACTGCCCTTCGGCTTCGACCCGCGGTCGGTCGACGTCCCGGGGTGAGCCGCCGCCCATCGGACGGTGACGCGCCGCCGGTCCGACGGTGCCCCTTCGCCGGTCCGACGAGGCCCCTTCACCGATCTGACGGTGACCCTTCGCTGCCCCGGCCCCGGCCCCGGTGAGCCGCGGGCCCTGACGTACCCGTGTGACGAAGGCCACGGGGTGCGGTCCTGGTCATCAGCACTGATCCGCGCGTTGCACCATGGATGGGTCACGAATGCGACGGATGAGTGGGAAGCAGGAACCAGTGGTGGACGTCCAGGGCACGGTCGAGGACGGCTTCGAGCCGGTCCGGGACGCCTTCATGGCCAACTTCGACCGGCGCGGCGAGCGGGGCGCGGCGGTCGCCGTGTACCGGCACGGCCGCAAGGTCGTCGACCTGTGGGGCGGCACCAAGGACGGGGACGCCGGCAAGCACGCGGCGGGCGCGGCGCCCTGGGAGGCCGGCACGGCCCAGGTGATCCGGTCCGCGACCAAAGGCATCGCCGCCCTCGTACCGCTGCTGCTGCACCAGCGCGGACAGCTCGACCTCGATGCGCCGGTCGGCACGTACTGGCCCGAGTTCAAGGCCGCCGGCAAGGAACGCGTCCTCGTCCGCCATCTGCTCTCGCACCGCGCCGGGCTGCCGGCCCTGGACACCCCGCTCACCCCCGGCCAGGCCATCGATGGCGTCAGCGGCCCCGCCGCGGTCGCCGCCCAGGCCCCCCTCTGGGAGCCCGGCACCGATCACGGCTACCACGCGCAGACCTACAGCTGGCTGATCGGCGAGCTGGTGCTGCGGGTCACCGGCCGCAGCGTCGGCAGCTGGATCGCCGACGAGATAGCCGGGCCGCTCGGCCTCGATCTGTGGATCGGTCTGCCCGAGGCGGCGCAGTCCCGGGTCGGACGGCTGGGCGCCGTCGGGGCGCCGGCCCCGCCCGCCGCGACGGGCCTGCGGGTCCGCCCGAAGCCGTCCATCGCCGACGCCTACGCCGATCCGGACTCGCTCACCAGCCGCGCCTTCGGCGCGATCTCCCCGGCGCCCGACGAGAACGACCCGGCCTACCGGGCCGCCGAACTGCCCGCCTCCGGCGGCATCGCCACCGCCCGTTCGCTGGCCCGCTGTTACGCCGCGCTCATCGGGGCCGTCGACGGCCACCCCCGGCTCTTCGCGCCCGCGACGCTGACCCTCGCCCGGACCGAGGAGTCCGCGGGGCCCGACCGCACCCTCCTCGTCCCCACCCGCATCGGACTGGGCTTCATGCTCCACGGCCCCGCTTCGCCGCTCCTGGGCCCGGGTTCCTTCGGCCACCCCGGCCGCGGCGGCGCGCTCGCCTTCGCCGACCCCGAGAGCGGGGTCGCCTTCGGCTACGTCACGAACGGTATGCAGCGGAATGTGACGGCGGACCCGCGCCCCCAGGCCATGGTGAGAGCCGTTTCCCACGTTGTCGGGTGAGCCCGCCGTACCTCGTCTGTTGTTCTTTTCCCGCCTTCGGCGGGGGCGGGGTTGGTTGTGTGGGGTGGGGCCCCGAGGTGAGTGGTGGGTGGCGGGTTCGGGGCCTCCGGGGTGGGTGTTCGGACGTAAAGCGAAGCAGTCCGAACACCCACCCCTCCGGCCCCGCCCCCTCCCGCCGGTTGAGGGACCCCACCCCGGGTGGGGGAGCAGGAGAAAACAAAAGACCAGTAGCTCGGCCCGCATCACGATGCGGGCCGAGCTACTGGTCTTTGAAAACCTTCACCCCACCGGGCGGGGGTCGCCATCCGGGCGGGAGGTGGCGGGCCGGAGGGGCCTGTGTTGTGGACGTAAAGCGAAGCAGTCCACAACACAGGCCCCGGAGGCCCGCCACCGGCACCCACCACACAGCGCAAGCGGCCCCCGCCCAAACCCCACCCCACCCCACCCCGCCGGAGGCGAACGGCGCCGCAGACGACAACGTGGGAAGCAGGACACACTGCAACGCATGGCGACAACGCAACGGTTCGACGGATACAGCGCACTGATCACCGGCGCCGGCCGCGGCATCGGCGAGGCGACCGCGCAACGGCTGGCCGCGGAGGGAGCCCGGGTACTGGTCACCGACCTCGACGGGGACCGCGCCGCCCGCGCGGCCGCGCGGATCGTCGAGGCCGGCGGAACGGCCGAGGCAACGCCGTGCGACGTGGGGGACCGGGCGGCCGTGGAGGCGGCCGTGGCCCGCGCGGTGGACCGCTTCGGTGGGCTGGACGTGCTGGTCAACAACGCCTACCGGTGCCATCCGGACGCCCCGTCGTTCGAGGACGAGACGGACGAGGACTGGGCGGCGGACCTCGACATCACGCTCGGCGGCGCCTTCCGGTGCGCGCGGGCCGCGCTGCCGCATCTGGCGGCGGCCGGCGGGCGCGGCGCGATCGTCAACATCGGGTCCGTCAACGGCATCCAGGACTTCGGCAATCACGCCTACAGTGCGGCCAAGGCGGGCCTGGCCGGCCTGACCCGCACGCTGTCCGGCCGGGCCGCGCCGCGCGGCGTACGGGTCAACCTCGTCGCGCCGGGAACGGTCGACACCCCCAACTGGGCCGGGCACGAGGACCGGTTGCGGCGCGCGGCCGCGGCGTACCCGCTGGGGCGGGTCGGGCGGCCGGAGGATGTCGCGGCGGCGGTGGCCTATCTGGCGTCGTCGGATGCGGCGTGGGTGACCGGGATCACGCTGCCGGTGGACGGCGGGGTGCTGGTCGCCAACGGGGAGTTGTTCAGGGCGCTACGGGGCGAGTGAGGGCGGGCCCGCCGCCCGGGCAGGTGGCCGGGTCGGCGGCATCTGCCGGGCCCGGGCACGGCGTTCCGGCACCCGGCCGCAGGGCAAGGGCCGGCCGGGTGCACGATGAGCATGACGAGGGGAGCCCGATGAAGATAGTGATACCCGGCGGGACCGGTCAGGTGGGCACCATCCTGAGGCGGGCGCTGACCGCCGCGGGGCACGAGGTCGTGGTCCTGACCAGGCGTCCGGTGCGGGCCGGGGAAGTGCGGTGGGACGGCGTGACGCAGGGCGCCTGGGCCGCGGAGGTCGACGGCAGCGACGTCGTGATCAATCTGGCCGGACGCAGCGTCAGTTGCCGCTACACCCCGGCCAATCTCCAGGCGATGATGGACTCGCGGGTGGACTCCGCCCGCGTCGTGGGGGAGGCGATCGCGTCCGCGGGCCGGCCGCCCGGCGTCTGGCTGCAGATGAGTACCGCCACCGTTTACGCCCACCGCTTCGACGCCCCGAACGACGAGGCGACCGGGGTGGTCGGCGGCGCGGAGGCCGGGGTCCCGGACTACTGGGCGTACAGCGTCGAGATCGCCAAGGCCTGGGAGCGGGCGCAGGAGGAGGCCGAGACCCCGGGCACCCGGAAGGTGGCGCTGCGCTCCGCCATGGTGATGAGCCCCGATCGCGGCGGCGTGTTCGATGTCCTGCTGCGGCTGGCGCGGCTCGGGCTCGGTGGTCCGGTCGCGGGCGGGGCGCAGTATGTGTCCTGGATCCATGACCGTGACTTCGTCCGCGCGGTCGAGTTCCTGGTCGAACGCAGTGACCTCGCCGGGCCGGTGAATCTCGCCGCCCCCGCCCCGCTGCCGCAGCGCGAGTTCATGCGCGCGCTGCGGGCCGCCTGGGGCGTCCCGGTGGGCCTGCCGGCCACGAAGTGGATGGCCGAGCTGGGCGCGTTCGCGCTGCGCTCCGACACCGAACTCCTGCTCAAGAGCCGCCGTGTGGTGCCAGGACGCCTGCTCGAAGCGGGATTCACCGGCTTCCTCCGAGGATGCCCCGTCCTTTAGGGCGGGGGGAATCGGACTCCTGCGGAGCAGGGCAGAGGTAGCCGTTTCGCCGCCAGGGCGAAATGGTGTTCACCCCACGGCGGGGCGAGGGAGCCCACCAAGATCGATTGTTCTCAACTGTCAGTCCTCCCCGATAGGTTGTGGTGTATGACGACGGAAGCGAAGACGGAGGATGCCGGGCATGCCCGGTGGACGTTCCGGCTGCGCGTGTCGTCCACCGCCCGAACCGCCCTTGAAGCGGAGTGGGGCCGGTGCCGGTGGGTCTGGAATGAGTCTGTTGCCAAGTCCAAGGCCATCCACCTGCACAACAAAGCCACCGGCGAGAAGCGGACATGCGGTCCGGCCCAGCTCGACAAGATGCTGACCGAGGCCCGCTCGCGAACGCCGTGGCTGCGTGAGGGCTCCTCGGTGCCGCAGCAGCAGTTGATCCGCGACTTCGGCAAGTCCAAGTCCAAGGCTCAGAAGGACATCAAAGACCGGCTGCCGATGCGCCGCCGGGCTGGTATGCCGAGGTGGAAGAAGAAGCGCGAGGCGCTGCCGACGCTGAACTACACCAAGCGGGGCTTCCGCCTCAAAGACGGCCGTCTGCACCTTGCGGGCGGCATCGCGGTGACGGTGGTGTGGTCGAGGGAACTTCCCGCCGACCCGTCCAGCGTGCGCGTCTATCAGGACAGCACGGGGGAGTGGTACGCGTCCTTCGTCGTACCCGCCGAGGTCCAGCCGCTGCCGGAGACCGGCCGTGTGATTGGTATCGACTGGGGCGTGAAGGAGACCGCGACCACCACGTCCGACGCCCATGACCTGCCCCATGCCCAGCACGGGAAGACGGCTGCGCAGAAGCTGGCCCGCTATCAGCGGATGATGGCCCGCCGCAAGCCGCCAAGGGGCAAGCCGGGGTCGAAGGGCTACAAGGCCGCGAGGCGGCAGACGGCGAAGCTGCACAAGAAGGTGGCCCGGCAGCGCAAGGACACCGGTCGTAAGTGGGCGAAGTCCGTGGTTCGCGACCACGATGCTTTGGCTGTCGAGGACTTCAAGCCGAAGTTCCTCGCGAAGTCGACCATGGCCCGCAAGGCCGCCGACGCCGCTATCGGGGCCACCAAGATGGCTCTGAGCGAGATGGGCCGCAAGCACGGCCGTGCCGTGCACCTGGTACACCCCGCGCACACCACGATGGACTGCTCACAGTGCGGAGCGAGAACCAAGCACGCGCTACCTCTCTCAGAACGAACCTATGCCTGCACCGTGTGCGGAGCCGTATCCCCCAGGGACAAGAACTCCGCACGCGTGATGCTGGTCCGGGCTGGTCTCAACCCGGCTAGTGCTGATCGCGGAAGACCAGACGGGGCGCTGCCCCGCCTGGCGGCGTGAGCTAGAAATCCCCACATCAGCCCTGGAGGGTGAGGAATCCCCTCCCTTCAGGGAGGGGAGGATTCAACTTTGACCACGACGCGTGGCGGGGCGCCGCGGACGACCTCGTGCGGCGGGTACGCGGCGCACGGGCCGGCACCTGAGCCGTCCGCGGGGCACCGTCCGCGGGGCGCCGCTCGCTCAGCCGGTGTGGAGCATCAGGCCGATGCCGATGACCATCAGGCCGGCCGCGGCGATCCGGGGGGCGCCGAAGCGTTCCTTGAAGAAGAGGGCGCCGATGGCGGCGCCCACGATGATGGACGATTCGCGCAGGGCGGCGATGGGGGCGAGGGGCGCGCGGGTCTGCGCCCACAGCACCAGGCCGTAGGCGAAGACGGAGAGCACACCGCCTGCCATGCCGCGCAGGGCGATGGGGCGCAGCTCGGTGAGGAGCTGACGGCGGCGGGTGGCGAGCGCGTAGACGGGGATGACGATGCCTTCGAGGATCATCAGCCAGGCGATATAGCCCAGGGAGGTGCCGGAGGCGCGGACGCCCAGGCCGTCGACGGTGGTGTAGGACGCGATGGCCAGGCCGGTGGCGAGGGCGGCGAGGAGGGCCGGCCAGTGCGGCCTGGTGCCCGAACCGCGGATGCCCCACAGGGCGACGCCCACCAGCCCGGCGGAGGCCAGGGCGACACCGGCCAGCCCCCAGCCGTTGGGGACCTCGTGGACGAAGACGGCGGCCAGGACCGTGACGACCAGGGGCGCGGTGCCGCGGGCGATGGGGTACATCTGGCCGAAGTCGCCCAGGCGGAACGACTGCATGAGCAGGACCTGGTAGACGATGTGCAGCACGCTGGAGGCCAGGAGGAAGGGCCAGGCGCCGGCCGCGGGCAGCGGGGTGACGGCGGCCAGGGCCAGGCCGCAGAGCGCACCGCCGCCGCCGACCAGGGTGAAGGCCAGGAGCTGGTCGCGTATGCCGTGGGCGATGGCGTTCCAGCTGGCGTGGGTGACGGCGGCCAGCAGGACCGCCGCGACGACGAGCGGGGTCATGCGGTGCGCTCGCGCACGTCGACGACCCGGCCGCCGGCGTACTCGATCAGGGCCGCGGGGGCGAGCGGGAAGACCGTGTGCGGGGTCCCGGCGGCGGCCCAGACCGTATCGTGCGCCAGCAGGCCGCGGTCGGCCAGCACCCGGGTGCGGGTGCGGTGGCCGAAGGGCGGGACGCCGCCGATGGCGTAGCCGGTGGTCTCGCGGACGAGGGCGGCATCGGCGCGGCCGACCGCGGCGGCGCCGAGTTCCGTGCGCACCCGCTCCACGTCGACACGGGAGGCGCCGTCCATGAGCACCAGCACCGGCTGCCCGTCCACCGCGAAGACCAGCGACTTGACGATCTGGGCGAGCTCGCAGCCGACGGCCGCGGCGGCCTCGGCCGCGGTGCGGGTGGCCTCCGGGAAGCTGCGGACCTCCACGGTCAGGCCCAGTTCCGTGAGCGCCTCGGCGAAGCGCGGGTGAGCAGTGGCGTGCGGGGTTTCCGGTGTGGTGCCGGACCGGGAATCGCTCATGGCCCGCACGCTAGCGAAAGCTGTACGGGCCATGCGAACGGAATCCGGTCGATGAGACGAGAGGCACCCCGGCGGGCGCCCCGCCCCGTCAGCCGGCGGTGAGGATGGCGCGGACCAGCGGGCCCGCGTTGGAGCCGCCGTGGCCGCTCGCCGGGACGACGGCCGCCGCGGCGACATCGTCGCGGTAGGCGGAGAACCAGGCGTTGGGCTTCTTCTGGTTGTCGACCTCGGCGGAGCCGGTCTTGGCGCCGATGTCACCGCTGACCCCGGCCATCGCCTCGGCGGCCGTACCGGAGGTCGCCGTCAGCTTCATCAGCGACTTCAGGCCGCTGAGGGTGGACGGCTTCATCGTGCGGGGGGCCTTGGCGAGCGTCCGGTGGTCCAGCGACGGCGAGACGATGTACGGCTGGTGGAAGGAGCCGGCCCGGACCGTCGCGGAGAGCGAGGCGACGTTGAGCGGGTTCATCCGCACCCCGCCCTGGCCGATCAGCGAGGCCGCCATCTGCGCGTCGCTCTGCACGGGCACCGCACCGTCGAAGGTGGGGATGCCGGTCTGCCAGTTCAGGCCGATGCCGAAAACGTCCCTGGCCTCGTTGGTCAGATCGTCGTCGCTGAGGTCCTTGGCGTGCGAGATGAAGGCGTTGTTGCAGGACGCGGCGAAGCTCTGCGCGAAGGTGCCGTCCTTGATCTCGGACTTGTTGAGGTTCTGGAACTTCCAGCCGCCGACGGTCACGTACTTGGGGCACGGGTTCTTCTTGCCGGGCGAGGTCAGGCCCTTGTCCATCAGCATCGCCGACGTCACGATCTTCATGGTCGAGCCGGGGGCCAGCGACCCCTGGGTGGCCATGCTGAAGCCCTTTTCGGGGGAGTTGGCGAGCGCCAGGATCTCGCCGGTGCTGGGCTTGACCGCGGCGGCGGAGGCGGACTTCTTGCCCTTGACCGCCCGCTCGGCCGCCGACTGCAGCTTGGCGTCCAGGGTGGTCTTGAGCGTGCCCGGGGTCCCCTTGGAGAGCACCTTCAGCGTCTTGTCGGGCAACTGGTCCGCGGGCTTGGCGCTCTTGGCGCGCTGGATGAACAGCTCCACCCCGGGCTTGCCGTCGGTCTTGGCGCCGTACTTGTCGCGCAGGCTGTCCAGCACCCCGGCCAGCGCCGGATGCTCCTCGGGGGTCAGGGCGGCGCCGTTGCGGTCCACGGCCTTGATCGGCGGCGCCTCGGCCTCGCCGGTCCGCAGCTGGTCGCCCTTGGCCAGGCCCGGGTGCAGCATCGCCGGCTGCCAGGCGATCTGCGGCTTCCCGGTGGTCTTGTCGCGCTGCACGGTCGTGGCGCTGCGGTACGAGTAGGCCGCCTTGGTGCCCTTGTAGTCGATCTGCGCGGCAACGGAGTACGGCACCTTGTCGCCCGAGGGCGTGCCCGGCGTCAGGGAGACCTTCGAGAACCGGGCCTGCTTGGCCAGGGCCTCCAGGGCGGCCTTGCACTTGACCGGGTCGTCCGTCATCCCGGCGGCCTTGGCCGCGTCGCCGGACTGCCAGGCGGTCAGGAAGCCCTGCGCCGTCGTGTGGACCTCCTTGGCCGACAGCGGGCCGGTCGCCACCTTCGGCCCCTTGTCGCCCGCCTTGGCGTCCGCCGACCTGACCTCCTGCGGAGACTCGTCCGAGCCGCCGAACAGCGCGAAGCCGCCCACGACTCCCGCCACCAGGGCCACCGATCCGCCGATCAGCCCGTACTTCACCTCTCGGCGCATGCCGCTGAATCCCTCCCAGAGCCTCGTCCTTGAATACGCACACAAGAACGTGCACCGCACTCTAAGGGACACGGGGACGTGGTGAGTCTCGATCAGGGCACGGTCCGGTGACGCGCTGTTGTACACCTGTTACAGAGTTGTCGAACTCCCGCCGGGCCGCCTCCGGTCGGCCGCACCGCGCCGGACGGCTACACCCAGGTGTCGAACCACATCCGGTGGTGCCAGGCCGACTTGGGAATGGGCATACCCGTATACAGGGGATAGAAGTAGATGAAATTCCACACGATCAGCAGAACCAGGACACCGGCACCGACCGCACCGATCGTGCGGCGCCGCTCGGTTGACCCCGGCGGTCCGATGAGCGCGCCGGTCATCATCGCCAGCGCCAGACACAGGAACGGGACGAACACCACCGCATAGAAGAGGAAGATGGTCCGCTGCTGGTAGAGGAACCACGGCAGATAGCCGGCCGCGACCCCGCAGGCGATCGCCCCGGCCCGCCAGTCCCGCCGGAACAGCCAGCGGTAGAGGACATAGAGCAGCGCGAAGCAGGCCGCCCACCACAGCAGCGGGGTGCCCAGCGCCAGCACCTCGCGGGCGCAGCCCTCGGCCGCCGTGCAGCCGTCCTGTCCCGCCTTGGGGTCCTCGTAGAAGTACGAGACCGGTCGGCCCAGGACCAGCCAGCTCCACGGGTTGGACTGATAGGTGTGCGGGGTGGTCAGTCCGGTGTGGAAGGCGTAGACCTCGGTCTGGTAGTGCCACAGGCTGCGCAGCCAGTCCGGCAGCCAGGTCCAGCCGCCCGCCCGGCCGTCCGGCGTGGTCGCCCAGTCGCGGTAGTAGCCGCCCTTGGTGGCGATCCAGCCCGACCACGACGCGAGATAGGTGGCGAGGGCGACGACGACGGTGGACCCGAAAGCGGGCAGGACGTCGCGCCGGACCGTCGAGCGGAACGGCCGCCGGGCGCCTGCCGTACGGCGGGCCGCGACATCCCACAGCACCGACATCAGGGCGAAGGCCGCAAGGTAGTAGAGGCCGTTCCACTTCGTCGCGGCGGACAGGCCCAGACACAGCCCGGCCGCCAGCCGCCACGGCCGCCACCCCAGCCGCAGCCGGTCGCCGACCTCCCCGTCCGGGTGCGCCACTCCGGCGGAGTCGAGCGGCAGCGCCGCCGCCAGCCGGGCCCGGGTACGGTCCCGGTCCACCAGCAGACAGCCGAACGCGGCCACCACCCAGAACATCACGATCAGGTCCAGCAGCGCGGTCCGGCTCATCACGAAGTGCAGACCGTCCACCGCCAGCAGGGCGCCCGCTAGACAGCCCAGCGCCGTCGACCGCATCAGCCGGCGGCCGATACGGCACAGCAGCAGCACCGAGAGGGTGCCGAGCAGCGCCACCGTGAACCGCCAGCCGAAGGGGTTCATCCCGTACGCCCACTCGCCGAGCGCGATCAGCCACTTGCCCATCGGCGGGTGGACGACGTACGAGTGCTCGGGCGAGAGCAGGATCTGCGGCGCATGGCTGACCAGCGCGTCATTGGCGTTCTTGGCCCAGGTGCCCTCGTAGCCGTACTGCAGCAGCGACCAGGCGTCCTTGGGGTAGTACGTCTCGTCGAATATCACCTTCCGCGGGCTGCCCAGGTTCCAGAACCGCAGCACCCCCGCGAACAGCGTCACCAGCAGCGGACCGGCCCAGCCGGACCACCGTGCCAGCCGGGCCGCGGCCGCCGGGCCCACACCGAACACCGCCCACAGGCGACCGCTCGGCTCGGGGAAGGCGGGCACCAGCCGCGCGCGGACATCGCCCTGCGCGCGGACGGGGTACCCGAAGCGGCGCAGCCGCCGCTGCCACACGGGGGGCGCTTCGGCCGGCTCCGGGGCATGCTGCGCGGTGGCGTCGGTCGCGGTGGTGTCACTCGTCACCCGGCCCATCGTAGGGAAGTGGCCTGTGGACCGGTGGGGACGCCACCGGGGGACACCGACGGATCGGGGCGCGGCGGCCTCCTGGGAGGATGGGACGGTGACTGGAACGCTGGTACTTGCAGGGACGCCCATCGGGGAGATCGCGGACGCGCCGCCGCGGCTCGCCACCGAGCTGGCCGCCGCCGATGTGATCGCCGCCGAGGACACCCGGCGGCTGCGCCGGCTGACCCAGGCGCTCGACGTCCAGCCCACCGGGCGGATCGTCTCGTACTTCGAGGGCAACGAGGCGGCCAGGACGCCCGAGCTGGCCGATGCGCTGGCCGGCGGGGCACGGGTGCTCCTGGTCACCGACGCCGGCATGCCCTCCGTCTCCGACCCCGGCTACCGGCTGGTCGCCGCGGCGGTCGAGCGGGACATCAAGGTCACCGCCGTACCGGGCCCCAGCGCGGTACTCACCGCACTCGCCGTCTCCGGCCTGCCGGTGGACCGCTTCTGCTTCGAGGGCTTCCTGCCCCGCAAGGGCGGCGAGCGGCGCTCCCGGCTGCGCGAGGTCGAAGGCGAGCGCCGCACCCTCGTCTACTTCGAGGCGCCGCACCGCCTGGACGACACCCTCGTCGCGATGGCCGAGATCTTCGGCGCCGACCGGCGCGCGGCGGTGTGCCGTGAGCTGACCAAGACGTACGAGGAGGTCAAGCGCGGGCCGCTGGGCGACCTGGCGCCCTGGGCGGCCGAGGGGGTGCGCGGCGAGATCACCATCGTCGTCGAGGGCGCCCCGGAGAGCGGGCCGCAGGAGCTGGACGCCGACGAGCTGGTGCGCCGGGTGCGGGTCCGCGAGGAGGCCGGCGAGCGCCGCAAGGAGGCCATCGCCGCGGTCGCCGCGGACGCCGGGCTGCCCAAGCGGGAGGTCTTCGACGCGGTGGTCGCGGCGAAGAACGCGGAGAAGAGCGCGGAGAAAAACGCGGAGAAGGGCTCAGCGAAGGGCCCGGAGAAGGGCCCGGCGTAAAGCTCGGGGAGCACCCCGCGAGGAACCCCGCGAAGAATTGATGCGCGGCCCCGGGCGAAAAGCGACTCATCAGAAGGTAAACGGCTGACCGGAAAGGTAAAGCGCAGGTCGGCGCGTTGAGGTGATTTTCCTACCGTCGGCCAAATCTGGGCCAATAGCCTCGGCCAAGGGCTGCATTGTGCGCGCCGAAGGCGTCCACTGGACGAGGGACGAACGGTTCCCGAAGACCTTGTCCAGCGGACAAGAGGAGCGCGCACATGAGCGAGATCGCGAAGACCACCGGCGTTTCGACCACCGGCGGAGACCACCCCGCCGCCCGTCCGGACGCCGCCGCGCACGAGGCCTATTCCTTCGCCTGCATGAGGTGCGGGCACGGCTGGGAGCAGGCGTACGAGATAGTCCACCAGGTCGACGGCAAGGGCGAGACACATGTCGTCTACTACGCGGACGGCGAGCGGGTCCCGTCCCCGTTGACCTGCCCCACCTGCCTGAACTGCGGCAGCAACGTCGTACGCATCATGCGCTCCGGCCAGGTATCGATGGTCTCCGACGCGATCGCGAGCATGCACCAGCGCCAGCACGGCAGCGAGCGGAAGAAGGCACCGGCACCGGCACCCTCCGGGGCCGTCCCGGACCACGCCGGCAGCACCGCCGAGGACCCCGGACGCCACCACTGGCACCTCTCCGACCTGCTGCACCCCTTCCAGCACCACCGCAAGTGAGGCCCGTGCCGCGGCCCTCGTAGGATCGCGGCCATGGCACCGCAGGACAAGAACACCCCGCCGCCGCTGCCCGAACCCCTTCGGGTGGCGGTCGCGGATTCGCACACCCACCTGGACATGCAGGACGGCTCCGTGGAGGAGGCGCTGGCCAAGGCCGCCTCCGTCGGCGTCACCACCGTCGTCCAGGTGGGCTGCGACCTGGCCGGTTCGCGCTGGGCCGCCGACACCGCGGCCGCGCACGACAGCGTGCACGCCACCGTCGCGCTGCACCCCAACGAGGCGCCGCGGATCGTGCTGGGTGATCCTGGGGGCACCTCCCAGCCCCCCGGGGCTGGGGGAGGCTGGTCGCGGCAGGGTGCCAGGGAAGCGGGCGGCGACGCCGCGCTGGACACCGCGCTCGCCGGGATCGACGAACTGGCCGCCCTGTCGCAGGTCCGCGGCGTCGGCGAGACCGGCCTGGACTACTTCCGTACGGGGCCCGAGGGCATGGCAGCCCAGGAGCGGTCCTTCCGCGCGCACATCGAGATCGCCAAGCGCCACGACAAGGCCCTGGTCATCCACGACCGCGAGGCGCACGACGACGTGCTGCGCATCCTGCGCGAGGAGGGTGCCCCCGAACGGGTCGTCTTCCACTGCTACTCCGGTGACGCCGAGATGGCCGAGGTCTGCGCCGCGGCCGGCTACTTCATGTCCTTCGCCGGCAACGTCACCTTCAAGAACGCCCAGCCGCTGCGCGACGCCCTCGCCGTCGCCCCGCCGGAGCTGGTCCTCGTCGAGACCGACGCCCCTTTCCTGACCCCCGCCCCCTACCGCGGACGAGCCAACGCCCCGTACCTCATTCCGGTCACGCTGCGGGCGATGGCAGAGGTCAAAGCCATGACCGAGGACGCACTGGCCACCGCCGTCGCCGCGAACACGGCCCGCGCCTTCGGGTACTGACAGGGGCCTTCAGGCACTGACCACACGCATCCGGAGGCACCCCCGCGTGCCTTCGGATGCTGAACGGACGCCACCGCATTCCGCCGGCCGCCGAGGGGTTTCCGCCCGGCCCGCGGCGTCCTTCCGACCGCCCGCCGACGGCCCTCCGGCACCACCGGAGACCTGCGCCGCACCTCCAGATGGACACTTTCCGTAACGGGTCGACTTTGGAGAGTCACCCACACTCCGCTACATTCCGGCCGTCAACCGCATCCCGTGGCATGTGGAGCGCGCCGTGAGTCATTCGCAGAGCAGCCACCGCGCCGCGCGCGGCCGTCGTAGACGCCGCGCCGAGGGCCCCGACGCGCTGCGCAGGCTGCTGCCGCAGGCGCTGGTCGTCGTCTTCCTCGCCGGTGGCACCACCGCCTTCGTCGTCCACGACAAGGCGGTCCGGCTCACCGTCGACGGCATCCCGCGCTCGCTGCACACCTTCGCCGGCGACGTCGGTGATCTGCTCGCCGCCGAGCATCTCGACATCGGCGCCCACGACCTCGTCGCGCCCGCCCCCGGCACCGGACTCAGCAGCGGTGACGAGATCGTCGTCCGGCACGGCCGCCCGGTCGTCCTGACCATCGACGGGCAGCGCCGCCAGGTGTGGACCACCGCGGATACCGTCGCCGGCGCGCTCCACCAGCTCGGCGTGCGGGCCGAGGGCGCCGTGCTGTCCGCGGACCGCTCCCGGCGCATCGAGCAGCACGGCATGGAGCTCGCGGTCCGCACCGAACGCTCGCTGGTCATCGTCGCCGACGGCCGGGAACACCGGGTGCGCACCAACGCCGCCACCGTCCGCGAGGCGCTGGCCGAGGCCGGCCTCGCGCTGCGCGACCAGGACACCACCTCGGCGCCGCCGGAGAGCTTCCCGCGCGACGGCCAGACCATCTCCGTAATGCGGATCACCGGCTCCAAGGAGGTCCGCGAGGAGCGTCTGCCCTTCCGTACGATCCTGCGCGCCGACCCGTATCTGGCCCGCGGCGTCCAGTCGGTCGTCCAGCAGGGGCGGCCCGGGGTGCGGCGGGTCACCTACCGGGTGCGCACCGTCAACGGCGTCCGGCAGAAGCCGAAGCGGCTGCACAGCAAGGTCGTGCACGCGCCCCGTCCGCAGATCGTGCACCTCGGCACCATGGTGCTGCCGGCCTCCGTGCGCGGCGCCGACCACCTCGCCTGGCATGCGCTGGCCCAGTGTGAGACGGGCGGGCGGCCGCACGCCGTCGACGCCTCGGGCACCTACGGCGGGCTCTACCAGTTCGACGCACCCACCTGGCGAGCCCTCGGCGGCCACGGGCGCCCGCAGGACGCCTCCCCCCGGGAACAGACCTTCCGGGCCAAGAAGCTCTACATCAGAAGGGGGGCGAGCCCGTGGCCGGTCTGCGGCCGTAAGCTTCACGGGTGAACGAGCGCAGCGAGGCTTTGGCATGACCAAGAGCACCACCGACGATTCCGGCCCCCTCCTGGGCGCCGCCGACATCCGCGAGCTGGCCGCCGCGCTGGGCGTCCGGCCCACCAAGCAGCGCGGCCAGAACTTCGTCATCGACGCCAACACCGTCCGCCGGATCGTGCGGACCGCCGAGGTCGGGGCCGACGATGTCGTTGTCGAGATCGGCCCGGGCCTGGGCTCGCTGACCCTGGGGCTGCTGGAGGCCGCCGACCGGGTCATCGCCGTCGAGATCGACGAGGTGCTGGCGGCCGCGCTGCCCTCCACCGTCGCGGCCCGGATGCCCGAGCGCGCCGACCGCTTCGCGCTGGTGCACAGCGACGCCATGCACGTCACCGAGCTGCCGGGACCCGCGCCCACCGCGCTGGTCGCCAACCTCCCCTACAACGTCGCCGTGCCGGTGCTGCTGCACATGCTCGCGGCCTTCCCCACCATCGACCGCACCCTGGTCATGGTGCAGTCCGAGGTCGCCGACCGCCTCGCCGCCCGCCCCGGCAACAAGGTCTACGGCGTGCCGTCGGTGAAGGCCAACTGGTACGCCGAGGTCAAGCGGGCCGGCGCCATCGGCCGCAACGTCTTCTGGCCCGCGCCCAACGTCGACTCCGGCCTGGTCTCCCTGGTGCGCCGCACCAAGCCGATCGAGACGACCGCTTCCCGTGACGAGGTCTTCGCCGTCGTCGACGCCGCCTTCGCCCAGCGCCGCAAGACGCTGCGGGCCGCGCTGTCCGGCTGGGCCGGGTCGGCCGCCGCCGCGGAGGCCGCACTGGTCGCCGCTGGTGTCTCGCCGCAGGCCCGCGGCGAGGCGCTGACCGTCGAGGAGTTCGCGCGGATCGCCGAGCACAAGGGACCGGGCGGGGCGCCAGGCATCCGGCAGTCACGGGGAGAGCGGGCGCCAGTACGGGGAGAGCAGGCGTCAGCACGGGGCGAGCAAGCATCAGGGGCAGAGCAGGAATCCGGGGGAGAGCAGACATGACGACCACCACCTCGATCACCGTCCGGGTGCCGGCGAAGGTCAACGTCCAGCTGGCGGTGGGCGCCGCCCGCCCGGACGGCTTTCACGACCTGGCGAACGTCTTCCTCGCCGTCGGCCTCTACGACGAGGTCACCGCCACCCCGGCCGACACCCTCCGGATCACCGCCGAGGGCCACGACGTCGACCGGATCCCCCTGGACCGCACGAACCTCGCGGCCCGCGCCGCCGAACTCCTCGCGGCCCGCCACGGCATCGAGCCGAACGTCCACCTCCACATCACCAAGGACATCCCCGTCGCGGGCGGCATGGCCGGCGGCAGCGCGGACGCCGCCGCGGCCCTCCTGGCCTGCGACACCCTCTGGTCAACGAACTCCTCCCGCGAAGAACTCCTCGCCCTCTGCGCCGAGTTGGGCAGCGACGTACCGTTCAGCCTGGTCGGCGGCGCGGCCCTGGGCCGCGGCCGCGGCGAACTGCTGACCCCCCTCCCCGTCGGCGGCACCTTCCACTGGGTCTTCGCGGTCGCCGACGGCGGTCTCTCGACCCCCGCCGTATATGGCGAGTTCGACCGTCTGACGGCAGGCACGGACGTACCGGATCCGGAGGCGGCCCCCGAGCTCCTGGCCGCCCTGGAGTCGGGCGACGCCACCGCGCTCGCCGCGACCCTCACCAACGACCTCCAGCCCGCGGCCCTGTCCCTGTGCCCGCCCCTGACCGCGACGCTGGAAGCGGGCACCGCGGCCGGCGCCCTGGCCGCCCTGGTCTCCGGCTCGGGCCCGACCACGGCCTTCCTGGTCAAGGACGCGCAGGCGGCGGAGGAAGTGGCCGCGGCCCTGCTGGCATCGGGGACCTGCCGCCAGGTACGGGTGGCGGATGCGCCGGCGGCGGGGGCGCGGGTGCTCTGATCGGGAGCCCGGGCGGCTCAAGCACCCGCGAAGCTCAAGAGCCCGGCAGGCCGGTGCTCTTGACGGCGGCGACGAAGGTCGACCAGGCGGTGGCCGGGAAGACGATTGCCGGGCCGTGTGGGTCTTTGGAGTCGCGGACGGGGACGATGCCGGGGAGGTCGTCGACTACCTCGACGCAGTCTCCGCCGTCGCCGTTGGTGTAGCTGCTCTTGCGCCAGACGGCGGTGCTCAAGTCAATCCGTTTGTTTGTCACTTCGGTAGTCCTCTGCGGCCGCCTCGATCATGGTCAGGGACGCCTCAGGAGGGAGTGCGGCGGCCCTGAGCCGATCGTATGCCTTGCGGTATCTCTTCACGAGGGCCGGATCGTCGATCGTGTCGCCGCTGTACTGCGATTCCAGGTAGGTAAGCGGCGGAGCGTCTGCAAAGGTCATGATCTTGGCCAAGCCCACCGTCATGAGGGGGTGCGGTCCGCAATTCCACGGGAGGACCTGTGGAACGATCCGGCGCCTCCTTGCCAGCTCCGCGATGCGATCGAGCTGATCGGCCATCTCGGCCGCAGGAATGACCGGGCAGCGCCACACGTACTCGGGCAGGACCACCCAGTACTCGGGGGTCTTGTGGTCACTCTCGAAGAGGTGGCCCCTCGCCGTGCGGGCGCTGACCTTGACCTCCACCTCGTTGTCGAGCGCCAGCGGGTGAGTCGCCCGCACCACCGCCCGCACGTACGGCTCGGTCTGCAACAACCCAGGGACGAGGGTGGGACACCACTCCTCGATGGTCTCCGCGCGCTTCTCCGCCTCCAAAATGCCTTCGAAGTATTCGGCGTGGCCGGTCCGCCTCGCCTTCCGCACGTCCTCGCAGCGCCGCGTGAAGAAGCCGTCCGTCTTCAGCACCTTGTCCACGTGCTCTGCCAACTCCATCGGCATCCGCCGTTCGCCGCGCTCGATCTCGCTGAGGTGGCTCGGGCCGTAGAAGCTGCCCTCGACCAGTTGCGAGAGCGTGAGCCCGGCCAACTCCCTCTGGTAGCGCAGCTCCGCGCCGTAAAAGGTGGGGACTCCCGCCGAGCCGTCAATGTCCTTGCGTCGTGCCACGGTTCACCGCCGTACGTGTAGCTGATTCCCAGTCGTTGCGGACAGGCCCCGGCGGTTCCCGCATTTCCACCACGTCACACCACGCATTCCCCGGACCGCGACCGGGAGCCCAAACCCCTTTCACGCTACGCCGCGTCACATCACTCTGTAAGCGGTTCGTTGCTATGCGTACAGAAAGGCGGGCTCCGTGCCCCTCGACCGCTCCCTCCCTGACCACCCCGACGACGTACAGGAAAGCGCCGAAGAGCTGCGTACCGCGCTGGAGCACCACGGCATCACGCTGCCGTCGCTCGGCGTCGATCTGCCCGGCTTCGCGAGCATCTACGGCGTCTCGCTGGTCGCCCTCGGTAACTGCAACGCGGCCACCGCCCGCCGGCTCGCCGAGGTTCTGCGCAAGGCGGCGGCCCGTTGAGCGGCGGACCGGGTCTCGTCCGGGCAACCTTCGGCGGGCTGCTGAGCTGGTTACTTCCGGGGCGGGGCGGGCATCGGGCGACCACCACTACCGGCGCGCTCGCTGCGTCGGCAGGGTCGCCGGCGGTTGCCGGTCGACGGCGCCTCGTACGGGTCCGCCGAGTGCCGCCCGGTCTGCTGCCACTGTGCGGTGATGACGGCGGCCTCGTCCGGCCGTACGTCACTGCTGCGGAGGCGCGGCAGCGTGCGGCTCAAGACGCCCGGCGCCGGGAGCTGGAGGAGTCCGTGCGCAGACTCAACACCTGGTCATCCGGTGGGGGCGGGCGCCGCTGAGGCGCACGCCGTCTTGGCAGTCTGGGCGCGTGTGCTCGCGTGTCATTCTCCAGGTACATCGCCCATAGACTCCGGGACCTGTGCGACGAGTTCGGCCCCCTGAGCCGCGATCACCGCGTGGCCGAGCTGGGGGCGGAGATCGCCACGCTGAGCACGCCGTGACGAAAGGGGATGGCATGTCGCAGACCGAGGGTGCACGACTGTTCCGGGAATCCTGGATTGCGGGAGTGCGGCGGCACTTCCCCGGGGAGCCGAAGGCCGGTTACGTCACTCCGTGGGACGACACCCCGCAGTGGGAGCGCGAGGCTGCCGGGGCGGTCTACGAGCAGGTACGCCAGCTCGTCGAGGTCAGCGACGGCCACACGTCCAGGCTGTCCCGGGAGCAGAAAGGGCGCTTCGTCGCGACCTGCTGGACGGCTCAGATGTTCAAGCACTTCGACGACCCGAAGCCGGGCTACGTCGCGGACTGGCCCGACCTTCCGGCCTGGCAGCAGGAGACCGACGCCGACATCTTCGAGGCCATCGAGAAGGCGCTGAGCTGACCACTGAGGAGTGTTCCTTGGTGGTCAGCCGACGGAGACTCAACACCTGGTCGTCCAGCAGGAGCTGGCGCTGCTGAGGCAGCACGAGCGGCCGGAGCGTTACGCCGCGCCACCGGTTCCGGCGGCCTCGGCCAGCACCCCGGTCACCAACTGGCCTGAGCGTACGGCGTGTTCGGCGGTCGTCGGGACGCAGTGGTCCGCCGCCGGCTCGTACGCGGTCATGATCACGCCGGCGTGGTCGGTCTCCGGCTCCTGGAGGGTCACGGCCTGCTTCGCCCGGTCCGCCCGACCCGCCGCCCGCAGTGCCTCGGCGAGATCGCGGGAGCAGCGGGCATCCAAGACGGCGTCGCGGCTGCCGTGGACGAGGTGGACGGGGACGCCCGGGACCCGGCCCTCGGCGAGATCGGCAAGCGGCGCGGTCCCGGTGGTCCGCGCCGGCAGGTCGTAGCGGCCCGCCAGGCCCACCACCGCCCTCGGCCGCCACCCCTCCACGATCTCGGGACGCAGGGCGACCCCCAGCGCGGCCCCGGCCCCCGCCGACCACCCGGCCAGCACGAACGACTCCCCGTCGCCGCCCAGCCCGCCCGCTTCTCTGCGCACGAAGGCCAGTGACTCCAGCAGGTGCGCCCGGCCCCCGTCCGCGGCGTCCGAGCGCCAGTCCGGTACGAGCACCAGCAGCCCGCGCGCCGCCGCGGTACGTGCCAGCGGTTCGAGCACGTCCCGCTCGTCCGGACCGATGCCGTGCCAGAGCAGAACGGTGGGCGCGGGGGCGGAGGGCCCGGTCTCCCCGGTCTCCCCGGTCTCCCCGGTCTCCCCGGTCTTCCCGGAGGCTGAGGCGTCCCCGGACGGCCCTGCCACCCCCGCCGGACGATAGACATCCAGCCGCTTCCCGCTCGGGCCGTAGACCAGCCCGCGTACCGTCTCCACTGCCGTGCCGTCCGAGCCGTCCGAGCCGTCCGGGCCTACGGCGCCTGCCGTGCCCGCCATACCCGCCGCGCCTGCCATCCCCGCCGTACCCGCCATGCCCATGTCCCGTGCCATGACGGCACGTTACAACGCGGGCCGCGGCGTCTCAGGCGCCCACGATGGCCAGCGACACCACCCAGGCAAGGGCCGGCAGAAACGGGGCCGCCAGAAGGCAGCCCCGGCTGACGCCACCCCTGCTGCCCATGCCCACCACAGCCAGCAGGGCGCCCACGAAGGCGGCGATGACCGGCAGGTTGCCGACGACCTGCTGGGCGCCTACGGAGCAGATCGTGCGGGCGTCATCCTCGGAGCAGCCGTCGCTCGCCATCACCAAAAACGGCGCGAACAGCCCGGTCACCCCGGCGAACGCCAGCACCAGCAGGCCGGCGACGATGCGGCCCACGGCGGAGCCGGTCACCGACGGTGCGGTGTCGGACACGGAAGGGGCGGCCGGAGCCTGGTCGTTGATCATGCCGCTGACGCTAGGGCCGCCGTCCGCTCCTGCCATCGGTACGGATACTCATCTCCCGGCGGTCCTCGTCCCCACGCCGACTAGGCTGGGAAGGTCGATCGACCTGAAGTGCAGAAGTGCAGGAGCGGAATGGCCACGAACCTCGTCAATCTGGAAGCCGTCGGCAAGGTGTACGGAACCCGTGCCCTGCTCGACGGTGTCTCGCTCGGCGTCAACGAGGGGGACCGGATCGGCGTCGTCGGGCGCAACGGGGACGGCAAGACCACCCTGATCCGGATCCTCGCGAAGCTGGAGACCGCCGACGACGGCCGGGTCACCCACAACGGCGGGCTGCGCCTCGGCGTCCTCACCCAGCACGACTCGCTCGACCCGGCCGCCACCATCCGGCACGAGGTCATCGGCGACCTCGCCGACCACGAGTGGGCCGGCAACGCCAAGATCCGCGACGTGCTGACCGGCCTCTTCGGCGATCTGCACATGCCGGGCTTCACCCAGGGCCTGGACACCGTCATCGGGCCGCTCTCCGGCGGTGAGCGCCGCCGCATCGCGCTCGCCAAGCTGCTGATCGCCGAACAGGACCTGATCGTCCTCGACGAGCCCACCAACCACCTCGACGTCGAGGGCATCTCCTGGCTGGCCGGACACCTCCGCGCCCGGCGCTCCGCCCTCGTGGTCGTCACCCACGACCGGTGGTTCCTCGACCAGGTCTGTACGCGGATGTGGGACGTCCAGCGCGGCGATGTCCACGAGTACGAGGGCGGCTACAGCGACTACGTCTTCGCCCGGGCCGAGCGGGAGCGGATCGCGGCCACCGAAGAGGTCAAGCGGCAGAACCTGATGCGCAAGGAGCTGGCCTGGCTGCGGCGCGGCGCCCCCGCCCGTACGAGCAAGCCCCGCTTCCGCATCGAGGCCGCCAACGAACTGATCGCGGACGTCCCGCCGCCGCGCGACAACGCCGAGCTGATGAAGTTCGCCAGCTCCCGCCTCGGCAAGACCGTCTTCGAGCTGAAGGACGTCAGCATCCAGGCGGGGCCGAAGGTCCTCCTCAAGCACCTGACCTGGCAGCTGGGCCCCGGCGACCGGATCGGCCTGGTCGGCGTCAACGGCGCCGGCAAGACCTCGCTGCTGCGGGCGCTGGCCCAGGCGGCCTGGACGCAGGGCGAGACGCAGCCCGTTGCCGGACGCGTGGTCGTCGGCAAGACCGTCAAGCTGGCGTACCTCTCCCAGGAGGTCAGCGAACTCCCCCCGACGCTGCGGGTGCTGGAGGCCGTCCAGCAGGTGCGCGAGCGGGTCGACCTGGGCAAGGGCCGCGAGATGACCGCGGGCCAGCTCTGCGAGAAGTTCGGCTTCACCAAGGAGAAGCAGTGGACGCCGGTCGGCGACCTCTCCGGTGGTGAGCGCCGCCGCCTGCAGATCCTGCGCCTCCTCATGGACGAGCCCAACGTCCTCTTCCTCGACGAGCCCACCAACGACCTCGACATCGAGACCCTGACCCAGCTGGAAGACCTCCTCGACGGCTGGCCCGGCTCCCTCATCGTCATCAGCCACGACCGCTACTTCATCGAGCGCACCACCGACCGCGTCCACGCCCTGCTCGGCGACGCCACCCTCCGTATGCTCCCGCGCGGCCTGGACGAGTACCTGGACCGCCGCCGCCAGGTCATCGAGGCCGCGACGCCTGCCCCCACCCAGCAGACCGCAGCCCCCAAGAAGGCCGCCGCCGTCAACCGCGCCGCCCAGAAGGAACTCCAGAAGATCGAACGCCAGCTGGACAAGATCGGCGACAAGGAGACCAAGCTCCACGCCCAGATCGCCGAAAACGCGACGGACTTCGAGAAGGTCGCCGGCCTCGACGCCCAGCTGCGCGAACTGAGCACGGAGAAGGATGAGCTGGAGATGCGGTGGTTGGAGTTGGCTGAGGAGGCGTAGATATACGGAGGTGGGGCGGGCCGGTGGTCTTCCCGTCTTGTTGACGGTCGAGGCGTGCCCGTTCCACCAGTGATTCGGCGCGCCAGCCGTTCCCACCATCTGGCGTGCCCGCCGACTGCTGACGCCTGGCCACAAGTCGGAAACATCCCTCCCGCTCATGGGCCAGGGCGCCTGGTCCCCTGTGGTTTCCGGTCTTACGGCTCTCGAAGTCCGTCGCACTCCTTCAAAAGACGGTCTCAATCCAGGTCACGCGCTCGTGATGTGACAGGGAGTTCCATCGCGGGCAGCGGGCCAAGCATGCGGCCGCCAAGGCCGCGGCGCACCGGCATGATGTGGTGGACAGCGGCACCGAGCTGGTGGCCGCGGGGGCCGATACCGCCAAGGCCGCCGACTTCAGCGTTCCGTGCTGCCCGACGTGACGCAGCGGACGGTGTCCTCGCCGGCCTGCACCAGCTGGCGATCACCGGGAGACGGTTCCCACGGGTCGAGGCCAGCAGCATCGTCGTGCGCCGGAACCGCGCCGAACTGGTGCTGCTCCGGAGCACGACCTGCTGCAGCCGCTGCCCTTCTTGGCCGATCAGTTTGCACACCTGGACAGGCTCGGCCACCGCGCCTCCCGCGGTCGGACCGGATGTCATCGCATCTCCAACCGCCACGGCCACCAATCAGGCGAACCAACAGGGTCAAAGCACCAGCACCAGTAGCGGCGGGCGGTGGCTTGGCGCCGTACCTGCCAGCGGGACAGTTGACGGTGTGGGTGGTTGGGGCGCCGTGGGCCCTGGCTGCGGAAACTAGGCGGGCCACCACCACGCAGACTTCCGCACCGGCACCAGCCCTGACGGCGGCGGACTTTGTACTGGTCGAGGCCACAAGTTCAACAGGGCACAGTGACTCAGTCGAGGTGCGTCCGACTAACTGAAAGCTGATGCCTCTGCGCGATCTCGATAATCCCCTCCACTGCGTTCCTCAGCACGCGTTCCAATTCCTTCAGCTTGGGAAACGATTCTTCGAAACCGGGTTCAGAATTAACCTCTTCCCACGCTTGAATAAAGGCCTCCTCCAACGGCAATACGGCCTCAGCGATATCGGCCATCTGCTCCAGCGGCAGACCGCCGCTTTCTACCGCGGCCATGCTGAGCTGTGCATCGACTGAGATCAGGTCACCAGCCAGTCGAACATGGCTCGTCCCAACCTTTTTACTCAGGATGATCTCGGCAAGAACTTCATTCGGCTTCACTTCTTCCGCGCGCACCATACCTCCTAATCTTTCAGCATTTTTTTGAGAACGAGCATACCTCTTGCGCCCGGCGGGATATCCACTCCGCCGGATCTCAATATGTCCACACAGTACGTAACGCAATTGTTGCGCATGAGGCTATAATCGCCAAGCTTTGCGTTGATTGTCCTCAACTGGGCGTCGACCGCGGCGTTCACGTCAGGAACATGGAAGGTGCGTTCGACCACGTTCGGACCGAGGCTTTGAGCGCCTGCCCCAGTTGTGGGAAGACCGTTCGGGCTTCCCACTCCATCCCAGTTTGGGATGATCTGTTCAGTTTCCATGTATCTTCCATTTCCCTCCACTCGGATTGTGGCGTGGTTCATGTCTACATCCCAGCGCACTGTTCCATGCCCAGAGGGAACGCCACTGGATCCTGCCGTTTCGCATAGTTTGAGCCCGAGAGGATCCGTCCAAGTGTGGGGGTTATGAACGTAGGCTCTGGGATTGGGTGCCGGGGCGAGCCCGAGTGGATCCGGGGTGGTGTAACGAGCAGTTTCGGGATCGTAGGAACGGAAATAGTTGTAGTGAAGTTCGGTTTCCGGGTCGAAATATTGTCCGGGAAATCGGAATGGGGTGTAAGCGGTGGCGCCTGTGCTCCAGGCTGTGGCACCCCAGATTGTCGTACGCGTCCGGGAAGCGATGGCCCCGGCCTCGTCGAGTAGTTCAGTGGGCGTCCCGACGAGGTCGGTGACGATAGCGAAAAACCGCTCGTTCACCTCATGTTGCGTGGCGTGGACCGCGCTGCGGCATTCACGCTGAACCAGAGGGGTCAGTCCATGGTGATCCCACGTGAGCGTTGTATGCGAGACGCCGCCGTGGACAAAAGTGGTTTGCTCGCACAGGGTGGTGCCGTCCCAGGCGAAGTCAACCCGCTCAGCGATGCGCTGCCCCTCCTCGGCCATGCGTAGCTTCGCAGTGCGCCGTCCGAATGGATCGTAGAGATAGCGCCAGAGAGCACCATCCGGAGTGGTACACGCAATCAGGCGGTCTTCAGCGTCCCAGGTGTAGCGCCAGGTGTCGGGCTTTCGCGACAAGCGGGCTTTCCGGCGCACTGTTGTCCGGCCGGCGGTGTCGTATTCGTAGCAGACGGTGCCTGCTCGGGTGATCCGTGTACCTGTGTAGGTGCGCTCGCCTCGGGTCTCGGGAGCCAGGTGTCGGTCGGGCCAGGTGGCATGCGTCTGGTTGCCGGCTTCGTCGTAGGCGTAGGACTCTGTCCACTTCCGGGCGGAAACAGTGGTGATCCGGCCGGAAGCATCAAGCTCGAAGTGGCGTGCCCCGTTGAGGTGGTCGTCGATGCCGGTGAGGTAGCCATCCGCACGGTAGGTGTAGGCACGGTGCTGGACGGTGTGCGCAGTCGCGGTGATGTGTTGGTCGGTGAGGCGGCCAAGAGTGTCGTAGGTGTGAGTGAAGGTAATGTCGCCGAGGGTGCGGGACAGTTCTTGGCCTAGAGCATCGCGTGTGAACGTGATGCTGCGACCCCCGGCGTTCAGGCCAGTCTCTCGCCCCGCAGCGTCGTACGTCCAGGTGGTGACCGCTCCAGTGGGGGTGGTGCGGGAGGTGCGGCGGCCCAGGGCGTCGTATGTGAACGTCATGGTGCGGCCGTTGACCGTCTCGGACGTGACGCGGCGCAAGATGTCGTGGGTATAGGTGACGGTGGCGTCGTGGTTGGCGGCCTGGTGGAGATTACCTGAGGTGTCGTGGGTGTAGGTGGTGACAAGACCCGCGACGTTCTTTTCGGTGATGCGGCCGAGGGGGTCGCGGGTGTAGGTGGTGACTTCGCCCAGGGCGTTGGTGCGGGTGGCGAGCCGACCGACCGGGTCGTGGGTGTAGGTAAGGGCTCGGTCGTCGAAGTCCGATTCGGAGACCAGGCGGCCAGCACCGTCGTAGGTGTAGTTCCAGGTCAGGCCCTGAGGGTTGGTGACGTGGGTGAGGCGTAGTTCCGTGTCGTGGTGGAACTCGTGGCGGACGCCGTCAGGGTCGGTGCGGGCCGTCAGCAGGTCGAAGTGGGTGTATTCGAAGCGGGTGGTCTGGCCGAGGGTGTCGGTGTGGGTGAGGCGGTTGCCCTCACCGTCGTACGTCCACTCCTCGGTGGCGCCGGACGCATCGATGCGGGCCGCGAGTTTTCCCTCGACGGTCCACACCATGTGGGTGGTCTCGCCCAGGGGGTCAGTGATGGAGGTGACGCGGCCGAACGCGTCACGGCGGTAGTGGGTGGTGGCGCCGAGTGGGTCCGTGACGGAGAGGGGGAGGCCCGCCCCGTCGCAGTAGAGGCGCGTTGTGTTGTCGAGAGCATCCGTGATGGAGGCGATGCTGCCTAGTGCGTCGTGGGTGTAGGTGGTGGTGGCGCCAGCCGGGTCAGTGGTGGAGCTGCGGTTGCCGTTGGCGTCGTAGGTGTGGGTCCAGGTGGCGCCGTCGGGACCGGTGGTGCTGATCGGGTTGCCGTTGGCGTCGTAGGTGGTGGTGGAGGTGGCGCCGTCAGGGAGGATGACCGCGGTGGGGCGGCTCTCGTCGTCGTAGGTGAAGCGGGTGGTACGGCCCAACGGGTCGGTGGTGGATAGGACTCGGTGCTTGGTATCGCGGACCGTGCGGGTGGTGGAGCCGGTGGGGTCGGTCTCCGCGACGATCTGGTGTCGTTCGTTGACCTCGTAGCGGGTGACGTCGCCCTGGGAGTTGTGGAGCAGGTTGGTGCGCAGGCCTGTTTCAGGGTTGGGGTCGCCCCAGGTGAAGTGGGCGCGCAGGTGGCCTTCGATTCCGCCCTGTGACGTGCAACGATCCTGGTCGTCGTAGACGTAGGTGTAGCTGCTGCTGTTGGTGTCGGTCCAGGACGTGATGCGGCCGTGCTCGTCGTAGGTGAAGTGAACGGGGAGGCCGGTGGAGTTTGTGGTGGTGATGAGGGTGCCGGCGTCGTCATAGCCGTACGTCATAAGGAGCTGGTCGGAGCCGTCGGGGGCTGCGCCGGCGAGGTGGAGGGCGGTGACGCGGCCTTCGTCGGTGGTGAGCAGGAGGCGGTAGCCGGCGCTGTGGGTGATGGCGGCGGGGGTGCCGTCTTCGGTGTAGTCGAAGGTGTGGTGGTTGCCGTGGCGGTCAGATATCTCGTCGAGGACGGCGAGGTCTTCGGTGTAGGTGGTGAAGTAGCGGCGTGTGCCGGTGACCGGGTCGGTGAGGAGGTAGTCGCCGTCCGGGGTGCGCTCCAGGGGGTGGCCGTCGCCCTCGGTGGGGAGGGTGGCCACGCCTACGGCCGGGTGCGGGTAGAGGAGGAAGTTGCCCTCCTCGCCGATGAGGATGACCCCCTCGGCGTCGATCTCCAGCCGCTGGTCGACGGTGCTCATCCACGTCGGGCCGAACCAGCGGCCGGTGCGGTAGGACGACTCGAAGGTGCGGGTGAAGGTGAGGGGGAGGCTGCCGGGGAGGGTGATGTCGGTCTGCGGCAGGATCATCCGGCCGGTGGCCATGTCGATGGGGTCGTTGCCGAAGGTCTTGCACCAGGCGGTACGAGCCCGGTCAAGGACGGTGCGCTTGCCACCGTCCTTGACGGCTGTCCGTGCGGCCCCCTTGACCGCGCTCTTGGCTCCCCCCTTCACCATGCCCTTGCCGATGGCGCCGACGCCCTTGCCCCCGATGACGTTGGCGATGACTGTCCCGGTTGAATCCCATGGGTCGCTGCCCCAGCCGTCGCCGAGCATCCCCTTGACCATGCGGCCGGGGTGGGCGGCGGAACTGGCCAGGCCGAGGCCGGTTTTGGCGACGTTGGCCAGGTACACATGGGGGTGGGCGAGGTTGTACGGCTCCGCCGGGTTCAGCGTGCGGGCCAGATTGACTGTTTCGACGAAGCCCTTGCCGATACCACCGACGACATGCATCAGGTTCATGCTGCCGGCCGCGAGGCCGTCGACGGTGTCGAGGGATGCCTCAGTGGTGAACTTCGGTGCCTGTGGAGCGTGCTCCAGGGCGCCCTTGAGGGCGTGCTGTGCCTTCGCGGCCGCCTCGTTGCGCTGGCTGCGGGCGTTCTTGAGCATTTCCATGGCTGCCTCGCGGCCATGGTCACCGGGGTCGACGAAGTCGCCGGGATCGTCGGGCTTGGGCCCAGGGTCGGAGCCCTGGTCCACCGCGGCGTTATAGGCCTTGGCCTTCGCCTTGTACGTATCGACCTTGTGGCGGTGGGCGTCGTACGCCTTCTTGCTCTTGGCCTCGGCCGCCTCCCACGCGTCGATGGCCGACTGCGCCTTCTTCTGCGCCCAGGAGACCGTCTCCGCGTACGAATCGAGGGCCTTCCACGCCGACTCACAGGCATCCGCGGTGCGCATCCACTGCTTGGGGTGCGCGTCGAACTTCTCGTGGAAGCTGTCGGCGGCCTTCCCCTTCCAGGATCCGGCGTCCAGTTTGCGGATCCCCTGGCCGACGCGTTCGAAGGCCGCGTAGAAGTCCTTCAGGTGCGCGGCGGATTCATTGATCTTCGCGACGTCGCCGTGGACCAGTTCCTTGGGATCGTCACTCTCGCCCAGCTGCCGCTCAGCGACCTGCGCGCCCAGCGCATCCGCGACATCGTCACCGGCCGAGCGGACGGACTTGGCCGCGCCCTCCGCACCGAAGGCGTCGAGAACGTCGGCGGTCTTGTCCGTGGTGTAGTCGACGGCCTCGCCGGCCGCCTCCTTTGCGCCATCGACGGCATTGCCGATCTTGTCGGCAGTGGAATTGATGCCGTCCTTGACGTCCCCGAGAATGTCGCCGAGGCCCATCGGTTCTTACCCCCAGTGGTGCTGTGCAGCAGCGGATGTGCAGCAGTCAACGTGCGATGACCAACGTGCAGTGGTCGATGTGCAGTAGTGGTTGTGCGACGGAGATTCAGGATCCGTCGTGGTCGTTGGCCTGCGCCTGGCTGTCGCGGGACCATTTCAGCGGCCGCATGGCCCAGTTGTGGTCCGCGTCGCCGGCCCACTTGGACGTTCTGAAGTCCTCGCCCGTCTGGTGCGCCGCTTGCTTGACTTCCTGAAACGCCTTGAGGGACCTGGCCGAGGTGGGGTCCCAGTCCGCGTCGTCGAACTGGGTGATGGCGTTGTCGTCGCGGACCTGCTCCCACGTCCGGTGCTTCAGCCGTTCCTCCGTCATCGTCGGGTCCCCCATCAGCAAGGCATTCGCCCCGACCTTCAGGGTCGTCGAAACGTACTGCTCCTGCTCGTGATAAAGCCCGGCCGTCAGATCAAGACGGCGCGCGAATTCGTTGGCCTCATGGATGAGCAGGCGAACGCCCCAGCCCCAGCGCTCACAGTACGAATCGAATACGGAGCTCACACCGGCGTGTCCGCTCTCCATACCGGAGAGAGCCAGCTTGTCGAATCCCTGCCCGAGTTGGGCGCTGGTGTCGAAGCCCAGTTCCTTCAGTTCCGCGATCGCATCATGGATGCCCTTGGTGACCTGCTTCAGGGCGGCCGGATCGAGCTCGTAGCCCTCCACGGATGTCATGCCGCACCCCCGGCCAGGGGCGTACCTAGTCCGCTTTCGACTGGGCCCGGCTCGGCGAGATCGACCGCCACGGAGTCCGGGACGATGCCGCTGACCGGCGGAAATACCATCACCTGCTCGCTGCCCGCGTCCAGCACCACGCCCGCAGGGCCCTCGATGGCGGGGATGACGACATCCAGGAGACGCGCACCGACCGTGCGGACGTAGGGCAGCTCGGTCTCGGGGCCGGCGCCCCGCGACGCGGCGAAGTGGGCCAGTTCCTCCTCGTCGGAGAAGGCATACAACCAACGAATACCGGTCAACTCGGCCGACATGAGAGAGTCATTGACAAGCGGCACCAATACCGATGTCCGCCGCAACTCACCCACCAGGGCGGCCGGATTCGGATGTCCTGCGTGAGCCGCCGCTACTTCGTCGGTCAATGACATGACGGAGCTCTCCTCCCCCGATTTCCGCTCAACTACCGAACCCACTTTCGCATACGGCAATGACAGTGACGGTGCCGGCAAAGGCACTTCGGTGGAAACCGGCCACTGGTTCTTTGTGGCTTCAACAAGGTTGAGTGTCTTGCACCCGGGCCAAGTGCCCCCGCCTGCCCCGCCCGGTGAGTCGAACCGACGGCCCGCCCCCGCCCCCAACAGCAGCAACCGGCCCAGATTGGCCGGGATTCCAGCATTCCGGGGGCTTCTTCCCGGTAGGGGGCGCGGTATTGCAGCCGAGCGTGTAGCTTCCCGGGGACGAGCGGCCCGGTAGGGGTCGCGCCGGGCCCGCCGGGGTGGAGGGGGTTGCTCGATGGGCGTGCGGCTCATGGTGGTGGACGATCATCGTCTGCTCGCGGAGGCGCTCGCCTCGGCGCTGAAGCTGCGCGGGCACCGCGTCCTGGCGGCGGCCGCGCCGAGCGCCGGGGCCGCGGAGCTGGTGGTGAGCCGGGCGCCCGAGGTGTGCCTGCTGGGGACTGCCGCACCGGCCCGTCCCGGCGCCTTCGACCCGGTCGTACGGATCAAGAAGGAGCGGCCGCAGGTCGCTGTGGTGGTGCTGGGGCCGGTCCCCAGCCCGCGCGGGATCGCCGCCGCCTTCGCGGCCGGGGCCTCCGGGTACGTCCGTAACGATGAGCGGATCGAGGGTGTGGAGCGCGCCATGATGAAGGCGCGGGCGGGGGAGGCGGCGGTGGCGCCGCAGTTGTTGCAGCAGGCCTTCGAGGAGTTGCTGCACCCCGCGGCGCAGCCGGACGACGAGGGGGCGCGGCTGCTGGAACTGCTCACCCCGCGCGAGGTCGAGGTCTTGATGCGGGTCGCGGACGGCGAGGACACGCGGCTGATCGCGGCGGGGATGGACATTGCGCCGAGTACGGCGCGTACGCATGTGCAGCGGGTGCTGATGAAGCTGGAGGTGGGGTCACGGCTGGAGGCTGCGGCCCTGGCGGCGCGCACCGGGCTGCTGGACCGGGCGGCGGGCGGACGCGCCGCGCGTGCCTCGGTGGCGGGGACGGGGACGGGGACAGCGGAGGGGGCCACGGTGGGGCCGGATCAGGACGATCCGGCCCCGTCCCCGCAGTAACAACGCCCGGTTCAGGACGATCCGGCCCCGTCCCCGCAGTCACAACACCCGGTTCAGCCCTCCGCGGGCCCCTCCTCGATTCCCGCCTGCAGTTCCTCCGCCGTCGGCGGGACGGCCGGTCGCAGCTTCAGCCAGATGAGGAAGAAGAGGCCGAGGGCGAGCATGCCCAGGCCCGTCCACAGGTTGATGTTGATGTCCTGGGCCTTCTTGAGGTCCGCGTCCGAGGCCGTCAGGCCGGCGATGGTGACGATCACCCCGTAGACGACGAACAGGCCGCCGATGATGCGCCGTACGTCGAAGAGCCGCGCGGCGGTCGCCGACTCGCGCTCCAGCTCCTCGACCTCGTGCTGGTAGTCACTCATGGTGCGTCAACTCCGCTGGTTCAGGCAGGTTCAGAAGGAGAACGGGATGTAGCAGACGGCGGCGAGGGCGACCGCGCCCCAGCCCAGCAGGGCCGGCTTGCGGTACCACGCGTCGTCGCCCTCGGCCGGCAGTTCCTCCATGCCGGGAGACCGTGAGCCGTAGACCAGGCCGGCCAGCGACGCGGCCGGCTTGGGCTTGGTGATCAGGGTGACGAGCACCATCACCAGCGCGCCGACCACGAACGCCACGATCGAGGAGACGAAGTTGGCGCCCTGCTCGGAGGGGATCGCGATGATGCCCTGCTTGTAGAGCCAGAAGTAGTTGACCATCGCGGCGACCGTGCCGGAGAGCAGGCCCCAGAAGCCGGCCGCTGCGCTGGTCCGCTTCCAGAACATGCCGATGATGAAGACGACGAACAGGGGCACGTTGAAGAAGGAGAACAGCGTCTGGAGGTAGTTCATGATGTTGCTGAAGGACGAGGCGATGAAGGCCGTGCCCATGCCGATCAGCACGCCGACCGCGGTGACCACGCGTCCGGTCTTGAGGTAGTAGCGGTCCTCGCGGCCCTTCTTGAGGTACGCCGCCCAGATGTCGTTGGTGAAGACCGTGTTGAAGGACGAGACGTTGGCGGCCATGCCCGCCATGAACGCCGCCAGCAGACCGGTGACCGCGATGCCCAGTACGCCGTTGGGCAGCAGGTCCCGCATCAGCACCGGGATCGCGTCGTTGTACTGCAGCCCGTCCTTGGACTTGCCCAGCGTCGGCTCCATGACCAGCGCGATCAGACCGGGGACGACCACCACCAGCGGGATGAAGATCTTGGGGAAGGCGGCGATCAGCGGGGTGCGCTTGGCGGCGGAGAGGTTCTTCGCGGACAGTGCGCGCTGCACCTCGGCGAAGTTGGTGGTCCAGTAGCCGAAGCTCATCACGAAGCCGAGGCCGAGGACGATGGTGAGCCAGTTCGCGCCGAGCGGGTTGGCCTCGCCGATGCCGGTGCCCTTCCAGGCGGTCAGGAAGGCGTCGCCGTGTGAGGAGTTGAGGGAGCTGGTCAGGCCGTCCCAGCCGCCGACACGCTTGAGGCCGACGATGGTCAGCGGTATCAGAGCGGCGAGGATGACGAAGAACTGCAGCACCTCGTTGTAGATCGCCGAGGACAGGCCGCCGATGGTGATGTACGCCAGGACGAAGACGCCGGCGATGACGATCGCGACCCACTGCGGCCAGCCGAGCAGCGCCTGCAGCACGATCGCCATGGCGTAGAGGTTCACGCCGGCGATCAGCACGGAGGAGATGGCGAAGATGACCGAGGAGAGGAGATGGGAGGAGGGCCCGAAGCGGTGCAGCAGGAATTCGGGCACCGAGCGGACCTTGGAGCCGTAGTAGAACGGCATCATCACCAGACCCAGGAAGACCATCGCCGGGATGGCGCCGATCCAGTACCAGTGCACGGTGTAGGCCCCGTACTGCGCACCGTTGGCGGCCATGCCGAGGATCTCGGTGGCGCCGAGGTTGGCGGCGACGAAGGCGAGGCCGGTGACCCAGGCAGGCAGCGACCGCCCGGAGAGGAAGAAGTCCAGGCTCGTCTTCACGCTGCGTTTGGCCGCGAATCCGATGCCGAGGACGACGACGAAGTAGATGGCCAGGATCGTGTAATCGAGCCCGTTTGTGGGGAGCCGTAGCCCCTCGGCCAGAGTGATCATGGGCGACTCATTTCGCGGGGGTCCGGGAGCACGGCCCCCGGCGGACACATCTTTGTGCGATCGGAACGCACAAAAAGCTACGCGCGGACCTCGGGAAACTGAATACTTTTGTTTGGTTCAGTTGCGCTTTCGTGATCGGGGTGAGTGGAATGCCGGGAATGTCTGCCCGCACGTCGCCCCGTATGCCGCCCTGCAAGCGCCCGCGCGCCCGGCGTTGACGCGGCTGTTTAGTTGTGCTTCATTGTGTTTGTTTGTGTTTGCTCGGAGGGTGAGGAGAGCTCCCGTGAAGAAGACGTCGACCCGGCTCGCGGACGGCAGGGAGCTCATCTACTACGACGCGCGCGACGACGTCGTACGCGACGCGGTCGACCGGCGTCCCCTCGACCCCGTGGCCACCGCCTCCGAGATCCGCCACGACCGGCTCCTCGGCGACCATGTCGCCATCGCCTCGCACCGCCAGGCCCGCACCTACCACCCCCCGGCCGACGAGTGCCCGCTGTGCCCCTCGCGCGAAGGCCGCTGCTCCGAGATCCCCGCCGCCGACTACGACGTCGCCGTCTTCGAGAACCGCTTCCCCTCCCTCGCCGGCGACAGCGGCCGCTGCGAGGTCGTCTGCTTCACCTCCGACCACGACGCCTCCTTCGCCGACCTCACCGAGGAGCAGGCCGCCCTGGTCCTGGAGGCGTGGACCGACCGCACCGCTGAGCTCTCCCAGCTCCCCGGCGTGGAGCAGGTCTTCTGCTTCGAGAAC